>JAKABB010000069.1 GCA_021802045.1 bacterium
CCGACCCAGCGGGGCCAGCGCCGCCGGCCGCAGCCCGCGGCCCGCGGCCGGCCTGGGCACGGGCCGGCACCCGCCCCTCACGGGACCCTCTCCGGCCCGGGGCTCGATCCGTGGCCATCGCCCCCGCCACCACTCTTGATCGCGCTCTCGGGCGACGATGCCCGAGCCACGACGGAGTGGTCCTGAACATCCACACGGCCCTCGCGGATCCAGATGCGGCGCTGGGCCCGACTGGCGATGCCGCTGTCGTGGGTCACGATGACCAGCGTCGGGTGCCGGTTCCGCCAGATCCCGAGGAGCAGCTCCATGACGTCGTCCCGCATGTTCTCGTCCAGGTTGCCGGTCGGCTCGTCGGCCAGGATCACCGCGGGGTCACGGACCAGGGCTCGGGCGATGGCGACTCGTTGCTGCTGGCCGCCGGAGAGCTCCAGGGGCAAGTGCTTCGCGCGGTCGGCCAGGTCGGTGGCGGCCAGCGCCTCCAGCGCCCGGCGGCGCCGCTCGGCCGGTCGCACGCCAAGGGGAGCCAGGGCGGTCTCCACGTTCTCCTGGGCGGTGAGCGTGGGGATCAGGTTGAAGGTCTGGAACACGAAGCCGAAGGCACGTCGCCGGAGCGTCGCGAGCGCGCCCTCCCGCATCGGGGCAAGGTTCTGCCCCTCGAAGGATAGGCTCCCGGCCGTCGGCCGATCCAAGCCCCCGAGCAGTTGCAGCAGCGTCGTCTTGCCGTGGCCGGTCGGACCCTGGACCGCCAGGAACTCACCCTTACCGATCGTCAGGTCCACGCCGTCCAGCGCCGTGACCGCCTGCCGACCCCTCGCGAAGCGCTTGCTCACGCCCTTCAACTCGTACATGCGGTCCGCCTCCGTGTTGTCAGTGGCTGCGTCCAAGCCCTACTCCACCCGCCGCATGGCCTCGGCCGGTTGGAGCCTGGCCGCGCGCCAGCCCCCGACCGTTCCGGCGATGAGGCCGCCCGCGATGGCGAGGGCGATAGCGAGAGCGATCGTGCTGGCGTTCAGCGGGGCAGAGAGGTGGACGGTGAGCGAGTGCGCGGTGGCCCCCCCGACGGCCCTCCCGAACGGGCCCACCCCGCCACCAGGCGGGCCGGCCGGGGCTCCTGCCGGGCCCAGCGACGCGGTGAGGCTCGGGATCAGCTTGGCGACGGCGACCGCACCCCCAACCCCGACCGCGGTGCCGAGGACCCCGCCGATCACCCCGATGACCAGGGCCTCGCCCACGACCTGGCCGACGATCCGCCGCGAGCGCCAGCCCAGGGCCTTCAGCGTGCCGAACTCGCGCACCCGCCGGGACACCGCGGACAGCGTCAGCAGGCTGGCCACGGCGAAGGCCGCGAGCAGCACCGCGATGGACAGCCACCTGCCGAGCACCCCCGCGAGGTTGGCCGCGCTGGACAGAGAGCCGGTGATCTGCGACGCGAGACTTGCTGCCGAGGTGATCGTGGCCTTCGGCAGGGCGGCCTTGATCTCCGCCGTGACGGCCGAGATATCGGAGGCGCTCGTGGCCTTCACGTAGACCGTGCTCACCTTGCCGGACAAACTCGCGATGGCTTGGGCGCGGGCCAGTGGCAGGTAGACGCTGGGGGCGCTCGACGCGACCGAGGCGATGCCGATGACGTGGTATGTCGCACGGTCGATCGTGAGAGTCGAGCCGACCTTCAGACGTCGCTGCTTGGCGAAGCTCTGGGCGACGACGGCGACCGGCGCCTTGGTCTGGGAGGGTACGAAGAACTGGCCGCTCGTGATTGAGGCGGCGACGAGCGGCCCGATGTCGCGGGCCGCCACCTCGACGCCCTCGATCGAGTAGCTGCTCACGTTGACCGCGGTGGGCCCGCCCACCGGCCCCGAAGAGCCACCTCCGCTCTGTGGCGCTGAGGACTTCGGGATCTTCCCGGAGATGTGGATGACGTTGAGTGTCAACCCTCCGGCCGCGGCGCTGACATGGGGGAGGGCGGCGAGCCTCGCGACCGCGGTGGCGGCGAGTGTTCCCTGGCCCGGGGAGGAGGTCACCTGATTCTGGGAGATCTTCTGGCCGGGCTTGGGCGGGTGGTGAGCCCCGCCGAATCCGACGCGCTGCGGGCCGCCAGAGCCCACCGTCGCGGTCTGGGTCACTGAGATGTCGGTCCCCACCCCGTAGAGCGAGTGCAGGACTTGCGCCTGCGCCTTGGCGATCCCGCTCGACAGGGAGGTGGTGGTGACGACGAGGCCGATCCCCAGCGCCATGCTGAGGGCCATGACCGCCGCCTGCCGGCGCCTTCGCCGAAGCTCTCGCGTGAGATAGATCCAGAACATGCGCCTCTCCTTCCAGGAACCGGTCCCCTCCACAGGAGAGCGCACCAGCATCAGAGGATCGTGTGCACTGGCTTGGAAGATGCTGAGAGTCTCGGCCGAGGCTCCCTGCCCGGCTGCGTGTGGCTCGCCAGCGGCGCGGGTCGTGCAGGGGGTGCCCCGGTGGCGAGACCCCGGGGCTCCCCGACTCGCCGAGCCTGGCGCCTCGCTCTGGGTTGCCCCGCCCGGACCTCTCCGTCTTGCCGTGGAGCGCCGGGTCTGGCCCCGGGTCCCGGCGAACGGCGCGGGATTGGACCACCCACGGCCACGGAGTCGGTCCGCCCGCGGCCAGACGATGGATCCGCCCGGTGCCCTGCTGGTGCCGGTTGGTTCGCGGGCGATCCACGCTCCCCGGTGTGCCCCGGTGGGACGGGTACCCCTGTACCGGATATTGCGGCGCATTGGTGACCAGCGGTGAGTGTGGAACGCCGGTCGGAGTAGTAGTTGACTGGGGGTGGGGCGCGCGGAAGGGGGCGGTGGCGACTTCCTCCCCTGGTACGCGCGGTATGAGCAGCCGCACCAGCATGGGGTCTTGGGCCACCACACCCTGGCCAGGATCCACTTCGACACCGACCCGGCCGAACGCGAACGGCGGGCCCCCGCGTGGAGCGGTGCCTACCAGCGCTGGCCGGAGCGGTTCGTCCATCGCCCCCCGCCCCCGTCCCGCCGCCCGGCAATAGCCTGGATCCGCTCGGCCGTGTGCGAGGGGGTCGCTCGAGGGGGTTGCTCAGCGAGTCCTGCCCGCATCTCTCAAACTGGCTGACCAGTTCCGGGACGCCGCCCGGTATCCAGGCGCACGACGCGCTGATGAGCGTCGTGCAGACGGGACATCAGCGCAGCATCGCTCTCCTCGGCACCCTGCTCAGCCTGCGGCGTGCTCCAGCACGCACGCGGGCGGCAGCCCTTCTGCTCCCGACTCCCAGCCCCCCAGGTCCGTCGTTCCTCGCTGACCCGGTACAATCTGCCGGTGACAGAGGGCGAGAGCGCGAGCAACCGGGACCCGCGGCGCCAAGGGTCCCGTCCTGGAAGGCCCTTCGGGCCCTTGGGGTTCGCTCTGGTCGGCGTCGCGGTCGTGGTCATCGGATCCGTCGCCGGGTATCAGACGCTGATCCCGAAGACCCACGTCGTGCGCGCCCGCCTGGCCCGCCTGGTGGTGAGTCGGCCAGGGGTGAAGGCCTACGACATCAAGGCGACCAGTGCCGCCGAACAGCCGGTGGCCCAGTCCGGGCTGGCACTCCTCCAGGCCGCTGCCAAGCGGTTCCCTGCGGAGACCGGGATCTACTCGAAGATCTGGGCCCCGGCTCCAAAGGTGCCGAGCGGCGCTGGAGTCATCGCGTTCCTCCTGCCCTCCACCGCCACCGCCCGCTCGGTCGACCGGGTGTTGAAGGCTCAGCAGGGCGGCCCGAAATCCAGCACCTCCAACTCGCTGGTGCGCCGCGCGAACTTCACCGTATCCGGCGTGCCGGGGTCGGCCGGAGCCGTGTACGGCTCGTCCGCCAAGCCCAAGAGCGGTCAGGCGACGCCCACGCTGGCGGTGGCCGCCTTCCGCTTCGGGCGGGTGGTGGCGCTGGCCGAGGTGGTGAGCACCTCCGGCACACAGCAGGCCGTACAGGTCGTGGCCCGCAACGAAGCGGCGCATCTGCGGACCGTTGAGCCGGGCTTCTCCCTCCTCGTCGTCACCCACCCGACGGGGCCATCGCTCGTGTGGGGTGCCGGGTCGCTGTTGCTGCTCCTGATCGTGGGGTCGTCGCCCTTCGGGTGGGACCACTGGCGTCGGCGCCGGGTTGGGTTGGCCGCGGGGCACGGATGAGCACTTGGAGCGCCGACGCTCCATCCTCTCCGGCATCGGCGTAGCCAGTACCACCCGAGGCGCGGCTGCCAGCACACTTGCCGCTCTTCGCCCCAGTCCGTGGGTGGCCTGAGGGCTCCCTGAGCAGGGACACGCCGCCAGGCCCCACCGTTTCTCGCGCTCACAGCTCGGATCCGGTGGGTGGGCCGGCGGCGGGCGCCCAGCCAGATCATGGGCTCGGATGCTCGGCGCGGGGGGCTGATCTAGGAGGGCGTTGCCGCCGAGATGGCGGCGACGGGGTCGCTGGCGGCGATCGTGGTCGCGGTCCGGCCGCCGCGACGGGAGGCGGTCGGCTCTTGGAAGCCTCCCCGGGGAGCGATGAGGCGACCCTGCGCCAGCCCTTCGACGCCCTGGTGCTCGGAGCGGTGCGCCGCCATCGGGCTCGTCAGCGCCGCGGGCGTAGATGCCCCGGTAGGTCGTGTCGCGGCTCAGCGGCGAGCCCTCGGCTGCAAGTGCCGGGCGATCGTCATCGGCGAGTCCTTCGCCGCCAGACGCCGCTCCACTCGCCGGGCCAGCCCCCGGTCAGCTTGGAACCTCGTCTGCTGGCCCGGGCGCTGCCGGTCGCGCAGAGCCCGACGGTGTGCCGCTGGCGCCCGGTAGCGGTCGCGCCCTCCGCCGCGTGCGACTTCCCTGCAGACATGCGCCGCTGCCCTCCCGAGCCGCCGGGCGATCCGTCTCGGCGACCGCTCACGTTCGATCCCCTCACGCTCTTCCGCGCTGAGCGGGTTGCCTGGGATGATGGTGCCTCCACTGGTCGGTGGTTCGGGTTGCCGGGCCATTGCGACGACCGGCGGAACTCGCCAGGGGGCCGTCAAGGATTGCCGCGGAAGTCAATCGACGATGCAACTGGAGAGCAGCGACGCGTACGGTACTCTCGAGACGGGGCCGATGGCTGCGGCCGCGCTGGCTGGGAGGGCGACGAGGTCCGCGCATCCAGGGCGGTCCGCAGGCAGCAGTCGGACGTTGCGGTGATACTCCCTCCGGCCGCAGGAGCGCACCAGCCATGTCAGGAGACCTGGGTCCGGGCCGCCGTCGTGAGCAGCCCTCCGTGAGGGTCCTGCTCGTCTCCTGCTACGAGCTCGGCCACCAGCCCTTGCACGTTGCCTCGGCCGCCGCTTTCCTGCGCGCTGCAGGTCACCAGGCCAGTGTCGTCGACCTCTCGGTCCAGCACCTCGGTGAGGCCGATCTCGATGCCCCCGAGCTGGTGGCGATCGCCGTGCCGATGCACACGGCCATGCGGATGGCCGTGCCCGTGGCCCGGGCAATCCGCTCCCGTCGCGGAGCCGGTGTCCGGATCGCGCTCTTCGGCCTTTACGCGCCGCTCTGCGGTCCCACGCTTGAGTCCGGGCTGGTCGACGCCGTGCTTGGGGGCGAGTACGAACAGGAGCTGGTCAGCCTGGCCGGAGGGAGTTCCGCCCCGCGCGCGGTGGTGCTCGACCGGCTGCGCTTCCCCGTCCCCGCGCGCGACCTGCTGCCGCCGCTGCAGCGCTACACCAGGCTGATCGTGGACGGTGAGGAGCGGTTGACCGGCTACGTCGAGGCGACGCGGGGCTGCGTGCACCGCTGCCGGCACTGCCCGGTCCCGGCTGTGTACGACGGCCGCATCCGGGTCTGGCAGCGCGAGGTGCTGGTGGAGGACGTGGCCCGGCTCTGGGACCGGGGGATGCGCCACCTCACCTTCGGCGACCCGGACTTCCTCAACGCCGTGCCCCACGCTCTCGCGGTGGCCCGGGCGGCGCACGATCGGTGCCCGGAGATGACCTTCGACATCACCACCAAGGTGGAGCACCTGCTCGAGCACCCTGAGGTGGTCGCCGAGCTGCGTGAGATGGGCCTGCTGTTCGTCGTCTCCGCGGTGGAGTCCACCAGCCCGCGGGTGCTGGAGATCCTCGGCAAGGGGCACTCGGTGGACGATGTGCGGGCGGCGCTGCGCCTCTGCCGCGCGCTGGGCGTGGAGCTGCGCCCCTCGCTGCTGCCCTTCACCCCATGGAGCACGCTGCGCGATCAGCTCGAGCTGCTGGACCTGATCGCGGACGAGGAGCTGGTCGACAGTGTTGACCCGGTCCAGCTCAGCATCCGCCTCCTGGTGCCTCCGGGTTCCCTCCTTCTGGCCCGTGCGGAGATGCGCGCCCACCTGCGCGGCTATGACCCAGCCCGTTTCAGCCATCTCTGGGAGCATCCCGACTCGGCGATGGACCGCCTCCAGGCGGCGATTGCCGAGCTGGCCGCCACCGATGTCGACAGCGGGGTGCCGCCGCGACGAACCCATGCCGCCATCCGCGAGCTCAGCGCCCAGGCCGCGGCGGCCTCAGGCCTGCCCTGGGCCGACGCCGGCCGGGATCTGCCGCCGCCACGAGGCGCGCTGCCGCGGCTGAGCGAGCCGTGGTTCTGCTGCGCGGAGCCCACCACAGCTCAGCTGGTCGGTGCCGGCGTCCGGCTTGGGGCCTGACGCGACAGCCAGGGCCCCCGCGGGAGGGCGCGGGCTCGGCCGGTGGAGGGGGGCAGGTCGGCACCGGGCACCGCCTGCCCGCGGCACCAATCGCCAGCAGCGGAGCACACACCGCATGCCGCTCTCGGTCGCGCAGCGCCCCTCCGCCCAGGGGTCCCGCGACTCCGGAGGCCGCCCCGCACCTCTTCCAACCTCAATCTCAATGCCGGAATGCCAGCAACCTGGCGCGGGGAGTGCAGCCGGACGGCCGGCAAGATCGGCATCGGGGGCTGGGGCCAAGGGCGATGCTCGGGTGTGCCTGCCACAGAGGTTGGACGCCTGGCGCGGCACGGCTCGAGGATCGGCCCGCAGCCGGCCCTGGGGCAGCAGTTCTGGCAACATCCCAGCGGTGGCGGGCAGGGCCGCGGCCGCCCCCCTGACCGGGCTTCCTGGCTCAGCGGCGAGCGCTGGGCCGAGCGCGGCGGCCGGTCCTGGCGGAACTGACCGGTCGGGGTCGGCTGCCGCGGGCGAGGGCGGCGCGTGGGGCCCCAGGCGCGGGGACGGCGCTCAGGGCAGGAGGGGCGGTGGCACGTGGTACCTGGGCGCATGGGCGGGAGGCGAGCTGACGCGCTTCAGGATCATCCACGGCTGGTTCGTGACCAGCTCGAAGTGCCGGTACACATAGCGTTGGAGCTGCGGCGTCCACGCGATGCGGACGGAGCTGGCGCGGGAGAGCATCAGGTACCGAGCCTGGCGGAAGTAGCCCAGCCACACCGCGGCGGCCCGGGCGTCGGCCCGCGGACTGGTCCCATCGTGGGAGACGACCAGGGTGGCCGCGAGGGAGTCGACGACCGGCGGGCAGTGCGGCGAGCTGGCGGTGAAGCGGTTGGCCATGATCGTGAACTCCGGGTCGTCGGTGACCACGCAGGCCCCGGCCGGCACGCCGGCGGTGGCTGCCGCGATCTGCGGCGCCGCGTTGGGGACGGCGGGCAGGGAACGGGGGATCCCCGCGGCGTGGTGGGCTGCGGCCGCCAGCACCAGGACGGCGATCGCCACCGCCGGGAGCGGTAGCAGCCGGCCAATGCGACCGGCGGACAGGCCCAGGACCAGCGCCAGGAAGGGCCCGAAGAATGAGGCGTAGTGGTACCAGAACTCGGGCGGCCACATCAGGCCAGCCAGGACCACCACCGCCGCAGCCAGCGCGAAGCGCTCCAGCGGCGAGAGGTGTGGGGCCCGCCGCCCGGGTACCGCGGCGGGGGCCGTGCCAGCCCGGGGGGAGACGAGGAGAAAGGCGGCCACCACGGTGACCGCGATCGCCACACACACGATCGCGGTGAGTCGCAGGAGGTGGGGCGTCTGCACCCCCACCCCGATACCGGTCCAAAGTCCGGAAAGGAACTGCAGACGGGCCACGCGCGTGACCTGGACCGGCCCACCGCGTCCGAGCTGGGCGAAGATCACCTGCGCCACGAACGCCCGCGGGGCCGCTACCAGGAACGGCCCGCAGACGGCGAGGAAGCCGCCGGCCACCCCGGCGCTGAACGGGATCAGGCGTCGGCGCACCTGCGGTAGGCACAGGACCACGACCACCAGCACCGGGAGGATGGCCCAGGCCTTGACCGCTCCGGCCAGGCCGAAGGCGACGCCGGCCAGCAGCACCCGCCCCCGGGACCGGGCGAAGTCATCGCCGTCGAAGAGGAGGACGGCCCCCAGCAGGCAGAAGAACTCGAGCGGCGGTTCCAGGAGGAAGGTCAGGGTGCCGAGGATGCCGTCCGGGTAGAGGGCCAGGGCGAAGCAGGCCACGGCCGCCACCAGGGGGGCCCGGCGCCGCAGCAGGAGCCCGAGCAGCACCACGTTGGCCCCGGCGATCAGCGGCGTGGCCAGCCGCGCGGCGACCAGCGCCTTCTCGGTGCCGACCACGCGCGCGAGCTCGGCCAGAGGTGTGAGCAGCAAGGGGCCGCCGGGCGGTCCCATGAGCGCGAAGTCGCGGTACGGGAGCACTCCGTGGACGATGCGCACCGCCGTGCCCAGGTAGACCGCGTCGTCGTACTGCCATATTCCGGTCACGAAGCCGCCCACCCTCTGGGCGTCGAACCTGATCGCCACCGCCACCAGGGCTGCGGCTCCAACCACCAGGATCATGAACCAGCGCCGCCGGATCCCCCAGACCGGGGGCCCCACGTACGGGGTCCCCTCGGAGTTCGCCAGGGCCCGGACCCAGTCCAGGGAGCTGCGGACGGTGGCCAGGCGGCCCCCGGGGGGACTCGGGGCCGGACCCGACCCCGAGCCGGGGCCCCACCCCTCTGGGGCCTCTCCGGGGCCCGGCGGCCCGAGGGGCGGATCGGCCGGGGCTGGCCCGTCGCCGGGGGCGCGCCTCATGGGCGGGCTCCCCGTCCCTGGCGAGCCCATGAGGCAGCAGAGCGTCTGGGCGCCCTGAGGCGCCCCGCCGAAGAGGCGGAGGTCGGCGCCGGCAGCCGCGCGGCGGCGAGGGCCGTTGGCCGGGGGACCGTGCTCCCGGGCAGCCCCGCACGCCGCCGCCGGTGCTGGTCCCGTCCCGGCCTCTGGGACCGTGTCACCCGGAACCCGGTGCCTGCGGTCAGGTGCGGGGAGCGAGGACCGCTGCCGGGTCGAGGCCGGCGGCGGCGAGGTCGGTCTCCAGCATCTCCCGGATCATGTCCTCGAACGAGGTGGTGGGCCTCCAGCCGAGCTGGTCTCGCGCCTTGCGGGCGTCGGCCACCAGGTCGGGGACCTCGGCCGGCCGGGTGAAGGAGGGGTCGATCTCCACAAACTCACGCCAGTCGAGCCGGGCCATGCCGAACGCCACCTCCAGCAGGTCCCGCACCGAGCGGCTGGTGCCGGTGCCGATGACGTAGTCGTCGGGGGTGTCGTGTTGGAGCATCAGCCACATGCTCTGGACGTAGTCCCGGGCGTGGCCCCAGTCCCGCCTCGCGTCGAGGTTGCCCAGGCGGAGCTTGGTGCCCTGGGCCACGGCGCTGGCGACGCCCCGGGTCACCTTGCGGGTGACGAAGTTCTCGCCGCGACGCGGCGACTCGTGGTTGAAGAGGATCCCGTTGCAGGCGAAGAGCCCGTGCGCTTCGCGGTAGTTGGTGGTCATCCAGAACGAGTACACCTTGGCCACCGCATAGGGGCTGCGGGGGTGGAAGGGGCTGGATTCGTTCTGCGGTGGCGGGGAGGTGCCGAACATCTCGGAGCTGCTGGCCTGGTAGAAGCGCGTCGACAGCTCGGCGGTCCGGATCGCCTCCACCAGGCGGGTGGTGCCGAGGGCGTCCACGTCACCCGTGTACTCGGGCTGCTCGAAGGAGATGTGCACGTGGCTCTGGGCGGCCAGGTTGTACACCTCGTCAGGTCGGATGGTGCGCATCAGGCGATTGAGGTTGCCGGAGTCGGTCAGATCGCCGTAGTGGAGGGTGAAGCGGGCTCCCTTGCCCCCGGCGCCGTGACTGCGGCGCAGGTGCTCGATCCGCGAGCGATTGAGGCTGGACGTGCGACGGACGACGCCGTGGACGGCGTAGTCCTTCTCCAGCAGGAGCTCCGCGAGGTAGGAGCCGTCCTGGCCGGTGATGCCGGTGATGAGAGCCGTCTTTCCCATGGGGTCCCTCTGCCGGTGGCTGGTTGGGGGGGCGCCGCCCGCTCCGCTCCCCGCTGAGAGGCTGGGCCGGGACATCATAGCCATAGCCGCTCGGGTGAGCTCCGGAGGGACGCCCGGCGCCGCCGGTCCTGGGGGCGGTGGCCCGTTCGGGGGCGTTGCGGGTGGACGCCGCCGGGCGGGCCCCGGCGCGATCCGCGGCATCGCTCGGGGTGGGGTCCGGGCCATCGTCCTGCCATGCGTGGCCAGGGCCAGCCGATCAGTCATCTGGCCCGCTGGACAGAATACCCCCGTCGTCGTCACGGTGCCGTTACTCGCAGGCGCCCCTCCCTTCACGGGTCTCGGGTAACGTTCGCAGGCAGAGGACCTACGCCGCGGCTCCGGACGGGCCATGCTCGTCTGGGCCGGAACTCGGGTCCAGGTCCGTCCTCGCCAACCCCAGCAGGTAGATCCCATTCCAGTTTCAGCAGCGAGCGCGACGAGCCGGTGGTGCATGGGCGCCGTCGCCCTGGCGGCCATCGCCCTCGGGGTGGCCTGGGGGTCCAGCTGGGCCCTGCCCGCCCACCGGGCCCCCACCGCCCACCGGCCCTCGACGCCGGTCGGGGCCCCGGTCTCGGCCCCGAGCTCCGTTGTGGTGGGCGCCCACGCCATTCCCTGCCTGGACCTCCCGGTCAGCAGTGCCCTGATCCAGCCGGACAGCTGCTGGCAGACCGGTCCCACCGCGATGCTGATCGCCGGGACCAGCCCCGGCCACCCGGGGCAGGGCGCGGTGGCCGTGATCCGCGGACAGGCGCAGAGCCTGGCCCAGCTCCCCCGGTCGGGCCGCCTCACGGTGGCCGGGGCCTCGGCCACGTCGGGCTGCGTCCTGGACCAGCACGGCCGCTACCACGCCGTCAGCCTGACCACCGGAGCGGTGGCGACCCAGGGGGGGGCCACCTGCGGCCGCCCGCCCGCCGCGGCCACCGTCCCGGCGTCCAGCACCCTGGCCCAGACGGTCGCCAACACCCAGCCGCTGACCACCACCACCGCCGGGGTTGTCCTCCCGCCGCCGGTCACCCCCTCGTACTACGAATGGGCCGCCTACCTCAGCTCCTGCGGAGCCGGGGCCACGACCCAGTGCGTCCCCTACCAGCAGGGACGGGCCACCTACACCTCCAACCGGGGGGGGATCGTGGTCCTGGACATGGGTGCGCCGTGCTACGTGCCCGGCACCGCGCAGTTCGGGGCCCAGATGTTCGGGGAGCAGACCTGCACCGCCGACGCGACCCTGAAGCTCGTGGCCCAGGCCTGGATCCGGGGCTACGAGTCGGACCACGGAGCGGGGACCACGGACCTCACCCTGGCCCTTGGCACCAGCAACAGCCTGACGGGCGCGGATCCGCCCACCTACGCCCTGACCGCCGGGCAGATGAAGACCTCCGGCAGCGCCTGGTACACCGAGCTGGTCGGGGCCGTATCCACCAGCGGCCTGGCCGCTCCGATCACCATGTGGGGCGCCAGCGACATGGAGCAGGCCGGTGACGGAAACTGGTATGGGGGCAACCTGACCGTGGACTGGGTCGACGGCTTCCAGTCGGCCTCCCCCGACAAGACCGGTTCCACCTGTCCCCTCACCAGCCCGGGCCTGCTGGCCGACTACGGCGACGACGTGCTGGGGGGCAGCGGGTCCGCCTACGGGTGGACGGCGGCCCAGGTCTACCAGGTGTCGTGGGGGATGGCGGTGGCGTGTGCCCTGCCCGAGATCTACTACCAGGGGATGGCCAGCGAGTGGCAGGCCCTCAGCCAGTCCGGCGCCACGCCGATCCTCTTCAGCGGGGTGATGGCCGAGGCCGCCTCGGGCGCCTTCACTCCCACCCAGGCCTGGGGGCGGCTGCAGACGGACACCAACCAGAACCCACCCATACCCGCTCTGACCCAGATCGGCACCGCGCTCCAGGGGCAACCGGCCCAGATCAGCGGGCTCAGCCCCAACCAGGGCTGGGACACCGGGGGGACCCAGGTGGTCATCTCCGGCAGCAACTTCCAGGGCACCCAGGCCGTGTACTTCGGCTCCGTCCGGGCCTCCACGGTCACGGTCAACTCCAGCACCAAGATCACCGTGGTCGCGCCTCCCAGCAGCCCCGGCTTCGTCGAGGTGTCGGTGGAGACCAGCCAAGGGGCCAGCTCCTCGGGGCTGTCGGCCCGCTTCCAGTACGTCGACCCCTGCTCATCCATCTCGGTCTCGCTGGCGGCCACCGCCGTCCTGCCCGGGTACCCCGACACCGTCAGTGCCAACGCCACCTGCCCAGCCGGGGGGACGGTCAAGTACTCGTACTTCACCCGCGCCGGCACCTCGGGGCCGTGGCGCCTGCGGGCCGCCTGGATCGGGGCCAGCTGGACCTGGCCGACGGCCGGCCTGCCGGACGGCACCTACCAGGTCCTGGTGTGGGCCAGCGACGGCCCCTACACCAAGCCGCAGATCTGGGGGACGGCCACCCTGAACCTGGGGCCACCCCCGCCGTGCACCGGGTTGAGGGGCACCGCGAGCCCGAGCTCCCTGTACACCGCGACGCCGGCCTCGGTGGTCATCACCGCGAACCCCACCTGCCCCCAGGGCACGGTGCCCAAGTACTCGTACTTCACCCGGGCGGGCACCACGGGGCCATGGCACCTGCGGGCCGCCTGGATCGGACCGACCTGGACCTGGTCGGCGGGGGCCCTGCCGAACGGGACCGATCAGATCCTGGTCTGGGTGAGCGACGGGCCGTACGCCGCCCCCCAGGCCGAGGCGGTGGTGTCCGTGCGCGTGGCGCCGCCCCCGCCCTGCAGCGCCGCCTCGGCCACCGCCCAGCCGGATCTTCTGGTGGTGGGGACGACCGTGACCGTGAACGCGGGCGCCACCTGCCCCTCCGGGACCCTGCCCAAGTACTCGTACTTCACCCGGGCGGGCACCTCTGGCGCGTGGCACCTGCGGGCCGCCTGGATCGGGCCCACCTGGCAGTGGCCGACGACCGGGCTGCCGAACGGCACCGACCAGGTCCTGGTCTGGGCCAGCGACGGGCCCTACACCGTCCCCCAGGCCCAGGCCGTGGCCGCCATCACCGTGGGGCCCCCGCCGCCATGCACGGCGATCACGGTCAGCGCGCAGCCGAGCAGCGCGACGGCCGGCACCTCGATCGCCGTCAGCGCCAGCGCCACCTGTCCCTCCGGGACCCTGCCCAAGTACTCGTACTTCACCCGGGCCGGGACCTCCGGCCGCTGGACGCTGCGGGCCGCCTGGATCGGGCCCACCTGGACCTGGCCCACAGGGGGCCTGGCCGCCGGGACCTACCAGGTCCTGGTGTGGGCCAGCGACGGACCCTACACCGTCTATCAGGTCGAGGGGACGGCTCAGGTTCAGCTGGCCAGCTGAGGACGGCCCCCGGCGCCCGGGCCGGCCGGGGCCCGCTCCCGCCGCCG
>JAKABB010000206.1 GCA_021802045.1 bacterium
CGCGGCCCGCGCGGCGGCGGCGGCGGCCGGGCCCGCCCCCGGGGTGATGTCGGGCGGCCCGACCGGGTCCTGGCCCAACCACTTCCCCTGGGGCCAGTGCACCTGGTACGTGGCCACCCGCCGCTACGTCCCCTGGTACGGCAACGCCTGGCAGTGGCTGGGGGCGGCCCAGTCGTACGGCTACCCCACCGGGATGCAGCCCCGGGTCGGCTCGATCGTGGTCTGGGGCGCCGCCTACCCCTACGACCCGACCTACGGGCACGTGGCCTACGTGGTCGCGGTCCAGGGGCCCTCGTCGTTCACCGTCGACGAGGCGAACTACTACCTGATCCCCGGCGTCGTGGACCAGCGCCAGGTGAACACCCTGCAGGACGTCGAGGGCTTTATCTACGGCTGAGGGGCCGGCCCGGAGCGGCCCCACCGGGCGCGCCGCCATCATGGGTCCGATGGAGCAGCCGCTGGTCATCTACCACGGGGACTGCCCCGACGGGTTCGGGGCCGCCTACGCGGCCTGGAAGCGGTTCGGGGAGGCGGCCACCTTCGTGCCCGCCCGCCACGGGGACCCGCCCCCGGCGGTGGACGGGCGCACCGTCCTGATGGCCGACTTCTCCTACCCCCGACCGGTGCTCCTGGCCCTGGCCGCGCGCGCCCGGGAGCTCTTGGTGCTGGACCACCATCGCTCGGCGGCGGCGGAGCTGGGCGACCTGCCCTTCTGCCGGTTCGACATGGAGCGCAGCGGCGCGGTGATGACCTGGGAGCACCTCCACCGGGAGCCGGTCCCGCCGCTCCTGCAGTACGTCCAGGACCGGGACCTGTGGCGCCACGCCCTGCCCGAGAGCGCCGAGGTCGCGGCCGCGCTCTCCGCCCACCCCCAGGACTTCCAGGTCTGGGACGGCCTCTCGGTGGAGGCCCTGCGGGCGGAGGGCCGGGCCCTGCTCCGGTACCAGACCCAGCTGATCGACCGGGTGGCGGCCCGGGCCCACCCGCTGGAGGTCCTGGGTGTCCGGGTCCCCGCGGTGAACAGCCCCGTGCTCCAGAGCGAGCTGGGCGACCGCCTGGCCGCCGGCCAGCCGTTCGCCGCCATCTGGTGGCAGGGCGGGGACGGCCTGGCCCGCTGGTCCCTGCGGTCGACGGCGGACGGGGCCGACGTCAGCGAGATCGCCCGCCAGTACGGCGGGGGCGGCCACCGGACCGCCGCCGGCTTCCGCGCCCCCCCTCCCCACGACGGGCGCCTCGACCCGCCCCCGGCGGAGGCCGCCGGGTCAGGGGAGCCGGTCGGCCCCTAGCCGCTCGCCGGGGACCGGCGGCGGGGCCGCCGCGATCCCCAGCCCGTCCGCCGGGTCCAGGTCCTGCAGGAACTGGCGGCAGCGCTGCGCCTCGTCCATCTCCCCGATCCGGGCCGCGGTGACCATCAGCGCGTGCAGGGCCCGCAGGAACCCCTGGTTCTCCGCGTCGGCCCAGGCCACCTGCCCGGTGCCCCCCCAGCCGCTCTTGCGCAGCCGGTCGAGCCCACGGTGGTACCCGGTGCGGGCGAAGGCGTAGGCCTCGACGTCGGAGCCGGCCAGGTGGGAGGCCTGGGCCAGGCGCGCCCAGCCGTCGAGGGCCCCCGGGTACTGGGCGCAGACCGCGCCCAGGGCCGCCATGGCGTCGGGGGCGGGGCGGCCCCCGGTGGCGCGCAGGGCCTCGGCCAGCGCCGCCGTCGCCGCCGGCGCCTCCGCCGGCAGCACGGTGCGATGGCCCCGCTGGATCTGGTGGCCGTGGGCCGCCATCGGCACCGCCATCGGCACCACCGGGGGCCGGGGCGGGTTCGGGGGCTCGGTCACCGCGCGCGGCCCCGGAACACCGCCGGCGGCGCGATGGCGGCGGTCTTCCGCGGGGCGCGACGCGAGGCGCTCTCCATGCCTGCGACATTATCCGCCCCGGCCGGTGCCGGCCGCGGCGGCCGCGCCGAGGCGGCCCGGCGCCTGGGTCGGTGGTACCCCGTAGCGGATTCGAACCGCTGATCTCCGCCTTGAGAGGGCGGTGTCCTGGGCCACTAGACGAACGGGGCCCGCAGTCGCGGTGCTCGCCGCTGGGACCGTTCGGGAGTATACCCAGGGGCGGGGCGCTCAGCCCTCCAGCGGGGCTCCCGGGCGCGCCACCAGCGCCTCCAGGACGGCGGCGTGGCTCTGGACCTGGGGGTAGTTGCCCAGGAGCCGGCCGGTGCGCGGGTGCAGGCACTCCGAGAGCTGGCCGAAGGGGCCCGCCCGGGCGAGGATGGCCTGGAGACGGCCCGCCGCGGCCGCGCTCCGGCCCAGGCGGGCCTCGACCGCGGCCGCCCACAGCCCGGCGAAGGTGAAGGTCCCGGCCGGCGTGGGATCCCCGTCCAGGGCGACGGCGTAGCGGAGCAGGGAGGGACCGCGCTGGAGGGCGGCGACCACCTGGTCGAGGGTGGCCGCGGCCGCGGGCGCGGTCTCGGGGAGGAAGCCCACCAGGACGGCGGCCAGCACGCTGCTGTCGGCCCGGGGGTC
>JAKABB010000070.1 GCA_021802045.1 bacterium
ACGGCCTGCGCCGTGGCGTTGGCCCCGTCGACCGCGGCCTGGGCTCGGGTGGCGGTGGCCTGGGCCGCGGCCAGGGCGCCACTGTAGGCGGCCAGCGCCGACGACCCCTCCGCCAGGGCGGCGTGGGCCCGGCCGAAGACCCCGGCCAGCTGCAGGCCCGCATTCTCGAAGGCGGTGGCCCCAAGGCCGCTCCAACTCGCACCCTGGGTGCCCTGCACGGCCCCCTGGAGCTGTGCCCCCAGCTGCCGGAGCCGGTCCGACGCCCCCGGGTAGGTGTCGGCCCCGGCGCGCAGTGCCACCGGACCGCCGGGCGGCCGCGGCACGGCGGGCGGAAGGCCGGCTCCCCCGCCGTCATCCGGCTGATGCCGGCGGCGGCGCGGATGATCTGGTCCTCGACAAGGCCCGCGCTGTTGACACACAGCGCCTCGAAGTAGCGGCGGAGCAGCACCGGGTCGCGGGCACCGCCCAGGGCCTTGGCATCCCGGCCCACGAGCTGGTCGATGTAGCTGTCGAGCCAGGCCTGCCGCGCCGCACCCGCCAGATGCAGGACCGGTTCGGGGAAACCTCCGCGCAGGGCCAGGTCGACGTACCCCCGGAGGTCGGGCGGGTCGACGGGAGCGGGGAACGCGCCGAGATCGGCCCCCGCCAGCCGGTCCAGGAACGTCGGACCGTCGATGCTGCCCAGGGTCTCGCGAATCGTCAGGCCGTACATCGCGAGGTTGGCCACGCGGCCGATGCCCGACGACGCCGCGGCCCCCCGCCGCGCCCGGGGGCTCCCGGTGAGCAGGAACCGCCCGGAGTGGGAGTCCTGGTCGACCGCACGCCGCACCGCCCCCATCAGCTCGGGGACCTCCTGCCACTCGTCGAGGAGCACCGGCTCGGGCATCGCCGCCAGCACCGCGTCGGCGTCGAAGCGGAATGCGGCGGCCTCGGCGGGGACATCGAGCCGCACCACTGTGCGCGCTCGCCTCCGGACACTGGTGGTCTTGCCCGCAGCGCGAGGGCCGACCACCAGGAGCGCCGGGAGCTGGGAGAACAGCGCCTCGAGTGGGCGGTCCACCAGGCGCCGGGTGTAGGAGGCCACGGCCACACCATGAGACCAGCGCTTGGGCACACAGCAGAGTGGCGCTTTGGACCGCCATCCGGGCACTCTGCGGCCCGGTGGATGACAGCGGTTTGGACCGGCGCCGCCACCCCCGGGAAGATCGTCGGGCGGCCGCCCAGCCTGCGGGATCAAGACCGGCGCGCACGGCCCGGGCCGGCCCGTGTCCTCGCACCGGGAACGCCCCCTTCTCCGCGGCACGCGATCGGTCCCCCGGGTCGGGGAGGACCCCGCCGGGCCGCGGGCAGCAGCGGGCCGGGGCCCTTCGGAGAAGGGGGTCTGGGCGGCTCGGCGCGGATGGGCTCGGTCCGTCGGTGATGGGTCGGCGGCGCCACGCCGCAGAGGGGGGCCGAGGTGGTCGAGCGGCCCCTCCGCGCCCCCACGACACGGCTCGGCAGGCGGTCGCAGGACCGAACGCCCGGCCGCGGCGGCGACCGCCGCGGTGTTCAGGTGGCCCGCCCTGGAGGCCTCCGGCGGATCGGAGCCCGCCCCGCGTAGCCTTGTCCGGTGCTCCTGGACCACCACGGCGAGGCGATCTTCGTCCCCGCCACCCCGCCGCGCCGGGGGCGGGTGGCCCTGTTCGGGCCCGTTCCCACCGGCGGCCCGGGCCGGGTGGAGTCCGTGGAGCTGGTGGTGGCGGCGGGCTCGCGGGTCCGCCGGGCACCGGTCCAGGCGCGGCTGCTGCCGATGACGCAGGCCGTGGGCTGGTTGGCGGCCCTCCCGGCGACCCCGGCCCTGCCGCCGTCCCTGGCCGCCTGGTCGGTCGCCGTAAAGGCCGGCGTCGCCCTGGTGGCGCGCGGGCGCCTGCTTCCCGCCATCACCGACGGCGGCGTCGACACCTGGCGGGCGGGCCCGCTGGACCGGGCCGACGAGGAGTGGCTGCGCCGCCTGGCCGCCGCCTTCCCCCCGTCGGCGCACGCGCTGGCCGTGCCCGGCAGTCACCCGCTGCGGGTGCGGTCTCCGGAGGCGCTGGTGCGCGAGTGCTGGGACGCCATCGCCGACACCCTGCCCCGGACCCGGGGCGCAACCCGGGTCACCGCCCACCCAGCCTTCGCCGCGCGCCGGGCCGTGGCGGTGGCCGGGATGCGGGAGTGGCTCCAGCCGACGGTGGCGGAGCTGACGGCCGGGGCCCAGCCCGGCCTGCGCCTGGTCCCGCCGCGCCAGACCGGGGGGCGGTGCGACGCCGTCCTGCAGGTCCGCAGCCACGCCGACCCCTCGCTGGTGGTCGACGCCGGCGAGCTCTGGCGGGCCCCGGCGGCGGTGCTGCATCGCTTCGGGGAGGCGGCCGAGACCGAGCTCCTGCTGGCCCTGCGCCGCGGGGCCCGGGTGTGGCCTCCGCTGACGCGGCTGCTCACCGCCGCGCGCCCGGACCGGCTGGAGCTGGACGACGAGGAGGTCGCGCAGCTGCTGGGGCCGGCCGCCGAGGGGTTGGCCGCGACCGGGATGGAGGTCCAGTGGCCGGCGGACCTGGTCGGAACGGTGGAGGCCCGGGTGGCGGTGACGACGCCGACCCCACCCGCCGCCGGGCGGCGGGGCTTCCGCCTCGATGACCTGCTGGACTTCCGGTGGGAGCTGACGGTGGGGGACGCGGTCCTGACCCAGGCCGAGGTCGAGGCGCTGGCCGAGGCCAAGCGCCCGCTGGTGCGCGTGCGGGGGCGGTGGGTCACCGTCGACCCGGCCCTGCTGGAGCGGCTGCGCCGGCACCCGACCGGGCGGCTCCCGGCCGGAGAGGTGCTGGCCGCGGTGCTCGGCCAGGGCGCCGTCCGGATCGGCGGGGCGGCCGTCACCGCCCGCGTGGAGGGCGCGGTGGCCGACCTCGCCGCGCGCCTGCGGGACGCCACCGCCCCCAGGGAGCTGGCGGAGCCGGCCGGCCTGCGGGGCAGCCTGCGGCCCTACCAGCGGCGGGGCCTGGCCTGGCTGGCGGCGATGTGCGACCTCGGTCTCGGGGGCTGCCTGGCGGACGACATGGGCCTGGGCAAGACCATCCAGGTCATCGCGCTCCACCTGCACCGAGACCGGGGCCGGGTCCTGGTCGCCTGCCCGGCCTCGCTGCTGGGGAACTGGGAGCGCGAGCTCCACCGGTTCGCCCCCGGGCTGCCGGTGCGCCGCTACCACGGGGGCGGGCGCCACCTGGAGGGCCTGGCCCAGCGGGAGGTGGTGCTGGTGACCTACGGCGTGGTCCGCCGCGATCGGCCGGCGCTGGCGGCGATCGAGTGGGACCTGGTGGTGGCCGACGAGGCTCAGCACGTCAAGAACCCGCTGTCGCGCGGGGCGCGCGAGCTGCGCGCCGTCCCCGCGACGGTGCGGGTGGCGTTGACCGGCACCCCCATCGAGAACCGCCTCAGCGAGCTGTGGGCCCTCCTGGACTGGACCACCCCGGGGCTGCTGGGCTCCCTCGACGGCTTCCGCCAGCGGGTCGCGGTCCCGATCGAGCGGTACGGCGACGACGAGGTGCGCCAGCGCCTGGCGCTGGTGGTCCGCCCCTTCCTGCTGCGCCGCCGCAAGGCCGATCCGGACATCGCCCCCGAGCTGCCGGCCAAGACCGAGACCGACCACCTGGTGGCGCTGACGCCCGAGCAGGCCACGCTCTACGAGGCGGTGGTGCGGGAGACCCTGGCGGAGATCCGCCAGCGCCGGGGCATGGCCCGCCGGGGGCTGGTGCTGGCGCTGCTCACGGCCCTGAAGCAGCTCTGCAACCACCCCGCCCACTACCTGCGGCAGTCGGGGCCGCTGGCGGGGCGCTCCGGCAAGCTGGCGGCGCTCGACGAGCTGCTGGGCATCATCGTCGACGAGGGCGAGGCCACCTTGGTGTTCACCCAGTACGTGGCCATGGCCCGCCTGCTGGAGCGCCACCTGCAGAGCCAGGGGATCGGCACCCTCTTCCTGCACGGCCAGCTCCCGCCCCGCCGCCGCGACGAGATGGTGGCCGCCTTCCAGGCCGGCCGCGCCCCGGTCTTCCTGCTCTCCCTGAAGGCCGGGGGGGTCGGGCTCAACCTCACCCGCGCCACCCACGTCATCCACTACGACCGGTGGTGGAACCCGGCGGTCGAGGACCAGGCGACCGACCGGGCCTACCGCATCGGCCAGGACCGCCCGGTGCAGGTGCACCGGCTGGTCACCGAGGGGACGGTGGAGGACCGCATCGCCACGCTGCTGGGCCGCAAGCGACGGCTGGCGGAGTCGGTGGTCGGCGCCGGGGAGTCGTGGATCAGCGAGCTCTCCGACCGGGAGCTGGCCGACCTGGTCTCCCTGCGGGCCCCGGGATGACCGGGCGCCGGCGGCCCGCCCCGGCGCGACCCCGGCTCCGCTTCGGCGCCACCTGGTGGGGCCGCGCCTGGATCGAGGCCCTGGAGCAGCGGGCCCGCATCGACCCCAACCGCCTGCCGCGGGGCCGCGCCTACGCCCGCAGCGGGGCGGTCGGGGCCCTCACCATCGCCGCGGGCGAGGTGTCGGCCCCGGTCCAGGGGACCCGGGCCACGCCGTACGCGGTCCGGCTGCGGGTGCGGGAGTTCAGCGAGACCGAGTGGGACCGCACCCTGGGAGCCATCACCGCCCAGGCCGGGCATGCCGCCGCCCTGCTGGACGGCGAGCTCGACCCGGGCATCGTCGCGGCGCTGACCAGCGCCGGCGTGGCCCTGCTGCCCGCGGCCGGGGAGCTGGGGCCCGCCTGCTCCTGCCCGGACTGGGCCAACCCCTGCAAGCACGCGGCGGCCGTCTGCTACCTGGTGGCCGACCGCATGGACCAGGACCCCTTCACCATCTTCCACCTGCGCGGCCGCAGCCGGGACCAGGTGCTGGCCGGGGTCCGGCGCCGGCGGGCGGCGGAGAGGGGGGGCCCCGCGAGCGGGGCCCGGACCGCCGGCCCCGCCGCGGACCCCGGGGTCGAGGCGCGCGGACTGTTCACGCGGTCCCAGCGCGCCACGCCGGCGTCCCTGCCCCTCCCCCCGCCGCCCCCCGACCGTCCGGGCCGCCCCGCCAGCCCGGCGACCGAGCCGCCGGCCGGCGGACCAGTGCGCGAGGAGGATCTGCTGGCCCTGGCGGCGGACGCCGCCCGCCGGGCCTTCGACCTCTGCCACGGGCGCGGGGACGGGGGCCTCGACCTCTCCGTGGACGCCGACCTCGCCCGGGTCGCGGCCGAGCGTGTGGGGCGGGCCGGCTTCGACGAGTTCGCGAAGCGGGCCGGGGTGGCCCCGCGCCGGCTGATGCGGCAGGCCCTGGCCTGGCGGGCCGGCGGGGCGGCAGCCCTGGCGGTGCTGGACGGCGCGCCCTGGCACCCGGCCCCGGAGGCGGTCGACGAGGGGCAGGCGGCGCTCAGCGGGCTCCTGGGCCCGGTGAGCCGGCGCGGGGACCGGGTGACCCACCGGGGCGCCGGCGTGCAGCTGCGCTACGGACCGGACGGCCTCTGGTACCTGCTCCGCTGGCGGGCCGGCCTCTGGGAGGTCCACGACCCTCCGGCCGCCGACCCGCAGGCCCTGATGGCGGCGATCGCGGAGACGGCGCGCGCGGGGTAGCCGCTGGGGAGCCCGGTCAGGAGCCGGCGGGATCCGCGCAGCGCAGTCCCGGGATGCGATCGAAGTCCCCGTCGAGGGCCAGGCTCTCCAGCCCGTGGGCCAGCGCGGTCGCCCCGATCCAGAGGCCATGGGCGTCCACCACGGCGCCGGTCCGGGCCAACCCGGCCGACACCCGCCCGTGCGCCTGGGCCACCACCATGTCGATAGGCAGCCCCTGCAGCGAGCCGAGGATCCCCTCCACCCACGCCGAGCGCCGCTGCGCTCGGCGCCCGGCCGCCCGGTGCACGCGGGGCAGCCGTTCGGCCGCCGACACCACCGGGATCGCGTGCCGCTCACGGGGACGGATGATCTCCGCCGGCCCCAGCTCCCGCCGCTACAGCGCCACCCGCACCGAGGTGTCGATCAGGAGCGCCACGGGTCGCCTGGCCCGGCCGTCAGCCGAGCCAGGTCGCGGACATCGGCGCCGAACCGACCGTGGGGGCAGGGCAGGCGGGTCAGCTGGGTCACCAACTCGTCGCCGCTGACTCAGCCTCGGCGCGGTGGGCTGAGCACCGCCACAACTTCGCCGTGACGATCGACCTCCACCGTCTCCCCCGCAGCCACCATCGACAGGAGCCCCGATAGGCGTCGACTGGCCTCCGTGGCCGTCACTCGCACTGGTCAATCCTGTCAGATTCATCGGGTCTGATGACCGCCTCCGATGGCGTCACCGTGGTCGACAGGAACGGAGCCGTCCCACGGCGGCTCGCCCGGCCCGCCCTGTCGACGGCCGAGGCGCGGCCCCGCCACCGGCTGCTGGGTGCCTCGGGCACGGGCGGCGGTCGGCGCCACGGCCCGACCTCCCGACGGCGCCCGGCACCCGGTGCGGTAGCATCGCCGACGGCGCGGCACGGCCGGGCCCGGGCGCGCTGGCGGCCGGCATGGTAGGGGGTGACGGCGCGCGTCGGGTCGGATCCCCGCGGAGGACGTGGCGGATGGATGAACCGGCCGGTGAGGTGCCGACGCTGCGCTGGACCGCCCAGGGCATCGAGATCCTCGACCAGACGCGGCTGCCGGCGGCGGTGGTGGTGCGCCGGCTGGAGACGGTCGACGCCGTCGTCACCGCCATCCAGGAGCTGGCCATCCGCGGTGCCCCCGCCCTCGGCGCCTGCGGCGCCTTCGGGGTGGCCCTGGGGCTCCGCGGCGCCCCCGCGGGCGCGCCGCGGCCCCCGGTCGCGCTCCTGGAGACGCTGCGCCAGCGGCTCGGCGGGGCCCGGCCGACCGCGGTCAACCTGCGCTGGGCCGTGGACCGGGTGGTCGACGCCTGCCTCGCCGGCGGCGCCGCGGACCCGGAAACGGTGGCGCTGCAAGAGGCTCAGGCGATCTTCGACGAGGACCGCCAGGCCTGCGCGCGGATCGGCGAGCACGGCCGGCTCGAGCTGCCAGGGGCCGTTGCCCTGCTCACCCACTGCAACACCGGGCGCCTGGCCACCTGCGGCTGGGGCACCGCCCTCGGGGTGGTCTACGCCAAGGCGGCCCGGGGCGAGCCTGTCCGGGTGCTGGCCGCCGAGACCCGACCCCTGCTCCAGGGTGCCCGCCTGACCGCCTGGGAGCTGGCCCGGGCCGGCATCCCGGTCACCCTCCTCAGCGACGGCGCCGCCGCCGCCGCCCTCCGCCGGGGCCTGGTCGACGCGGTCATCGTCGGCGCCGACCGCATCGCCCGCAACGGCGACGTCGCCAACAAGGTCGGCACCCTGGCCCACGCCCTCGCCGCCCACCACTTCGGCATCCCCTTCTACGTCGCCGCCCCTCTCACCACCTTCGACCCCGCGACCGCCACCGGGGACGCCATCGTGGTCGAGCAGCGCTCACCCGACGAGGTGCGCCGGGCCGGCACGACCCTGGTCGCCCCCGAGACGGTCGCGGTCTGGAACCCCGCCTTCGACATCACCCCGGCCGAGCTGATCACCGGGCTCATCACCGACGCCGGGGTGCTGCGCCCGCCGTACCCCGCGGCCATCACCGCGGCGCTGCGGGCGACCGGAGCCCTCCCGCCGGCGGCGTGAGGGCTCGGGTCCCGCTGGCATCGGGCCGGATCGCGGTGGAGGAGCGCCCCGCGCCGGTGGCGGACCCAGGCCAGGTGGTGCTGGCGCTCGCCGCTCGCGGCGTCGGCGGCAGCGCCCTCCGGGGGCGGTACGCCACGCGCTGGGCCCCGGCGGTCTGGGGCACCGCGACTTCTGGTGGACCGGGGTGTGAGCCGGAACCGGGATGGACGCGCCCTCTCCCGACGCGACGTTGGCGGAGACATGCCGGCGGGCAGTCCGACCAATCGTGCGGGATGGCGAGGGTCCGGAGGTCGTGATCAAGGCGCTGCGTCTCCATCGCTCGGTCGTCTACCAGGGGCTGGGGCCCAAGGAGATGCGGCGGCTGGTCCGCTTCACCACCAGCAAGAACCCGGTGCACCGGCGCTTCCCTCTTGCGCCCTGGAGGCGCTCGATGATCCAGGAGTTGATCTGGCCTGAGCTCGGAGTCCGCCTCAGCGAGTCCGTGGTGGGCCGGCTGTTGCAGCGTCTGGGGTCGAGCCCCCCAACGGGCCCGGCTCCGGACCGACCGGCAGGACTCGGTAGCGGTGCAGCGATGGCGGGACGAGGACTGCCCCGCCATCCAGAGGCTGGCCCAGCGGGAAGATGCGGTGATCTGCTTCGGGGATGAGGCGGGGATCCGCACCGGCCACCGCCGCGGCGCCACCTGGGCCGCCCAGGCAGGACCCCGGTGGTGCGGACAACCGGGAGCCGCTTCGCGACGAATGTGATCTCCGCGGTCTCCGCCAAGGGGCAGCGGCGATTCATGGTGACCCCGGAGCGCGCGACCGCCACGGTGTACGTGGAGTTCCTGGGCCGGCTCATCCACAACCAGGACCGTCCCACATTCTTGATCGTCGACGACCGCTCCACGCACCCGGCCCAGCCCGTCAAGGACCTTGTGCCCCAGACATCCGGCCCGCTGCGGCGGTTCTACCTGCCGCCGGACTCTCCCCAGCTGGACCCCGAGGAGTGGGCGTGGCGGCACGTGCCGCGCCACCGCGCAGGACGTGCGGTGGTCACCGGCCCCCCGGGTCCAGGAACTTGTTCTCCGCTCCCTGCGCCGCCTGCAGAAGCCCCCCCGCCACCATCCGCAGCTTCTTCTACGTTCCCGATCTCCACTACATCGTCTGAAATGCGGGCGTACCAACGGCTTCCGGACCGGCGTCGCCAGGGACGACAGGCTGCCCGCAGCCGTGGGGTTCACGCCCGACGACCCTCAGCGCGTCGTGGTGGGCCTGACTGGACTCAGGGGGTGGCCGCCGCGAGAATCTACCAAGCGACCCTGACCAATCTGGAGGTGTGAAGAGTGCTGCACGAGCTCGTTCGCAGGGAGGTGGCGGAGACCGCCCGGCAGATGGTGCTACGGGGGCTGGCCCGCCAGACCTCGGGGAATGTCAGCGCGCGCGCCGACGACGGGCTCTTCGCTGTCACGCCCACCGGCACGGACCACGCTAGGCTGACGGCCGCCGATATCGTCGTCCTGAGCGCCGACGCTCAAGTCGTGGACGGCCTGCGCGCACCCACCAGCGAGGTCCCGATGCACCTGTCTGTCTACAGGGAGCGGGAGGACGTAGCTGCCATCGTGCACACGCACAGCGACTTTGCCACAACGTTCGCGGTTCTTGGCGAAGAGATCCCCGCCGTCCACTACGTCCTCGGTTTCGCGGGCGCACGGGTGCGCTGCGCGCCCTACGCGACATACGGTACCAAGGATCTTGCCGCAAACTGTCTTCCGGCACTGGGTGGGAACAACGCCGTCCTGCTCGCGAATCACGGAGTGCTAGCGGTCGGCAGAAGCCTCGTCGAGGCCCTCACGGTCGCGGAGTCCGTAGAGGTCGTGGCCGGACTCTACTATCGAGCCCGTTCCATCGGGACGCCCCAGGTCCTCTCCGATGAGGAGATGGCGAGGGTGATGGAGGCGTTCTCCACCTACGGTCAGCCGACTCGCGGAGCCGTGGCCACCGTGGAGGGCGGGTAGCCGTCAGGCGCGCCGCACTCTTCCACGGACCGCCTGTGGCACCGACCTCACGTCCTGCCTGCGGCGCACTGGGATGGCATCGTCCGCTGGCACCAGACCAGAGCCTCCACCGGCCCCTTGGAGGGAACCAACTCGCTCATCCAGGCGGCCCAGGGCAAGGCTCGCGGCTGCCGGACCAGGCGCAGGATGATCACCATCATCTATCTCCTCGCTGGCCGGTTCCCCTTGCCTTCTGCCCACTCGATGTAGCGAGGAGCCCTTTTCGGTCGCGGCGGCTCCAGGGACCACCTGCTGGGCCGCCGCGGGCTGACCGCCCTGGCCGTGGTGGACACCGTCGGGGCCCTGCTGGGCACCGGCGGCGAGCGGGCCCGGGCACGGCTCGGTCCGGCGCGGGTGCCACCGGCCGCGGGCCCGACGGCCACCGCCGAGGCCCTGTGGGCGGCGCGACGGGAGCGCCCGGCCGCCCCACTGCGGGCGGTCGCTCCCCGCCCCGAGCTCCGCGCGCCCCTGCGCCGCCTGGACCGGTTGACCGGGCCCAACCTCAGGGTCGAGACTGGCAGGCTACCGTGCCCGAGACAACCGCCCGCGCCCCCCACGGTCCGTGGGTCGATGTGCATGCGCATCCAGGGCGCTGCTTCCTCGCCGGGCTCAGCCCGGCCGACCTTCTCACCCAGGTCCTGGGGGCCGACGCCTGCGACGCGTCGGTTGCCGAGATGGCCCGCGCCGCCATGGCCGCGGTCAGCTTCGCCACGGTCGCCGACCTGCGCGTGCTGGGCTTCACGGGCGGCGGAGGCGTGCATGCGACCAGACCCTTCAACGACGGCGAGGCCTACGCCGATCATCGTCGCCAGCTCCGGGGACTGCACGACCTCGCCAGCCGTCACCGGCTCCCCATCATCCGTACCGGCGCAGACATCATCGCGGCCCACGACGCCGGCCTCACCGGGCTCTTCATCACATGCGAGGGCGCAGACTTCGTCGAGCGCCATCTGGACCGTCTGCACGAGTCCCACGCCGCCGGGGTCCGCTCGATCACGCTGCTCCACTACCGGCCCAACGAGTACGGCGATCTGCAGACCGAGGCACCCGTCCACGGCGGGCTCACCCCCTCCGGGCGGGAACTCGTCCGCGAGATGAATCAGCTGGGGCTGCTCATTGACGTCGCCCACGCCACCCACGAGACCACGCTGGGGGTGCTGGAGGAGTCGAGTGCACCGATCATGCTCTCCCATACCCACCTCAACGGGGGCGGCCGCGACCACCCCCGGCTGGTGAGCCTGGAGCACGCCCGGGCGGTCGCGGCCGGTGGCGGACTTGTGGGGGCCTGGCCGGCAGGCGTCTCGTCGGCGACCTTCGAGGACTTCATCGACGAGATCCTGAGGCTGGTCGATGCCGTCGGGGTCGACCCCGTCGGCATCGGCACCGACATGGATGCCAACTACCACCTGGTCATGACCGGATACGGCCAGTTCGGCGTCATCGAGGAATCGCTGCTGGCGAGGGGTTGCGAACAGTTGCTCGTACGATGCGCTATAACGAGCGGAGATGAACTTGAAAGAGTGGGCGCGGGTGCAGGGCATTCACCCGGTGACCGCATACCGGTGGTTCCGGGATGGGAAGCTGCCGGTGCCGGCGCGCCGCGTCGGGGGCCTGATCCTGGTTGACGCTCCAGGTGCATCCGTCCCCACCGGCCGCGTCGCCGTCTACGCCCGGGTCTCGTCGGCGGACCAGCGCGCCGACCTCGACCGGCAGGTGGCCCGGGTCACCGCGTGGGCGACGGGCGAGGGCCTCTCGGTGAGCCGGGTGGTGACCGAGGTGGGCTCTGCGCTCAACGGCAAACGGCGCAAGCTCCTCACCCTGCTGCGGGATGAGTCGGTGGCGACGATCGTGGTCGAGCACCGGGATCGGGTTGCCCGCTTCGGCGCGGAATACGTGGAGGCCGCGCTGTCCGCGCAGGGACGCCGGCTGCTGGTGGTGGACCCCGCCGCGGTCGACGACGACCTGGTCCGGGACGTGACCGAGCTCCTCACCGCACGGTGCGCCCGCCTCTACGGCCGCCGGGCCGCGAAGGATCGGGCGGCGCGATTGACCGCCGCGGTGACCGGGATGGGCTGCGAGCCATGACCACAAGGGTGGGCGGAGACGCGGGCGTCATAGTGGAGGCCCGCACCGCCCAGGAAGCGGCGCGGATCGCCGGCGTCACCGGGGGGGTGCATCTGCCTGCCAAGGAGCCGGGCAAGCTGTCGCGCCGGGTGAGGCTCACCGGCGATTTCGAGGCGCACCGGGCGGCGGTCGAGGCCGTCACCGTCTTGTTCGGTCTCTTCACCGACGGCGGCGTCCCGACGCCCTCTGGCTGGACCGTGACGGGGGCGAGCTTCGAGGTGCAGTGGCCCAAGGCACCTCCCCTGGTGCGGTCGCACTTCGGGGCCCGACGGTATGCCTTCAACTGGGCGCTGGCCCAGGTGAAAGCCGACCTGGACGCGAAGCAGGCCGATCCGGAGCACCAGTCGGTGCCCTGGACGCTCGAGGCGCTGCGCCGGCGCTGGAACCAGGTCAAAGACCAGGTGGCCCCGTGGTGGGCCGAGAACTCCAAGGAGTGCTATGCCTCGGGAATCGCGGATCTGGTGCAGGCGCTGGGGAACTGGTCCACGTCCCAGCAAGGCCAGCGCAAGGGGCGCAAGGTCGGGTTCCCCAAGTTCAAGTCCCGTAATCGCGATCAGCCACGCGTGCGTTTCACGACTGGGGCGATGCGCTTCGAGCCCGACCGCCGGACCATTGTCGTCCCGGTCATCGGCCCGCTGCGCGCCAAGGAGAACACCCGCCGGGTGGAGCGCCACCTGGCCAAGGGCCACGCCCGGCTGATCTCCATGACGCTTTCCGAGCGCTGGGGCCGGCTGTTCGTGGCGGTGAACTATGCGGTGCGGACCCAGGTCGTGAGGCCTTCCAGGGCTCCGGCGCGGCCGGGGTCGAGAGCCGGAGTCGATCTCGGCATGAGAGCTCTCGCCACCGTCGCCGACACCGAGGGCGCCATCACGATCTTCCCCAACCCGGCGCCCCTGCGAGCCAGCCTGGCTGAGCGGCGCCGGACGGGGACACAGCTTTCCCGGCGCATCCCCGGATCTCGCGGTCATCGGGCGGCGAAAGCCAAGCTCGCCCGTCTCGATCGCCGGTGCGTGAACCTGCGCCGGGAGTCCCACCACCAGTTCACGCGTTGGCTGGTGGACACCTACCCCGAGGTCGTGGTCGAAGATCTCGATCTCGCCGCCATGAAGAAGAGCATGGGGAGACGGGCCTTCCGTCGCTCGGTCAGCGACACGGCCCTGGGTCAGATCCGGCCCATGCTCGCCTACAAGGTCGAGCGCGTCGGGTCGAAGCTCGGCGTCGCGGATCGCTGGTTCCCCTCCAGCCAGATGCACCACGGCTGCGGTTGCCGATTGGTCGCCAAGCACCAACTCGACAAGATGCTGGTCTGTGCGGGCACCGGGGAACTGGTCGACCGGGATGTCAACGCGGCCCAAAACCTCCGCGACTGGCCGGACCATGCCAGTTGTGGCTCAGTTGGAGCCACGGCCCCGTTCGTTCCCGGGCCGTCCTCGGATGGTACAGGCGACGGCTCGGATGCCCGGACGACCGGGCACCTGGGGAGTGGACGTGAGACCAGCGCTTCGGCGCGGGCGGTTCGCGGTGAGGCCAGAACCGAACCCAGCAATGGGGGAGGAACCCCGCGAGGGGTGCTACAGCAGTGGGCTTACTAAAGTTCACTCAGTGGTAACGGG
>JAKABB010000071.1 GCA_021802045.1 bacterium
CGAACTGGCCCGGGCGGCCGGGGTCCCCGCCCCGGCGCCAGAGCGGACCTGGGCGGCGCGGGGGCCGGCCGGCGGCATCCTGGGGTTCCTCACCGAGCGGCGGGCTCCAGGAGGGGGCCGTGACCGCCCCCTGCTGGAGGCCCCGGTGGTCCACCTGCCGGCCACCGCGCTCGGACCGGACCGTCTCGCCCTCCTGCTCCTGCGGAGGGCGCTGGGGACCGCGGAGGGAGCCCACAGCGGGGTCGCCCTGGCTCGCCGGGAGCCGGCACCGGCGGCGGGCGCCGGGCCGCGGGCCCGGGTCCACGCGCCGGACCGCCTCCTGGCCCAGGAGGGTTGGGAGCCCTGGCTGCACCGGCTGGAGCTGCACCACCCGCTCACCCTCGCCGCCCCGCCCGCGGGGATGCGCTTCGCCAGCTTCCGTCCCTCCCGGGAACCGACCTTCGCCGGCCTCTACCGCGCCTCCTTCCGGGGCTCCCTGGACCGCGCGGCCGCCGCCGTGGCCGCCGATCCGGACGCCGACTGGGCCGCGCTCCGCCGCGGCGCCGGCCGGGAAGCCTGGCGGTCGTGGTTCTGCCTGGAGGACCCGGTCCGCGGCGCGGTCGGGCTGTGCTGCCTCACCGCCACCGGGACCAGCGGCGGCTGGTGCGTCCAGTACCTCGGGGTGGTGCCCTCGGCCCGGGGCCGGGGGTATGGGCGGTGGCTGGCCGAGGAGGCGGTCCGGCGGGCGGCGACCCAGGGCGCGCCCGAACTGACGCTGGAGGTGGACCGGGAGAACACCCCGGCGCTCGGCGCCTACCGGGCGGCCGGATTCGCCATCCGGCACCCGGTCACGGTCTTCGCCGCCCGGGGGAGGGCCGGCGTCCCGGCGCGCGGCGGCCGGGACGAGCCGGGATGAGCCGTCTACACTGGGGAGCGACGGGGGGCCGCCTGCCGGTGCGGGACGCTCACGCGTTGCCGGCCAGCCCAGCACGAGGTGACACCATGGCACGTGAGAAGTCGGAGAGGTCGGCGGTGCGAGCCGGCGCCACGGCCGCGGAGATCGCCCAGGCCGTGAGCGAGGCGCTTGGGCCCCGGATCCGGGCCGCCTCGGAGGCGGTCGGCCCTGTCCTGGACAGCGCGCGCCAGCAGATCCCGGTGGTGGCCGGTCGGGTGGCCCAGAACATGCAGCCGGTGGCCGAGGCCGCCATCGACCGGGCCGGGAGCGCGATCGGCGAGGCCCGACAGCGCTCCGGGGAGATCGCCGAGCAGGTGGTCCAGGCCGCGTACCAGGTCAGCAGGTCGCTGCCTCCGGACGCCCGGCGCGCGGTGGAGAGCTCGCTGCGCAAGACCGGAGTCACCCCCCCGACCAGGCGTCGCGGGCCCCGCAAGCGGTGGCTGGCGGCGGGGTTGCTGACGGCCGCTGGCGTCGCCTTCCTCTTCTCGGGCACCGTCCAGGACAAGGTGTACGACCTGGTCGAGCGTCTCCAGGGACAGGGAGCCGACGACGAGGGCGACACCTGGAGCACCGGTGGGATCGAGCTCGACCGACCCGAGCCGACCGGCGCCGCCGGTGACGTCCCGACCGAGGCCACTCAGCCCTCGGCCTGACCGCTAGCCGGCTGGGTGCGCACGCTCAGCCGCCGCCGCCTGGTCCCCACAGGACGTGGCTGGGACGAGGCCTGGCCGCTCCTGGCCATCCTGGGCGGGGCGGCGCTGGCCCTGCTGGTCCCACGCACCTTCGGCGATCCGCTCAGCGTCGACCCCAACGCCTGGCGGCTGAGCGGCTACTTCGCCGGCCTGGCCCTGCTCACCCGGCTGGTGCCGCGCCTGCGCCCCCTGGCCTCGCTGGCCACGGCGTTCGTCGTCCTCGCCGTCCCCTTCTCCATCTGGCTGGCGGCGCTGGCCTGGACCGGGCCGGCGCCGGGCTTCGTGGGGACGGCGAACAGCCTCTCCCGGATCGCCGCCGCCGGGGTCTTGGAGCTGGTGCTGGTGCTGGCGCTGGCCGCCCTCTACCGCTGGCGCTGCCCACCCCCCGCTCCTGACCTGCGCCTGGGCCGGCTCCCGGGCCGCCGGGCCCTGGTGGCGGCCGCCGCCGGCAGCGTCCTCTTCCTGGCCGTCGCCTTCGCCCTGCCGGCGCCGCTGCTGGGCCGGGAGGGGGTGTCGCTGCTGGCGCTGGGCCCACCCAACGCCTTCGCCTACGTCGTCGGCTGCACCGCCACCGCCGTGGCCCAGGAGGTCCAGTTCCGGGGGGTGCTGCTGGCGGAGTTCGAGCGCCGCTACCCCGTGGGCTGGGCCCTCGCCGTCCAGGCGGTGGTCTTCGGGGTCGCCCATCTCGCCATCCAGTACGAAGGGCCGGCGGCGTCGTTCATCCCCATCGTCATCGGCCTGGGGCTGCTCTGGGGCTGGCTGACCCGGTGGACCCGCTCCCTGCTGCCGGCGGCGGTGATCCACGTGGTGGCCGACCTCTTCATCACCGCCACCATCCTCTCGGGCCTCTATGGGCTGTGAGCCGCGGCGGGCGCGGCGGCGGTGCCTGGCCGCGGCGGCGCTCACCGCCGCCGCCCTGGGGCTGGCCGCGGTGCCCGCCCTGGCGGCCAGCCGGCACCGCTCGTCCGCGGTCTCGATGGCCTACGGGCCGATGGGGCCGTCCAGCGGCAGCGGCGGCCGCTGGTGGTGGCCGCCGCTGCCGCTGCGCCTGACCGCCGTCGCCTCGTCGCCGTCGACCCGGACCCTGGCCATCTCCCGGGGCCGCGCCGGCTGGCTCCGGCCCCTGACCGGGTCCTTCCGCCCGCTGCGGTCCGCGGGGGCGGGCCCGGCCCGCGCCGTCGCCATGGCGGCCGGCGGCGAGGGCTGCATCGTGCTGCGTTCGGGGCGCACCGTGTTCCTGGGCCCTGGCGGCCGGCTCCTCGGCACCGCCCAGCTCCCCGGGGGGCCGGCCCCGGCCGGCACCGCGGTCGCCCTCGCCGCCGGGGCCGGGGGCCCGCTGGCGGTGGTGGCCACGCCCCGGGGACTGGTCGCACTCCGCCCGGGTCGCCCGGCCAACACCCTGCTCAGGGGGGACGCCACCGCCGTCGTCCCCCCGGCGGCCACCCGGCATCCGTGGTGGGCCCTGGTGGGCGGGGAGCTGGCGTGGTCGCGGTCCGGCACCAGCTGGGCCCCCGTCCCCCGAGCGCCGCGGTTCGCGGCCAGCACCCACGTGCTGGCCGCCCTGGTCGACGGCACCGTGCTGGTGGCGGAGCCCTCGGGGCTGGTCTGGAGTCGCACCGGACAGGGGTGGGCGCGGGTCCTGCAGCTGCTGCCCGCCGGCGGCCTCAGCAGCGTGCCCGAGCCCACGGCCCTGCAGGCGGTCAATGTCAGCAGCGCCTACCTCGCCACCGACGGCTTCGGCGCCCTCCTCACCCCGGACGACGGCTACGGCTGGTACCGCGCCGCACCATCGCAGCTGCCGGCGACCGTCGACCTCCTGGCCACGGTGGGGCCGGTGCGCTCGGCGACGCGGCCCCGTGGCCTGGTGCTGGCCGCGGGGCCCCGGGGGCTGTCCGTGCACGCCCTCCAGCCGCTGCCCACTCCCCCCGCCTACCAGGGGGCAACCCAGACGGCCGAGGAGCTCGGGACCGCGGCCGTCACCCTGGCGGCGATCGCCCTGGCGGCGGGCGCGCTGTGGCTGGGCTCCCGCCGCCGGCCCGGGACCGGCGCCACCGTATGATCCGGCAGGAACGGTGGGCGCCCGGGACGCCCCGCCCAGACCCCCGTGCTGGGCGGCGGCACGCGGTGGAGGGACGCGGGTGAAGGCGGTGGTCATGGCCGGCGGTGAGGGCAGCCGGCTGCGCCCCCTGACCAGTCGGCGCCCGAAGCCCCTGGTCCCGGTGGTCGGTCGACCCTGCATGGAGCATGTGCTCCGGCTGCTGCGCCGGTACGGGATCGCCGAGGTGGTGGTCACCCTGCAGTACCTGGGAGCTGAGATCCGCGACTACTTCGGGGACGGCAGCGAGCTGGGGATGTCCATCGAGTACGTGGTGGAGGACCGCCCGCTGGGGACGGCCGGCAGCGTCGGCAACGCGGCCGCCCTCCTGGAGGGCACCTTCCTGGTCATCAGCGGGGACGCGCTGACCGACATCGACCTGGGCGAGGCGATCCGCGTCCACCAGGAGCGGCAGGCGAAGGCCACGGTGGTGCTGTCACGGGTGTCCAACCCCCTGGAGTACGGCGTCGTCATCACCGATGCCAGCGGAAGGATCCAGCGCTTCCTGGAGAAGCCGTCCTGGGGCGAGGTCTTCTCGGACCAGGTCAACACTGGGATCTACGTCATGGAGCGCACCGTCCTGGACGAGATCCCCAGGGGCCAGCCCTGGGACTGGGCCCAGGACCTCTTCCCGCGCATGCTGGAGCGCGGCGCCCCCCTCTACGGCTGGGTGGCCTCCGGCTACTGGTGCGACATCGGCAACACCCAGTCCTACCTCCAGGCCAACTGGGACGCCCTGGCGGGGCGGGTGGCCTGCGAGATCGACGGGCGCCAGGTCCAACCGCACCGCTGGATCGCCGAGGACGCCGAGATCGACCCCGCGGTCCGGATCGAGGGCCCGGCGTTCATCGGCCGGGACGTCAAGCTCCGCGGGGACGCCTTCATCAACGGCCCGGTGGTCATCGACCGCCACGGGGTCGTCGACGGCGGGGCCAAGGTCAGCAACAGCGTGCTCTGGCCCCGGGCGTACATCGGCGAGAACGCCCGCCTGCGCCAGGCGGTGGTGTGCCAGATGGCCACCATCAAGCCCGAGGTCCTGCTCGACGAGGGCTCGGTGATCGGAGACCGCTGCGTCGTCGGCGCCGGGGCGGTGGTCGACCCCGGGGTCCGGATCTGGCCCAACAAGGAGATCGAGGCCGGGGCCACCGTCCACGAGTCGGTGATCTGGGCCGGCACCTGGCGCTCCAGCCTCTTCACGTCCTACGGCATCAGCGGGCTGACCAACATCGAGCTGACCCCCGAGTGGTGCGCCCGCCTCGGCGCCGCCTGGGCCGCGGGCCACCCCAAGGGACAGGACCTGGCCATCTGCCGCGACCGGCAGCCGGGCTCCCGCATGATCAAGCGGGCCATGATCTCGGGAATGCTCTCGGCCGGCGCCCACGTGGTCGACCTCTCCGAGCTGCCGGTGCCGGTGACCTGCCACGCCACCCGGACCGGCGGCGTCGCCGGGGCCGCCCACATCGTCAGCTCCCCCCTCGACCACCGCTCCTCCGACATCCACATCTTTGACGCCGAGGGCCTGCCGCTGGACCGCCGCAGCGAGCGCAAGCTGGAGAACCTCTTCTTCCGGGAGGACTTCCGCCGGGTGGTCCCCGACGAGATCGGCCCCATCGCCTACCCGGAGACGGCGGTGCGCCGCTACGGCGAGGCCGTCCTGCGCGGCATCGACGCCGCCGGCCTGCGCCGGGCCGGCGTCCGCTGCCTGGTGGACTACGGCTTCAGCAGCGCCTCCCTGCTGCTGCCCCATCTGCTCCAGGCCTGCGGGGTCGACGTCATCCCGCTCCACGCCGGCTTCGAGGAGGCGGGGCCCCCGCGACTCGACCCCGGCGCGTTCGCCGACCGGCTGGCCCAGTCCGCGCTGATCGCCCGGACGGTGGGGGTCCAGCTGGGGGCGGCGATCGACGCCGCCGGGGAGCGAGTCACCCTGATCGACGACGCCGGCGCGGTCCTCGACCATGACGAGGCCCTGGCCGTCGTCGCCTGGCTGGCCCTGGAGGCGGCGCCCGGAGGCACGGTGGTGGTGCCGGCCTCGGCCCCCAAGCGGATCAGCGACATCGCCGCGGATCGGGGTGGCCGCTGCCTGGTGACCAAGGTCGCCCCGCCCCTGGTCCTGCGCGCGGCCGCCCGCCACCGGGCCCTGGTGGCGGGCGATGGTGCCGGCGGCTACGCCTGGCCCGGCCACCTTCCGGCCTTCGACGGGATCTACACGATCCTGCAGCTCCTGTCCCTGCTGGCCCGCCTGGACCGGCCCCTCTCGGCGCTGCGAGCCGAGCTGCCGCCCACCGTCCACCGGCGCCACCAGGAGCCCTGCCCCTGGGAGGCCAAGGGGCAGGTGATGCGGGTGCTGCTGGACAGTCACCGGGGGCAGCGGCTGGACCTCACCGACGGGATGAAGGTCCCGGTCGAGGGCGGCTGGGTCCTGGTCCTCCCCGACCCCGACCGGCCCCGGTACTGGGTGGTGGCGTCCGTGGCCGAGGCGGACCAGGCTGACCAGCTGGTGGCGGACTACGGCGCCAGGGTCCGGGCGGCGGTCGCGGCGGCCGCCGAGGCGCCCCCGGCGGCCGCCGCCGGCTGAGCCCCGGGTCAGTCCAGGCCGAGGTCGTAGGCGGCGGCGATCTCCTCGGGGCCGAAGCGGCGCATGGCCAGGTGGGTGCGCGTCCGGCGGATGCCGGGCAGAGCGGCCAGGCGGTCGTGGACCAGGGCTGCCAGCCCCTCCACGTCCTCGACCTGGATGCGGACGATGAAGTCGACGTCGCCCGTGGTGGTGTAAGTCTCCAGCACCCCGGGGCAGGCGGCTAACTGGGGGCCCAGGCTGCCCAGGTGGTCCCGGTCGGCGGTGATGAGCAGGAAGGCCGTGAGCACAGCGGATCCCTCCACGGGGCTGGTCCAGCGGTCCGCCCGCCGGCCCTGGGGCACCCGGGACCGACCGACGGCGGCCGGAGGGTAGCACAGGCGGCGGGTATACTCTCGCGGTTGGCCCAGCACGGTAGGTGGGCGACCGCGCCGGCGGGAGTAGCTCAGTTGGTAGAGCGTCTGCTTCCCAAGCAGAAGGTCGCGGGTTCGAGACCCGTCTCCCGCTCCCCGGTGGGATTTTGAGATCACCAGCAGCATCTGCCAGGGGTCTTCGCGCGACCACCCCGAGACGTGAACAGATCCAAAAGTTCACCCACGCAAATGCTGTGGAACAGGTCGGGACCAACAGGCAGATGCTGTACGATCTCCGGGTCGTCCCTCACGCCGTGGAGTGTCGCGCCTCATGTCCCGCCCCCAACCCACCCCAGCCCCCGCCCCCCTCGGGCCCCCTCTCACCGACCTCGTCGGGGACTACCTCAACTCCTGCCGAGCCCGCGGCCTCTCCCCCCGCACCCTCGCCACGTCCTATGGCTTCGCCCTGGAGGCGGTCTTCCTCCCCTGGTGCGCGCAGGCGGGCCTGCGGACCCTCGACGATCTCGACCAGCAGGTCCTCGATCGGTTCACCACGGACCTGAACGCACGGATCAGCCGGCGCGGGCGCCCACTCTCCAAGGCCAGCGTCCACAGCTACGTACGCCCGGTGCGGCAACTCCTCACCTGGGCCCGAGGCCTCGGGGAGACCGTCGCCGGTCAGCCGCAGTTGCCCCGGCTCCCCCATCGAGAGCGCCAGCCCCTCTCCCGAGCAGAGATCAGTCGCTTGGAGGCGGCGGCCGATCGCGCCCGCGACCAGCTGGTCCTCCGCCTCTTCGCCGACTGTGGGCTGCGCCTCTTGGAAGTGACGGGCCTCGGGCCCGCCGACCTCCGGCGGAGCGGCCACCGCACCCACCTCTGCGTCCGTGGCAAGGGCGATCGGGAACGGTTCGTGCCGCTGCCCCCGGACTTGGCCCGGCGGCTGGACCGCTTCATCCGGACCCGGCCGGCCGAGACGCCGCCAGACCGCCTCTTCGCGGCCAGTCGGCGGGGAGCACAGGGCACCTACGCGCCCCTGACCCGGTCCGGGGTCGCCCAGATAGTCCACGCCCTGGGCAGCCGGGCCGCTCTCGACCGACCGGTCAATCCGCACCTGCTCCGCCACTCGTGGATGACCCAAATGATCCGGCAGGGGATGAACCCCATCCAGCTGCGGATCATCGGCGGGGCCTCGGAGGGTGTGATCGCCGAGCACTATACCCACCTGACCGCGGATGACGGCTACGACGCCATGCTGCGGGCGCTCGAGCGCCGATAGCGCGGGACCTGGCGGCTCCCGCCCGGGCCGACGCCTCCCCCCGAGCTGGGAATGGTCCGCGCCCTCGTGACCGTGGGCCGTGTCTGTCTCCGCGCGTCGCGCCTGGGGCCGGCGCGACGGGACCGCGTCGCGCCTCCTCGGCGGCCGAGTCGAGCCGAGCTGGACGGGGCACCGGTGGCCTCCCCTCGCCCCATCCATCCGTCACCTCGGCTGCGGGGAGAGCGCCCGAGCTGAGCCGGTCCCCCCCGTCGCCCTCCGGGTCCTCGGCCACTCCGCGGCGCCATCATCTCCCACGTCGCCCCGGGCCCGGCCGGGGCGCTCGTCACCGCCGCCGGGCGGGCACGCCCCGAGGGCAGCCGAGGCGCGGTCCGGTGCCATGGCCGATGGGCCACGACGGACCGGTGGCGGCGCGGTGAGCGCGAACGCAGGCAAGACCGGGCGCGACCTGACCACCTCCGCGCCCCGGACGCAAGACCTCTCGGACACGTCCGCCATGACGCAGGACGGGCCTCTCCACGATCTGGAGCGCAGCGCCCAGCCCGGGCCACGGGCCCCGCCCGGGGTTTCGTCGTGGCCACCCGCCGCGGTGCACTCTGTCTGCTCAATTCGCCTCTCCGCATGGCACCGCTCGGCGGTCCGTACCCGCAACGTCAGTGGGAGTGGTTGTCAAGACATCCCCACTAGAGTGGCCACGGGTCAGATCGACCCGATCCCTCATGGGCGTTTCCTCCTCACGGCATTCCGGACCCACCGGCCTGCGTGGAATTGCACCGCTCGGGGTCGCAGTCCAATGGCGCGGTCACCATCGCCGGGCTATCGGGTCCGGGATGCCATGTCCCGTGCGCACTTGATCTCGAAAGGTGCCGTAGCGCGCGTCAAACCAGAGATCACGCACCACCCCACATTGTCCATCTCGTGTCCAGTTTTCTGGGTTAGGCTCAAGGGGTCATGTTCGAGACCGACCTCGGCCCAAATGATCACAGCCGCGCCACAACCCCGCACGTGCGCGGTGCCGTGGCACGGTCGGACATCCCGATGCCCGGCCGTCGTGCCGACACAGGCACGCAGCCATGAGCGTCTCTGTGGTCACCAGCAGGCTCCGGTGGGAGATGGCCCGCCGGGGATGGAACCAGGCCGCGCTCGCCGCGCGGAGCGGCCTCACGCCAGCGACCATCTCCACCGCCCTGCGCGGCGCGCCCATCGCCGAAAGGACCCTGCGACTGCTGGCGCAGGCGCTGATGTCCGCCGACCCGGTCCCGGGCGCCGATGACCTGCTGGCCCCCCTTCTTCCGTCTGACAGTGACGGACCGATCGCTGCTGCCTCCGGAGCCGTGGCAACACGCCGATGACGCCACAGCACGTCACCGAGGCGTCGCACGACGCAGGAACCCAGCCGCAGTCGGCGATCACGCCCGAGGCCGTGGCCACGGCCGGTCCACCACCAGGGGTGCCTGCAAGGGCGGAGGCGGTCCCGGCAGATCCCACCACCGATCGAGACCGCAGAGCCGCGCCGGGCGAGGAGGTCCACGAGCCCGACCGCGTGGAGCGCACACCCTCGAGGCCCCATATCACCCTGCCCGAGGGCGTGGGGCCGCTGCGGGCCAACGCGCGAGCCAGACGGATGTGGGCCGCAACTGGGCCGGACAGTCTCCTCGCGTATCCCAGCTTCGAGGACTTCGTGGCCACGATGCGGGCCGCCGCTCATGTTGCTCTGTATCCGCCCGACGGGCGACAGCGCGTCGCCGCCGTCGTGCGTGCATCGACGGGCATCGACGTCACACCCGGGCAGACGCGCGGCATGCTGCAGACGCTGGCGGCCTTTCGGGAGGCGCCACCACGAGCCCGGCCCAAGGCCCGGCCCCGCCGGAAGCGGTCACGGGCTGCCCCGATCATCCACCCGTACCTGCCATGACCCTGATCGACCAGTGTTGCGACGCGTGGCGCCCCATGGAGGTCGCACGCCAAATCAAGGCCATAATCCGCGACGCCTGGTCGATCCTGGGACGCCCCGCGCCGCTCGATCTCGACGGCAGCGTGGCCACCGTATGGTGGAACGTCTTCGCCGCGGCACATGCCATCCACGTGGAGGTCGGGACGCGGCATGCAACTGGCTGCCTGGCGCCGTTCCGCTCGTCCCTCCCGCCGGACCAGATCCGCGCCTACTGCCGGGTGGTGCGGGACGGCCCGCGCCCTGGGTGGCGCCTCCTGGCGACCGTCCACGATCCGGCACTCGTCGCACTCGTCACCCATCACCTCTATGAGCCCCGTGAGTTCGCAGCGACTGTGGAGCTACTGCGGCCGCTTATCAACCGCGCCAGCCTGGTCGGGGGACGCTTTCGGCCCGGCGTGCTGTGCGGAGTGGCGGAGCAGCTCGGCGACGCGCTCAGCCACCGCGAGCCATACCTGGTCGCCGCCGCCCACGTGTTGACCGGCCGAGAGATGGTCCCTCTCGAGCCCGACGAGTGTTGGTCACCGACGATCGCAGCCGCCGTGCGGCGGGGACAGGTGGCCGCGGTCGACGGCACCGTCACTACGATGGCAGATGGGGATCTCCCACTGGTGTGCGTGGCCGGCGGCTACCCCGCGCGGGTCCTCGCCGTGGTTCCCGGACGCGAGGACGACGCGACCGTGTGGCTCGCGCTGCGGCGCGCGTTCTTGAGGCTCGGGCGGACGCCTCATTGGCTGATCATGGATCAACACGCCACCTACATGAGCGGCACGATGGGACTGCGGCTCAGCAGTCTGGGCATCGAGCCGTACAACCCGTGGTTCACTCGCGAGAACTTCGTCGAACGCGTACAGGGCGAGATCAAGCGCCGCCTGATCGATGTGGCCTATCGGGAGTGGATGATCGCGGCCGACCTGCTGGAGGAGGCCGTCGCCGCCGTCAACGCCGAGGGCTGCGCTCCCGGACAGACGCTGATCGACTGGCGGCCAGTGGACGGCTTCGCTCGGGCCGTGCTGGAGTCCGTCGACACCCAGTTCGTCGAGGTCATAGACGGTACCTGCTATCCCCGCGGGCGGCCGTACCACGTCCCGAGCTACACCAGTCCGGACCCGCTGGTGATGCTGGCTGGGCCACGATCGGGCGACCGGCCCGCACCCGTGCGACTCTTCGCGGTCGATCCCGAGGGGGTGCCCGGAACCCAGACACCGCGCTGGTGCGAGATGGATGGGCAGCCAGACCTGCCACTGGAGCCGGTGGAGCCAGCCGCGGAGGCCTTGGCGCCCGCCGGACCCCAGCAGATCGTGGTCCCGTCCCTCAGTACCGAGGTGGTCAGGCATGACGTCGCTCGGTGGCTGAGTCGGCCGAGCCCACCCCCGCCGCCTGCCGCCCCGGCGCCGGGTCCACCGTCGCCGCCCACCGCGCTGTTCTCCAGCTCACCACAGGCCGGCCGCGACGCGTCGCCGTCCGCGCCGGACCGGCCCCGCGCCGCTCGCGACGACGACGCGGAGCCCGCTGTGGGTGGACAGGTAATCGTCCTCAAGCCGGCTCCAGCGCCCCCACCGATGGCAGCGGCGGCGCTGGACGCCACCTATGTGGCCGCCGTGCAGGCATGGACTCCGCATCCCTTCTCAGCGCATCTGGGCTCGCTCTACCCGCACCCGTGGTACCGGCGGCTGGCCACCTCCGGGGGACGCCTCTCCCGCCGTCGAGCCGCGGCGGTCTTGGTCGGGGGATCGATCGGGTACGGAGATGCCGTGCCCGTGCAGCACGGCGTCCTGACCTTCTTCAGGCCACCGCTCGGCAAGCCTGGCCGGCTGGCCGTCACGGCCGATGATGCTCGTCGGGCACAAGGCTTCCAAGATCGGCTCACGGCAGTTCGCAAGCTCGGAGTGGATCCCGGCTGGCAGCCCCTGGTGACGGCCCTCCACCAGGACGCGTGTCTCTGCGCCAGCGCCGCCGCGAATGCCGGGCTGCGCGGGCGCTGGGAGAGCATTGCCCGCGGACTCCGGGAGGCGCGGGACGCACGGGCAGCGGGTCACCAGCACCGGGCAGACGGGTGGCTGCGGTGGACCTCCAAACAGGTACCGACGGGCCGATGACTGGGCCACAGGACCGGCACGTCCACCCAAGGGGGAGTCGACCGCGCCAGCAAGCGGCCGAGCCCGGCCGGGCCGCGGCGTTCCACGCCGCGCTTCGGCACTGGTGCGCGCAACGCCATGTGTCCCAGGTGACCCTCGAGAACGCGTGCGGGGTGACCCCCGGCTACTTCCGCCAGTTGCGCCGCCGCGACAACCTTCCGGATCCCGGCCGAGTACGGCTGATCGCGGACGCCTTGAACGTCCCGATGCTCGACCTGTTGATCGCGGAGGGACTCGTGCGGCGCAGCGACATCACCCGGTGGAGTGCCGCCCACCATGACGACCCGCCGCCGCGGAGGCGCGACCACCACCAGCGCCGAACCCACCCGGACTAGCCCGCGCGGGCCCAGTGCCGATCGCCAGGCACGCGTTGGGGAGGGCGCCCAGGGGAGTCGGGGCCGCAGTGTCAGGCGGCGGCGCCCTCCGCGTAGGGGATGCCGAGGCGCAGGCAGGCTGCGGTGCTGGGATCGAGACCCAGGACCTCAACGGGGCGACTGGTCTCCACGGTCGACGGCGCGCTCGCAGCGGCCGCCCCGATGGCGGCGGTGACGACAGCCTCCATCAGCGCCTGAAGAGCAGGCTCGCCGATCGGGTATGGGACGTCCACGGCCGCGACAGCACCCTGGTCAAGCACGGTGTCCACAGGCGGGCGGGCATCCTTCAGGCTTGGCAGGCGATCCACCAGGCCGGCCAGCGGCCCCCTGCGCCGGCCCGACCGTGACGGCCGCGCCGGGCGTCGCCCGAGCCCCCCCCCCGGTGTGTGGTCCAGGCGCCCGTCCGGTCCAGCGGTGAATCGATCGGACCCGGGCCGGTACGGCCTGTCGGCACCGAATGCCGTCCCCGCTGCGGGTGAACTGGCCGCCGCCGGTAGGCCGGAACTCGCATCAAATGAAGTGCCAGGTCTCCGACACCGGCCTGCTGATCCGGGATCCGGCGGGCCCAGACTCGTCCGGAGCTGTCGGGGCAGCCGGCGAGCTGCGGGGCTGCTGACCGTGTCGGGCTGGCCCACGCGACCCCAGGGATCAGCGGCGAGCGGGGCTCGGCAGGGCTGAACCCCCCTGGCGCGACAGCTCTGCTCGGGGGCATTGGCCGCCCCGGCCGCGCGGCAGCGGCAAAGACCGTATGCGCACACGGATGCCGCCCGGGAAATCGCCGCGCCGGGCCGTCCTGGCGTGGCCCAGGTCGCTCCTGCCCGGTCCAGACGGTGTGGCCGGGGAGGGTGTCGGGTGATCCGCCAGCCGGGACGTGGGGAGGATCAGTGGGATCAGGCGCACCGGACCCGATCGGTGCTCGCGCCAGCAGACCTAACGCTGCTCCGACCCCTGGACTGCAGCCCGACAGCCGCCGAACACCCTCTCGCTGAGGACCAAGGCGGAGGCGAAGAT
>JAKABB010000072.1 GCA_021802045.1 bacterium
CCGCCCGGGCCGGCCGGCCCCCCGCCCCCGCCGTCCGCGCCCAAGGTCTAGCCGCGGCGCGCCCGGCCCTGGCCTGGCCGGCCGCGACCGCCCCCGTATCATGAGGGCCCCGATGCGCCTTTCCACGCTCTTCGGCCGCACGCTGCGCGCCACGCCAGCTGACAGCGAAGTCGCCGGGCACCAGCTGCTCCTGCGCGCCGGGTACGTGCGGCAGCTGGCCGCCGGGGTCTTCAGCCTGCTCCCGCTCGGGCAGCGGGTGGCCCGTCGCATCGAGGCCATCCTCCGCGAGGAGATGGACGCCGTCGGCGGGCAGGAGTGCCTGTTCCCGGTGGTCCATCCCGCCGAGATCTGGCAGCAGACCGGTCGCTGGTACACGGTGGGGCCGGAGCTGGTCCGCTTCCAGGACCGGGGCGGCCGGGGCATGGTCATCGCCATGACCCACGAGGAGGTGGTGGCCGAGATCGCCCGGCGGGAGATCAGCTCCTACCGGCAGCTGCCGCAGCTCGTCTACCAGATCCAGACCAAGTTCCGCGACGAGCCCCGGCCCCGGGCCGGGCTCATCCGCACCCGCGAGTTCACCATGAAGGACGCCTACACCCTGGACGTGGACCTGGCCGGGCTGCAGCGGCAGTACGCGCGCCTCTACACCGCCTACTTCCGCATCTTCACCCGCTGCGGTCTGCGCGACCTGATCGCGGTCCGGGCCGACAGCGGCATGATGGGCGGCAGCGTCTCGCACGAGTTCATGTTCCTCAACGAGATCGGCGAGGACACCCTGGCCCTGTGCGAGCGGTGCGGCCTGGCCGACAACCTCCAGGTGGCGCGCTTTCGCAAGCCGGAGGTGGCGGACGAGCCCGCGCAGCCCCTGGAGCGGGTCGAGACCCCCGGGTGCGCCACCATCGCCGACCTCAGCGCCTTCCTTGGGGTGGGGCCCGAGCGCACCGCCAAGGCGGTGTTCTTCCAGGCGGCGGTCCCGAAGGTGGGGGTCGACGACCCCAGCGCCGTCCGCGAGGTGCTGGTGATGGCCATCGTCCGGGGCGACATGGCGGTGAACGAGACCAAGCTCACCAACGCCCTCCGGGCCCGCTGGCTGCGCCCGGCCGAGGCCGAGCAGATCCGTGCCGCCGGGGCGGAGCCGGGCTACGCCTCCCCGGTGGGGATCCGGCGGGAGGGGGTGGTGGTGGCCGTCGACGACCTGGTGCTGCGCGCGCCCAACCTGGTCGCCGGGGCCAACCGGCCCGGGGTGCACTGGCGCAACGTCAACGCCGGCCGCGACTACGAGGCCGATGTCGCCGCCGACCTGGTCACCGCCGTCGAGGGCGCGCCCTGCCCGCGCTGCGCGGCGCCGCTGCACCTGCGGCGCGGGGTGGAGGTGGGCAACATCTTCCAGCTCGGCACCCATTACAGCCAGGCCCTGGGGGCCACCTTCGCTGACGAGGCCGGTGAGACCCGGCCCATCGTCATGGGCTCCTACGGGATCGGCGTCGGGCGGCTGCTGGCCAGCGTCGCCGAGGCCTGCCGGGATGAGCGCGGCCTGTGCTGGCCGGTGTCGGTGGCGCCCTTCCTGGTCCACGTCGTCCGCCTGGGCGGCGCCAACGCCGAGGTCGAGGCGCTGGCGGAGGCGGCGGCGGCCCAGCTGGCGGCCGCTGGCATCGAGGTCCTGGACGATGACCGCGACGCCGCCGCCGGGGTGAAGTTCACCGATGCCGACCTGATCGGCCTGCCCCTGCGCGCGACCTGCAGCCCCCGCTCCCTGCGGCAGGGCGGCGTGGAGCTGCGCCGGCGGGACACCGGGGAGGAGCGGCTGGTGGGCCTGCCCGAGCTGGTCACGACCGTCCTGACCCTGCGGGCCGCCCTGGAGACCGAGGCCGCGGCCCAGGTGCGGGCGCCGGTCTACGACCCGGCCGACGACGCCGCCTGACGCCGGGGCCGGCGGAGGCCCGGCACCGCGCCGGCCGGGGCGCGCCGGTAGGCTTGGGGGGCGCCGGCCCGGATGGGGCCGCCCCATCCCTCCGTTGGGAGACGCCCCCTGAGCGAGCTGCCGCCGGCCGACCCGTCGCCGACCGCCGACGCCGGCCCGACGCCAGGGCCGCACGGCTTTCCGCGGGTCCCCTGGGGCCCGCGCCAGCTGGGGCTGGGGCTGCTGCTGCTGGCGCCGGCCCTGCTGGCGGCGTTCGCCGTCCTGGTGGGGGTGGAGCTGGGGCTGCGGGCCGTGGGGGTGCTCGGCCCCCATGCCCGGACCGGCTCGGCCGTCGCCGTCGGCGGCCTCAACTTCCTCTTCGACCTGCTGATCTACGCCGCGGCGCTGGTGGTCGTCTTCTACCTGGCCGTCTGGCGCCCGCACGGGTCCTGGGCCGCCCTGGGCCTGCGCCGCACCACCGTGGGCCCCATCCTGCTCATGCCGCCGCTGGCGCTGGCCATCCAGTTCGGGGGGGGGCTGGTGTCCCAGGTGGTGGCGACCGCGCTCCACGCCGGGCACAATCCCCAGACCTGCGCCGTCCGCCTCGGCTTCGGCAACCTGGTGGTGCTGGCGGTGGTGGCGGTGGGGGTGGTGGCGCCGATCGCCGAGGAGCTCATCTTTCGCGGCTTCATCTACGGGGGGCTGCGCCAGCGGATGCCCTGGGCGGCCGCGGCCCTGCTGAGCGCTCTGGTCTTCACCGCCTTCCACGCCCCCTCGGTGCAGGGCTACGTGCTGGTGCTGGCGCCCACCCTCCTGCTGGCCGGGTTCGTGCTGGCGGCGGTCTACGAGCGCACCCGGTCCCTGCTCCCGGGCATGGTCCTCCACGCCTCCTTCAACCTGATCGCGATCGCCGCGATCTACGCCACCGGGCTCGGCACCCACTGCCGCTGAGGGCGGCGCCGCTCAGCGTGAGCGCCGCAGGATGGCGGGCCCGAGCCCGGCGGTGGCGGCGACGGCGACGGCGGCGGTGATCGCGGCCGCCACCGCGAAGCTGCCCGGGTCCCCCGTGGCCGGGTTGCCGCCCAGGGTCAGCTCGAACGCCTGGTGCAGGTAGCTGAAGGGCAGGAGCCCCGCCACCACGTGCCCCACCCCCTGGGCCGGGACCCCGGTGAAGAGCCCCGAGAGGAAGAGCAGCGGCGCCAGGAGCACGGCCAGGTAGAGCATGATCTCCCCCGGGTGGTCGGTCAGCGCCGCCAGGGCCAGCCCCAGGGCGTTGGCCAGGGCCAGCACCGCCAGGACCAGGGCCCAGGTGCTCCCGAGCAGCGCCGGGCCGGGCTGGTGGGCCACGGCCACCACGGCCACGATGACCGAACCCTGGACGGCGTCGACCAGGAAGGCGGCCAGGAAGAGCTCCCCGCTCACCCGCCAGGCCGGCAGGGGCAGCACCGCCAGGCGGTCCAGCCAGCCGCTGGCCCGGGCCCGGGTGACGCCCACCCCGGTGCCGACGGTGCCGATCAGCGTCACCAGCACCACCAGGAGCATGCCGGCGAAGAACGGCGGGGCGCCGGTGGTCACCAGGGGGACCACCAGCGCCAGCGGGAAGGCCAGCCGGATGGCCAGGGCCCGGCGCCGGGCCAGCTGGCTCAGCAGCTCCAGCTGCCAGAGCCAGCGGGGGACCCGGCCGGGCAGGAGGGCGTGGGCCCGGGACGCCCGCCGCCGGCGCGCCGCCTCGACCCGGTCAGCCATCGAGGGGCCGCCCGGCCAGTCGCAGAAAGACGTCGGCCAGGTCGGGGTCGCGGATCTGCAGGTCCAACAGCTCCCGGTCGACGTCGCGCAGGGCTCGCAGCACATCGGCCACCAGGCCGTCGCGCCGGAGCGCGGTCAGCACCACCCCGTCGGTGGTCAGGGCCGCCTGGTCGACTCCGGGGACCGCGCGCAGCGCCGGCAGTGGGGGCAGGCCGCGGCAGCGCAGCCGCAGCTCGCGGTGGCCCTGGACCTCGGCCAGCAGGTCGCGCAGCGGGGCGGTGCGCAGGACCTGGCCCTGGAGCAGGAAGCAGACCCGGTCCGCGACCCGCTCGACGAAGGTGGTGTCGTTGCTGGCCAGGCAGACCGCCGCCCCCCGTCCGACCCGCCGGCGCAGCTGCTCGACCAGCCGCTCGGCGGCGCCGACGTCCAGCCCGACCGTCGGCTCGTCGAGCAGGAGCAGGTCGGGCTCCCCGAGCAGGGCCTCGGCCAGGAGGAGGCGGCGGCGCATCCCGAAGGAGTAGCTGCCCACCGGCTCGTCGGCCACCGCCGTCAGCTCGCTGCGGGCCAGGGCGGTGTCCAGCGCCGCCGCGGTCACCGGGTGCCCGGCCGCGGCCCGGGTGGCGGCGAAGAAGCCCAGGTTCTGGCGGGCGGAGGCCTCGTCGACGTGGGCCGACAGCTCGAAGGCGATCCCCAGCCGGTGGCGGACGCGCTGGGGGCGGGATTCCCCCCACCAGCGCAGGCTGCCCTCGCCGGGCCGGGTGCGGGTGGCCAGGCAGCGCAGGAGGGTCGACTTGCCGGACCCGTTGGGGCCGCAGACGGCCACCACCTCCCCCGCCCCCACCGTGAGGGCCACCGGCCCCACGCCGCGCCCGTTGCCGTAGCGGCGCACCAGCCCTGCGGCCTGGACCGCTGCCTCAGTCGATGAACTCGACGATGGTGTCGTGGGTCACCTCCACCGGGCCCGCGGGCACGGTGGCCGCCACCTCGTAGTTGAGGAAGCGCTCGCCGACCTCGACCTGGCGCCCGGGCAGGCGGCTGCGCACGACCTTGCCCAGGAAGTCGGGGCCGCGACGGTGACGTTTGCGCAGGACGACGCGCTCGGCGGTCCCGATCGGCCCGGGGGGCAGGATAGGCGGCACGACCTGAGTGTACGGGGGCCCGCGGGCGGTGGCGGCCGCGGGCCCGGGCCGTGACTTCCCCGCGGGCCCCCCGTTGCGGCATAGTGCGCGGGTGCGGGTTCTTCACTGTGCCGACGTCCACCTCGACACCGCATTCCCCGGCCTGGGCCCGGAGTGGCCCCTGCGGCGCCGGCAGGCGATCCGCAGCGCCCTGGGGCGCATCGCCCGCCTGGCGGCGGAGCTGCGGGTCGACGCCCTGACCATCGGTGGCGACCTGTACGAGGACGGCCGGGCCGGGGCCGACACCGCGGCCTTCCTCGGTGACGTCCTGGGGGGAGTCCCCTGTCCGGTCCTGATCGCCCCCGGCAACCACGACCCCTACCTGCCGACCTCGCTCTACGCCCGCCACCCCTGGCCGGGGAACGTGCACATCTTCCGAAGCCGCGAGTTCGAGGCGGTGGCGGTCGGGGACATGCGCGTCTGCGGGGTCGCCCACCTTCAGCCCAAGGGGACCCCCAACCCCCTGGCCGGCTACCGGGTCCCGGACGGCCCGCCCGCGGTGGCGCTGATGCACGGCTCCGAGGTCGGCGCCCTGCAGTTCGAGGGTGCGGCCAAGGTCGACCACGCCCCCTTCCAGGAGGCGGAGGTCGCCGCGGCGGGCTTCGCCTTCGCGCTCTGCGGCCACTACCACATGCCCCGGGCCACGCCCTGGCTCTGCTACCCCGGCAACCCCGAGCCGCTGACCTTCGGGGAGACCGGGGAGCGCGGCGCCATGCTGGTGGACTTCACCACCACCCCGCCGACCGTCACCCGGCACCGCGTGGCCACGGTCTCGGTGGCGGACGCCGAGGTCGACATCTCGGCCTGCAGCCACCGGGAAGCCGTCATCGAGGCGATCCGCGCCGCCGTCCCGGCCAGGGCGGACCGCTGCGTTCGGGTCCGGGTGGTCGGCGACCTCCAGCCCACGGTCGCCCCCGCCCCCCAGGCGGTGCTGGAGGCGGTCCGCAGTGCCGAGCGCTGCTGCGTCATCGAGTGGGACCTGCGGCTGGCCGACGACCTCGACGCCCTGGCCGCCGCGCCCGACATTCGCGGGGAGTTCGTGCGCATCCTGCTGGCCCGCCCGGACCAGGGCAGCCCCCTGGTGCGGGAGGCCCTGCAGGCCGGGCTGCGGGCGCTGGCCGACGAGGACCCAGGCCTGCTGTGAAGATCTGCAGCCTCACCCTGGACGGATTCGGCGCCCTCAGCGGGCGGTACGAGTTCGACGGCGGGCTGACCGTGGTCGCCGGGCCCAACGAGGCGGGCAAGAGCACCATGCACCAGGCCCTGCGGGTGGCCCTCTGCGGCCTCGACCTGCCCCCCCGCGGCCGCCGCCCGCGTGAGACCGAGGAGCTCCTGCGGCACTACCGTCCCTGGGGGGGCGGCGCGTTCCAGGTCGAGGTCGAGGTCGAGATCGGCGGCGGTCGCTACCAGGTCGTGCGCGACCTGGAGCGCGCCGACAGCTCGGCGGTCTGGGACGCCGTCCGCGGGGGGGAGGTCACGGAGGACTTCCGCCGGGGCCGCACCGTCGACGTGGCGGTGCGCATGGGCATGACCCGGGACACCTTCCTCTCGCTGGCCACCGTGGCCCAGTCGCAGATCCTCGATCTGGACGCCACCGCCCTCCAGGAGGACCTCCAGCGGGCCGCCGCCAGCGGCGGTGGCCGGGCCACCGCCCGCGGCGCCATCGACCGCCTGCAGCAGTACCGCCGCGACTTCATCGGCGGCGAGCGGGCCTCGTCCCGGCCGCTCAGCAAGGTGACGGCCGAGCTGGATGCCGTGGCGCGCCAGCTGGAGGCGGCCACGGCCCAGCGCGACGCGCTGGCCGAGCAGTACCAGCAGCAACAGGCCCTGCGGGAGCGGCTGGACGTGGCTGAGGCGGAGCTCCAGGCGGCCCAGGTCGCGTGGTGGCGGGCCGAGCTGGCGGAGCTCGACGCCGAGCTGCGGGCGCTGGCCGAGCTGGAGCGGGCGCTGGCGGCGGTGCCAGCGCTCCCCCTGCCGCCCCGGCCCGACGTGGTCCGGGAGGCGGCCGCCGGGGCGGAGGAGCTCGGCAACCAGCTCCAGGCGGCCACCGCCGCCATCGCCGGCCTGACCCCGGAGGACCCGGTGCTGGCGGCGCTGGCCCCCATCACCTCGGGGGCCGAGCTGACCTACCTGGCCGGGGTGATGGAGGAGGCCATCCCGGCGCTGCCACCGCAGCGCGGCCGGCCCGCCGGTCTGGACGCGGTGGACCGCAAGGCGATCAGCCGGCGTCGCTGGGCGGCGGACCTGCTGGGCCTGGTGGGCGGGACCGTCGGCGTGCTCCTGCTGCTCTACGCCCTGCTGGCCCCCAGCGGGCAGCCGCGGCCGGCGGCCTTCCTGGCCGGGATCGTGCTCCTGCTGCTGGTCGGGGCTGGGGTCACGGTGCTGACTCGCCATCTCCGGCGCCTGCTGGCGGCCGGGGGCTTCACCAGCGTGCGGGCCATGCGCCGCGCCGCCGCCGCCGCCGAGAACGACCCGGAGGTGGCGGCGGCGATCGTCGCCCAGCAGGCGGCGCTGAGCCGCCGGACCGAGGCCCGGGTGCGGCTGCGGGCCCTGGACCTGCCCGACGCCGCGCCCCGGCTGCGTCAGCTCGCCGCCGGGATCACCGAGGCTCAGTCCGCCCTGACCCAGCTCGCCGCCTGGCAGCAGACGCTGGCGCGGGTGGCCGCGGAGATCGAGGCCCGGGCCAAGCGGGCCGGCCTGGGCGCGGGCCAGCCGGTGGCCCTGGCGGCCGCGCTGCTCCAGGCGGGGCAGAGCCTGCGGGCGGCGGAGGAGGCCGCGGCCAAGCGCCGAGACCTGGAGGCCCAGCGGGACGGGCGCCTGGCCGGGCGGCGGCTGGAGGACCTCGAGGCCCGCGCCGGCGACCTGCGCCAGCGGTTGGTGGCTCGCGACACCCAGGCCGCCCCCGCCCCCAGCGCCGCCGCCGGACGCGAGCGGGCGGAGGCGGGCCAGGCGGCGGTGGAGGCCCTGCGCGGCGAGCTGCTGCCTCTGGAGGCCCGGGTGGCGGAGCGCACGGCCGCTCTGCCCGACCTCCCCGCGCTCGAGGAGCGCCGCGCGGACCTGGAGGCGCAGCTCGACCGGCTGCGGGCGGTGGCGGCCGCCGTGGACCTGGCCCTGCGCGGGCTGGAGACGGCGGAGGAGCGGGTGCACCGGACCCTGGCCCCCCGGCTGGCCGCGGCCCTCGCCGGCTGGATCCCCAGGGTCACCGGGGGGCGCTACGCCCGGGTCTGGGTCGATCCGGAGTCGCTGGCCGTCCATGTCGCGCCCCCGGGGGTCCACCGCCAGGTCGCCATCGGCGACCTCTCCCAGGGCACCCAGGAGCAGGCCTACCTCTGCCTGCGGCTGGTGCTGGCCGAGCTGCTCTCTCCTAGCGGGGACCCGGTGCCGATGCTGCTCGACGACCCGTTCGTCAACTGCGACGACGAGCGCTGCGACGCGCTCCTGGAGAGCCTGGCCACCACGGCCGCGGGCGCCCAGGTCATCGTCTTCTCGCACGAGACCCGGGTGGCCACCTGGGCCCGGCGCCGCTCGGTGCCGCTGATCGCCCTCCAACGCCTCGCCGTCGACACCGGGATGGGCGCGCCCGTGCCCCGCGCGCCGACCGGGCGACGCTGAGCGCGTAGGCGCACCGTGCGCATCGCCTCCCTCCTGCCCAGCAGCACCGAGATCTGCTTCGCCCTGGGGCTGGGGCCGTCCGTGGTGGGGGTCACCCACGAGTGCGACTTCCCGCCCCAGGCCCAGTACAAGCCGATCCTCACCCGCAGCACCCTGGACCACACCGGGCAGCCCCAGGCGGGGATCGACCACCACGTGCGCCAGCACCGCCACCAGGGCAGCAGCCTGTACGCCCTGGACCTCGCGGCCCTGGCCCGCGTCCACCCCGACCTGATCCTGACCCAGGAGCTCTGCGACGTGTGCGCCGTCGCCTACCCCCAGGTCCAGGAGGCGGTGCGGATCCTGCCCGGCCGTCCCAGCGTGATCTCGTTGGAGCCGGACAGCCTGGCCTCGGTCTGGCGCAGCATCGCCGAGGTCGGGCGGGTGACGGGCTCCGCGGCCCGGGCCCGCGAGCTGATCGCCGGCGTCTCCGCCCGCGTCGACGCGGTGCGGGGGGCGGTGGCCGGCCGGAAGCGGGTGCGGGTGGTCTGCATCGAGTGGTACGACCCGATCATGGTCGCCGGGCACTGGGTCCCCGACCAGGTGGAGATCGCTGGGGGCGTCGACCTCCTGGGCGTCTCCGGCACCCCCTCGCGGTCGGTGCCCCTGGCGGAGGTCGCCGCCGCCGACCCCGACTGCATCATCTGCATGCCCTGCGGGCTCCGCCACCAGGAGGCCGTGGCCCAGGCGCGCCAGCTCACGGCCCATCCGGGCTGGGGGTCGCTGCGCGCGGTCCAGGCCGGCCGCGTCTACGCCGTGGACGGCTCCTGGTACTTCAACCGTCCCGGGCCCCGGGTGATCGACGGCATCGAGCTCCTGGCTCGCATCCTCCACCCCGAGGCCTGGCGCGGCCCCGCCCCCGGTGACTTCAGCCAGCTGTGAGCTGGCGGCCCCGGCCCGCCTGAGCTCAGGCGGGCACCGCGCTCTGCAGGAGCTGGTCGAGCTCGTCCATGGTGTGGCGCTCGATGGCGGTGCGGGTGTGCTTCTCGATGTCCCGGACCTTCAGGATCTCGATGGGGGTGATCAGCGTCAGCGCCATCCCCTCCCGCCCCGCCCGGGCGGTGCGGCCCACCCGGTGGACGTACTCCTCGGGGGTGGAGGGCACGTCGTAGTTGATGACGTGGGTGATGTCCTCGATGTCCAGGCCGCGGGCCGCCACGTTGGTGGCGATGAGGAAGCGGACCCGGGACTCGCGGAAGCGGGTGAGGGCCTCGTCGCGCTCCTTCTGCGAGAGGTCCCCGTGGAGGACGGTGACGTCGACCCCGCGGGCCAGGAGGGCCACGTGGAGGAGGTCGGCGTTGCGCTTGGTCTCGGTGAAGATGAGGCCGATGCGCACCTCGGGGCTGTCCAGGATCTTGGTCAGGGCGTCGACCTTGTCCGCCCAGGAGGCCTCGATGTACCACTGCCGCACCTGGGGCACCAGCTCGGTGCCCCCGCTGATCGAGACCGTCACCGGGTCGCGCATGTAGCGGGAGGCGAGCCGCCGGACCCACTCCGGCATGGTGGCCGAGAAGAGCATCGTCTGGCGGGCGCTCGGGGTCTGGCGCAGGATGCGCTCCACATCGGGGGCGAAGCCCATGTCCAGCATGCGGTCGGCTTCGTCCAGGACCGCGAAGCGCACCGCGCTGAGGGTCAGGCTGCCGCGCTGCACGTGGTCCAGGAGGCGGCCGGGGGTGGCGACGATGATCGGCGGGTGCTGGCGCAGGCCGGTCAGCTGCCGGCTCATGGGGTCGCCCCCGAAGATGGCCAGCACCCCGGCCTGGCGGTGGGCCGCGAGCCGGGTGAGCTCCTCCGACACCTGCACCGCCAGCTCACGGGTGGGGCAGAGGATCAGCGCCTGGACCGCCGGACCGGCCGGGTCCAGCCGCTCCAGGATCGGCAGCCCGAAGGCCGCGGTCTTGCCGCTGCCGGTCTGGGCCTGGCCGACGACATCCCGGCCCTGGAGGGCGATCGGGATCGCCCGAGCTTGGATCGGCGTCGAGCGTTCGAAGCCCATGTCGCGCACCGCGCCCAGCAGATCCTCCGAGAGGCCGAGCGCCTCGAACGGCGGAGGCGGGGGGGCGGGCTCGGTCCCGGCGGTGTGCGCCGCCGAGGAGAGGGGGAGCAGGGTGCGCGGTTGCGGCCTGAAGGGACGGCGGGGACGAGGAGCCACTTGTGCCCACTATAGCGGTCGGCCCGGCGCCGGCCGGGGCAACGAGTCCGTCACAATGCCAGGATGCCCCGCGTTGTTCTCAGCCTGCCCCTCCCCGGTCCGGCCCAGGCGATGCTCCGGGAGGCCGCCACCGTGGAGGTCCTGGGGGCCATCCTGCCGGCCCCGGAGTACCGCCGGGCGGTGGTGGGGGCCGACGCCCTCCTGCCCCAGCTGCGCGACCGGATCGACGCGGCCGTCCTCGACGCCGCCGGGCCCCAGCTGCGGGTGGTGGCCAACTACGCCGTCGGCTTCGACAACGTGGACGTCCCCGCCTGCACCGCCCGTGGGGTCCTGGTCGGCAACACCCCCGACGTCCTGACCGACGCCACCGCCGACTGCGCCATGGCCCTGCTCCTGGCCACCGCCCGGCGGGTCGTCGAGGGGGACGCCGCCATGCGCCAGGGCCGCTACCACGGCTGGGAGCCCGACTACATGCTGGGGGCGGACGTGACCGGGCAGACCCTGGGGCTCATCGGCTTCGGCCGGATCGGCCGCGCCGTGGCCCGGCGTGCCCGGGACGGCTTTGGCATGCGGGTCCTGGTCCACGACCCCTGGCTGCCGGGCCCCCTCGCCGAGCCCGGCGTCAGCGCCTGCGGGCTCGACGAGCTGCTGGGGGCCGCCGACTTCATCAGCTGCCACGTCCCCCTGACCGCCGAGACCCACCACCTCATCGGCGCGCCCCAGCTGGAGCGGATGAGGGCCTCGGCGATCCTGCTCAACACCGCCCGGGGGCCGATCATCGACGAGCCGGCCCTGGTGCAGGCGCTGCGCAGCGGGACCATCCGCGGTGCCGGGCTCGACGTCTACGAGGGCGAGCCGGCGATGGCCGAGGGGCTGGCCGCCTGTCCCAACTGCGTCCTGCTCCCGCATCTGGGCAGCGCCACCTGGACCACCCGGGCGCGGATGGGCGAGCTCGCCGCCGCCAACGTGCTGGCCGCCCTGCGCGGGGAGCTCCCGCCCCACTGCGTCAACCCCGAGGCCGCCGCCGGGGGCCCGTCGCCGGCGACCGGGTGAGCGTGTCGCCCCGGCTGCTGGTCTCCGACATCGACGGCACCCTGGTCGACGACCGCCTGGTCCTCGACCCGGACGACATCGCGGCGGTGGCGCGGGCCCGGGCGGCCGGCACCCTGGTGGGGCTGGCGACGGGGCGGATGTACCGCTCGGCGGTCCCCTTCGCCCAGCGGCTGGGGGTCGACCTCCCCCTCATCTGCTACCAGGGCGCGGTGGTGCGCGCCCTGCCGGGCCCGGACGCGCCGCGCAGCCCCCACAGCGGGCAGCCCATGGGCCGGCTGTGGCGGGAGCAGGGGCTGGAGGCGTCGCTGGCCCTGCGGGTCCTGTCCCTGGCGCAGGCCCGTGGCTGGTCGTGCACGGCCTACCAGGGGGACGATCTGCTGGTGGCCCACGAGGACGCCAGCGTCGCCTACTACAACCGCATCGCCCGCGTCCCCGTCACGGTGGTCCCCGACCTTCGCGACCGGCTCCAGGCCGGGACCACCAAGCTGGTGGTGGTCGAGCCCGACTCCGCCCAGTTCCCGGCGGTGATGGCGGCGGTGCGGGCCCTGGTCGGCGCCGACGGGGAGGTCACCCAGTCCTACCCCGGCTTCTGCGAGGTCACCGCCGCGGGGGTCACCAAGGGGGAGGCGTTGCGCTGGCTCTGCCAGCGGCTGGGGATCGCGCTCCGTGACGTGGTCGCGGTGGGGGACGCGCCCAACGACCTCTCCCTGCTGGCGGCGGCCGGCACGGCGGTGGCCGTCCGCACCGCCGTCCCCGAGGTGCGGGCGCGGGCCGACTGGGTCGCGCCCGCTCCGGGAGAGGGGGGGATCGCCGCGGTGGTCGAGCACTTCGGGCTGGACCGGGCCAGCGCCGCCTGACCGTGGCCGGCGAGGGGGGACGCCCGGTGCCCCGGGTGGCGCTGTGCGGCTTCGGCACCGTCGGCCAGGCGGTGGCCGCGGCCTGGGCGCGCGCCGGCGTCCCGGCCCGGGTCGCGGTGGTGCTGGTGCGGGACGCCCACCGGTCCCGGCCGGTGGCGGTCCCGGCCGGGGCCGAGCTGACCACCGACCCGCAGCGGGTGCTGGCCGCCGCTCCGGACGTGCTCCTGGAGCTGACCGGGGACGTGGACCTCGGTCTGAGGCTGGGCCGCGCCGCCCTGGAGCGGGGGGTGCCGGTGGTCACCGCCAGCAAGCAGCTGATGGCCCGCCACGGGCCGGAGCTGCTGGCCCTGGCGGCCCAGCGGGAGGCCGCCCTGCGCTTCGATGCCGCCGTCGGCGGCGGCATGCCGGTGGTGCCCCTGCTGGCCCACGCCCTGCGCGGGGACCGGGTCCAGCGCCTGGTCGCGGTCCTCAACGGGACGACCAACCTCATCCTCGACCGCATGGCGACCGAGGGGGTGGCGCTGGAGGCGGCCGTGGCCGAGGCCCAGCGGTTGGGGCTGGCCGAGGCCGATCCCAGCAGCGACCTCGACGGCCATGACGCCGCGGCCAAGCTGGTGATCGTGGCCGCCCTGGCCTTCGGCGCCTGGCCCGCCCCGGACGCCGTGCGGCCCGCCGGCATCCGCGGCCTCACCCCGGCGCTGGTGCGCACGGCCGGGGCGCGCGGGTACGCGGTCCGGCTGCTGGCCGAGGCCGAGCGTCTCCCGGGCCCGGACGGCGGGCCGGCGGAGGTGGCGCTGCGGGTGGCGCCGGGGCTGGTCCCCGCCGCCCACCCGC
>JAKABB010000073.1 GCA_021802045.1 bacterium
GGCGCGGCGCCCGAGGCCCCGGGCGGCCGGGCCCCGGCGGTCAGCCGCCCCCGGCCTCCACGGCCTGACCGGCGCCGGCGGCGGCCCCCTCCCCCACCCGGACGCCCGCCTCGGTGACCCGCTCCCGGGCCACGGCGGCGGGGAAGACCAGCGCGAAGAGGGCCAGGTCCTCGGAGTGCAGGGCGGTGGACGCCACCGCGGCCTCCCCCAGGCGGAAGCGCCAGAAGGCGTTGTCGCGGTTGCCGCCGTAGACCGCCAGCTCCCCGCTGGCGTCCAGGCTGCCGAGGTTGGCCACCCCACCCAGGCGGTCGTGGGTCTGGCGCAGGGCGTCGAGGGCGGTGGCCCCGGCGCGGCGTCCTTCCAGGTAGTGGTGGAACCCGACCTCGCTGTCGGCCGCGCCGCGCAGGCCGGGCGCGTAGCGGCCCCGCCAGTCGGCGTCATGGGCGAAACGCCCGTTGTGGGCGAAGGCCCGGTCCCCCCCGTCACTGAGGAAGGGCTGGGAGTCGGCCAGGGATACGGTCAGGAGCGCGGAGGGACGGCGCAGGTGGAGCAGGTACCGCGTCGAGCGCACCGCCCCCACCCGCTCCCGCCCGGCGGGGTCCTCGGCCATGCGGCAGGGGGCTCGGTGGCAGTGGACCCGGCCGTCCTCGAGCCAGGCGACCCCCCATCCGTACCCGCTCTCCCCATGGCGCTCCAGCGGGCCGGCCCACTCCAGCACCGTCCGGCCCGCGAGCGGGGCCACCGTGGCCACGGCCAGGATCTCACACACCGGCCCACCTCCCGGCCCGGGCGGGCGCGGCTCGACGGCGGGCGGCGGGCTCGCGGCTGGGGCTCATCCCGGGGCTCCTCGTGGCCAGGGTCGTCGCCCGACCCGACGGCCGGGGGGCGCCCCGCGAGCCTACTGGATCGCCGGCCCGCCCTGGGCCCCACCGCCCCCGGCCGGGCACGGGCCCCGGTCCGCGCATCCGCCAGGCCACCGGCCCCAAGGGCCTGTCCTGCGGATAGCCGTTTCCGAAAGGGCGGTGCTCTTGTACACTGCCCTGGCCTCGCGGCTTTGCTGCGGGCGATAGCCCCGAGAGGGTTGGGGAGCATCCTCGGGGCGCCCGGTCGCGCGTGGCGGCCGGGCCGTCCCGGGAGGATGCCCCCGGTGCCCGGCCGCCCCCGGGACAGGCCAGCGCGGGAGGGACAGCGGTGGAGCTGGGTTCAGGCCGCCCCTCGCCGGCGCGGCCCGGGCGGGGTGGCGCCGCCTCGGCCCTGGACGAGCTGGGGTGGCGCTGCTGGCCGCCCCTGGAGACGGTCGAGGTCGACGGCTGGCGGGCCCGCTTCGCCGGCGGAGTCACCCGCCGGGCCAACTCCGTCCTCCCCCGGCGCCCGCCCGCGGACCTGGTCCGGACGATGGAGCGCGTGGAGCGCCTCTACGCCGCGCGCGGCCTCCCCTGCGCCGTCCAGGTGAGCCCGGCCGCGCGGCCGGCCGCCCTCGACGAGCGGCTCGCCGCCCGCGGGTACGCCCGGCAGGACCCCACGCTGGTCCAGACCGCGGGCGCCACCGACGTCCTGGCCGCCCTCGCCGGCCCCTCCCGGGGGGCACCGGTGGAGATCACCAGGGCCCCCAGCGCGGCGTGGCTCGACCTCTGGTGGTCCGTGGACGGACGGGGCGGGGCCGATCAGCTCCGGACCGCCAGCCGGATCATGGCCGGCGGGCCGGCGGGCTACGGTGAGGTCCGGGACGGCGGGGAGCTCCTGGCGGTGGGCCGGGTGGGGCTGGCCGGCCCCTGGATGGGGATCGCCTGCCTGGCGGTCCGCCCCGGCGCCCGGCGCCAGGGCCACGGGACCCGGGTCCTGCGGGGCCTGGTGGGCTGGGGCCTGGACCGCGGCGCGGGCCTGGCGTTCCTGCAGGTGGTCGCGGCCAACGCCGGAGCGCGAGAGCTCTACCGGGCGGCCGGGTTCCGCACCGCCTCCCGCTATCACTACCGGGTGGCGGCCTCGGCCCAGCCTGAGCCCTGAGCCGGGGCTCGACCTACAGGACGGGAGTCTCCCGGTAGGTGCCGAAGACCTCCGCCAGGGTGGCCGTGATCTCCCCCTCCGTGACCTGCGCCTTGACGGCGGCGATGAGCGCCGGCATGACGTTGTCCCCCACCCGCGCCGCCTGGGCCAGGTCCTGGAGCCGGGCCGCGGCCGCCCCCCCGTCGCGCCCGCGGCGGAGCGCCTCCAGCCGGGCCCGCTGGGCCTGCTCCAGCTGGGGATCGATGCGCAGCACCGGTGGGGGCTGGTCGGGCTCCCCCTCGGTCAGCACGTTGACCCCCACCACCACCCGCTGGCCCCGGTCCAGCTGCTGCTGGTAGAGGAAGGCGGCGTCCGCGATCTCCCGCTGGAAGAAGCCGTCGGCGATGCAGGCCAGCACCCCGCCGTGGGCCGCGATCTCGGCGAAGTACGCCTCGGCGGCGGCCTCCATGCGGTTGGTCAGGGCCTCCACGAAGTACGAGCCCCCCAGGGGGTCGATGGTGGTGGCGACCCCGGTCTCGTAGGCCAGGATCTGCTGGGTCCGCAGGGCCACCTGGGCGGCCTTGGCCGTGGGCAGGGCCCAGACCTCGTCCATGGCGTTGGTGTGCAGGGACTGGGTGCCGCCCAGGACCCCGGCCATCGCCTCGAAGGCGGTGCGGCTGATGTTGTTCTCCACCTGCTGCGCCGTCAGGGAGCAGCCCGCCGTCTGGGTGTGGAAGCGCAGCCGCCAGGAGCGCTCGTCCTTGGCCCCGAACCGCTCCCGCAGGTGGCGGGCCCAGATCCGCCGCGCCGCCCGGAACTTGGCGATCTCCTCGAAGAAGTCGATGTGGCTGTTGAAGAAGAAGCTCAGCCGGGGGGCGAAGTCGTCCACGTCCAGCCCCCGGGCGACGGCGGCCTCGACGTAGGCGAAGCCGTCGGCCAGGGTGAAGGCCAGCTCCTGGACCGCGGTGCTGCCCGCCTCGCGGATGTGGTAGCCGGAGACACTGACCGGGTGCCAGCGGGGCAGGTGCTGGCTGCAGAAGGCGATGACGTCGGTGACCAGCCGCAGGCTGGGCTCGGGCGGGAAGACGTACTCCTTCTGGGCGATGTACTCCTTCAGCATGTCGTTCTGGAGGGTCCCCCCCAGCCGGGCCATGGGCACCCCCTGGCGCTCGGCCACCGCGATGTACATCGCCAGCAGCGTCGGGGCGGGGGCGTTGATGGTCATGGAGGTGGTGACCCGGCCCAGGTCGATGCCCTCGAAGAGCGTGGCCATGTCCTCCACCGAGTCGATGGCGACGCCGCAGCGGCCGACCTCGCCCAGGGCCAGGGTGTCGTCGGAGTCCCGACCCATCAGGGTGGGCATGTCAAACGCCACCGAGAGGCCGTCCTGCCCCTGGTCCAGGAGGAAGCGGTAGCGGGCGTTGGTCTCGGCGGCGGTGCCGAAGCCCGCGAACTGGCGCATGGTGAACAGCTTGTCGCGGTACATGGAGGGGTACGGCCCGCGGGTGAACGGGTACTCACCGGGGTAGCCGATGGCGGTGGCGTCCGTACCGGCGAGGTCGCGGGCGGTGTAGAGCGGCTCCACCGGCAGGCCGGAGAGGGTCTCCGGCGGCGGCAGGAAGCCGGACATCCTGGCCTCCGCCCCCGGCTCCTGGTCCGGGCCCGGCGGCGCCGTCCCCCGGGCCCGCTGCGACGCCAGGCGGCGGGCCTGGCCCGCCGCGTAGCGCTCGGCCCAGCGGGCCAGGGCCGCCTCGTCGTCGAGCGCGCTCGCGGGTGGGACCGCCGACTTCACCATCAGACGCCCTCCAGGTGAGGGGCGCGCCCCAGGGGCGCTCCGGCCGGCACCGCTTCGACGGGGGCGGGCCGCGCGCCGTCGCCCGGGGCCGGTGGCGCAGCGACCCCCACCCGCCGCAGGATGGCGCTGGCCACCTGGTCGGGGTCGATCGCCCCCGGGTCGGCGCCCGGCACCAGCGCCGCCACCCCCTCCCGGGCCAGCACCGCCTGGGCCAGCAGCCCGGCTCGCTCCCGGACCCGGTCGAGGACCTCGGCCAGCAGCCGCTGCTGGCGGTGGACGACCTGCTGGCCGGTCTCGGCCAGCCAGGCCCGGTGCTGGTCCAGGGCGGGGACCAGCTCGCGGACGGCGGCCGCCTGCTGCACCGCGGAGGTCGCCAGCACCAGCGGGGTCCAGGCCGGGGCCGCCCCCGCCGCGGGGGTGGGCCGGGCCCGGATCAGGTCGCGGATCTCCCGGACCGTGCGGGCCGCCCCGTCGAGGTCGGCCTTGTTGACCACGAAGCAGTCGCCGACCTCCATGATCCCGGCCTTGATGATCTGCACCCCGTCACCGGCGGCGGGCGTGGTCACCACCGCCACCGTGTCCGCGATGCCGCAGACCTCGAGCTCGGACTGGCCCACGCCCACCGTCTCCAGCAGGATCACGTCCCAGCCGGCGGTGTCCAGCAGCCGCACCGTGGCCCGGGTGGCGGAGGCCAGGCCCCCGAGATGGCCCCTAGCGCCCATGCTGCGGATGAAGACGTCCCGGTCGGTGGCGTGCCGCTGCATGCGCACCCGGTCGCCGAGGAGCGCGCCGCCGGTGAACGGGCTGGAGGGGTCGACGGCGAGGACGGCCACCGTGCGCCCCTCCGCCCGCCAGGCCTCGGTGAGCGCGTCGCCGAGGGTGCTCTTGCCACTGCCGGGCGGCCCGGTGAGGCCCACGACGTGGGCGTGGGGGGTGGCGTCCCCGGCCAGCCGGCGCAGCGTCTCCGCTCCCACCGGGACCCCGGCCTCGATGGCGCTGATGGCGCGGGCCAGGACCCGCGTGTCCCGCCGGCGCTCGGCCTCCTCCATCACCGGCTCAGTCTATCCAGGCGCGGCGGCCGGGGCCCGGTCAGGGCCGCCACCGCCACCGGCGGCGACCCGACTTCAGCACGAAGCGATTGAGCAGGGTGGAGACCACGGTGATGATGACCGCGGCCTCCAGGGCGGTGAGGAAGTTGGCCACCCGCAGGTTGCGGGACAGGTCGGCCGTGACCAGCAGCAGGAGCGCGTTGATCAGGAAGGTGAAGAGCCCCAGGGTCAGGAGGCGGATGGGCAGGGTGAGCAGGCGCAGCACCGTCCCCAGGACCGCGTTGACCAGCCCGAAGAGGAGCGAGACCCCGAGCAGGCCGAAGGCCCCGCCGGAGATGACGATGCCCTTCAGCACCCAGGCGGTGACGGCGATGGCCACCGTCAGGACCGCCCACCGGGTCAGCAGGTACCGCATCCGAGTCTCCCATGGGTTGGGGGCTGGCGGAGCCCCGGCGGAATGCCGCGGCGGCGGCCGATGATCACGCCGCCACCGGCATCGTCGCATGCCGGGACCGCGGCGCACCGGCATGCACCGGAAGGCACCGGCGCCGCGGAGGGATCGCGCCGCCGCCCCGCCCGATCGTGCGCCCCGGCCCAAGCGCTCCCCTCATCGCTGGCCGGGTGGCCTCCCCGGGGTGGACGGCGCGCGTCCCCGGCCGGATGGAACGACCCCGGCCGCGTTGAGCGGAGCCCGATGGGCGGTGCCGCGTCTGGTTCCCTCGACGCGACCGGACGCCTCGTCCTGGGGCCGGCCCATCCAGGATGCCTCGGCCGGAAACGCGCGCCGCCAACGCCCCCGGGCCGCAGGGGCAAACAGCCCCACCACCCAAGGCGTTGGTGCGCTGGCGTACCGACGCCGGCGCAACCTGTCGTCGCGTCGCGCGCGCACGGGGCGACACGAGGCGCCCCAGGCCATGGCCGTTCCGTGCGCGTCACGCGCGGGGTCGGCACCTTCACGTGACGTGATCTGCCGAGATCGGTGCTAGGGTGGCGAGATGGCTGGCCATCTACGCGTGGCGCCGAGGTGACCAGCCGCTCGAGGTCGGCCGCCGGACCGCTGCCGCCGGCGCGAGCGGCGAGCACGCCGGGCGGCTCCGGCGATCCCTGGCCCGCGGGCGATCGTCGCCGGCGCCCGCGCCAACCGGCCTTCCACCGGGCCGCCTTCGACACCACCGCCGACCTCGTCGTCGGCTGTGACGCCGACGGACGCATCATCCTGGCCAACCCCGCGATGAGACGGTTCGCCGGCCTGGCCCCGGTGGGTCCTCCTCCCGGAGCCGGGGAGGCCTACGGGGCCGCCCACACGTCGAGCGACCGCGCCGCCATCGGCCAGGACACCCTCCTGGCCCGGGTTCTCAGCGGCGAGACCCTGACCGACCTGGAGGCCGGTCTCGAGTCGCCGACCGGTGTCCGCCGCACCATGGTCGCCTCCGGCCAACGCCTCGTCAGCCGCGCGGGCGCTCTCCTCGGCGCGATCGTGGTGTGGCGTGACATCACCGCCCAGAAGGAACTGGAGGCACACGGGTCGCTCACCAGCCCGCGTGATCCCCTGACCGGGCTCCTGACCGGCGAGCTCTTTGCCGACCGCGTCCGGCGCGCTCTCGGGCGCGCCTCGCGCCGCTCCCGGCCGATCGCGGTGCTGGCGATCAACCTCGACCACTTCTCCCATCTGTCCAGCCGCCTGGGCCCGGCGGCCGGGGAGCAGGTGCTGGTGGAGGTCGGGCGGCGACTGACCGACACCCTCCGCTCGCGGGACGGCGTGTCGGGGCCCCTGGGCACAGCCGCCAGGTTGGGGGGCGACCAGTTCCTCCTCCTGGGCGAGGACGTCGCCGACGATGCGGCGGCCGCCACCCTCGCCCTGCGGGTGCACACGGCCCTGCGCCTGCCGATGCGGATCGGAGGCACCCCCCTGTCCGTCACCGCCGGCATCGGGGTCGCGCTCACCGCCGACCCCGCCAAGGCCCCCGCGGCGCTGATCCTCGAGGCCCAGACCGCGATGCGCGTCGCCAAGCGGGAGGGGGGCGACCGGTACCAGCGCTTCGCTGCCGAGATGGAGGCCCAGCTGCAGTCCCGGGTCGACAACGGGGAGGCGCTCCGGCAGGCCCTGGAGCGAGGCGAGTTCCGCGTCGTCTACCAGCCCAAGGTCTCGCTGTCGACCGACGCCATCACCGGGGTCGAGGCGCTGTTGCGCTGGCACCACCCGACCCGCGGGCCGATCCCGCCCCTGGACTTCATCCCGATCGCCGAGGAGACCGGGCTGATCATCCCCATCGGCCGCTGGGTCATGGAGCAGGTGTGCCGGGACGCGCAGCGGTGGTCGGCGGTGCTGCCGGGCGGCCGGCCCCTCGCCGTCGCGGTCAACGTGTCCCCGCGCCAGTTCGAGCCCGGGCTCGCCGAGACCTTCAGCGCCATCATGGCCCGGGCCGGGACCGACCCCGCGAGCATGTGCCTCGAGGTCACCGAGAGCGTGCTCATGCGCGACGCCGAGCTGGCCGTCACCACCCTGCACAAGCTGAAGTCCATCGGGGTGCGGATCTCTCTCGATGACTTCGGCACGGGGTTCTCCTCCCTCGCCTACCTCACCCGCTTCCCCCTCGATGAGATCAAGATCGACAAGTCCTTCGTCGACGGGCTGGGCACCGATCCCGAGGCCACCGCCATCGTGGCGGCGGTGATGGGCATGGCCCATGCCCTCGAGTTCCACGTGGTCGCCGAGGGCGTCGAGACGGCGGCCCAGCTGGCCCAGCTGCGCACCCTGGGCTGTGACGAGGGTCAGGGCTACTACTTCGCCCGCCCCACCACCGCCGACGCCATCAGCAGCCTGCTCACCACGCGCCCGTCCGCAGCCCCCGGACGCGCGCCGGCCGTCACCGACGTCGCGCCGCAGCGGCTCAGCTCCGGCAGGGTCCTGGTGGTCGACGACGCGGCCGACGTGCGCGGGCTGGCGCGATCGAGCCTGACCGCGGTCGGCTTCGACGTCCAGGAGGCCGGCAGCGGCGAGGAGGCGCTCACCCTGGCACGGCAGTTCGGTCCGGACTGCGTGGTGCTCGACGTCAACCTGCCGGGGGTCAGCGGCCTCGAGGTCTGCCGCCTCCTGCGCGCGGACCCCGCCCATGAGGCCCTCACGATCGTGATGTTGAGCGGCGACGCCGATCCGGCCGAGAAGGTCCAGGCCTTCTCCTACCGGGCCGATGACTACATGGTCAAGCCCTTCAGCCCGCGCGACCTGGTCAGCCGCGTCCGAGCCTCAATGCGCAGGCGCGCGGAAGTGCCTGCGCCCACGCCCCGATGAGCCAGCGGGGCGCGCAGCGTCGCGACGAGGTCGATGAGCTGGCCCAGTTCCTGGCCTCATGGCAGCGCGTCACGGTGGAGCGCCTCAGCGGCCGGGTCGAGATCTCCGAGGTCCTCGACCAGGGGATCCTGGCCCATGTCGCCCGGCTGATCGGAGCGGAGCGGATCATCGTCAGCCTGGTCGAGCCCAACGGGCTCCGCGTCGTCGACGGCCACCCGGCAGTGGAGGCGGCGATCCTGGTCGGCGACTCCCCCGGCAAGCGCGCCGTCGACTCCGGGGAGATCTTCATCGGGGAGCTGGAGGAGATCGCCTGGGGCCGGTCCACCGCCGAGTGGCGCGACCTCCACCACAGCGGCCCCGTGATGGCCGTCCCCATGGTCAGCGGGGGCGAGACCATCGGGGCGGTGACGGTCGCCCGCACCAAGGGCCAGCCGCCCTTCACCAGCTCGGAGGCGGGCCGGGCCCTGATCCTGGTCCCGCCGCTGGCGGGGGCGGTCCGGATCAGCAGCCTGTCCGATCAGCTGCGCAGCGTCAACAAGGCCGCCGAGGTCGAGACGGCGCGCCTCTCGAACAGCCTGCGTCTTCTGCTGGAGTCGGCGGGTGAGGGCATCTACGGGATCGACGCCGAGGGGCGCTGCAGCTTCATGAACACGGCGGCGGCCCAGGCGCTGCGGGTGGACGCCACCGAGGTCATGGGCCGGGTCATGCACCCGATCTTCCACCACATCCGCGCCGACGGGACGACCTACCCGGCCGACCAGGGGCCCATCTACAGCGTCCTCCGGGGGGAGGGGAGCGCCCGGGTGGCGACGGAGATGATGTCCCGGGCCGACGGGACCACCTTCGCGGCCGAGTACTCCGCCTTCCCGATCTCCGACGGCGAGGCCGTGAGCGGCGCGGTGATCACCTTCAACGACATCACCGAGCGCCGACGCAGCGAGGGCGCCCTGGCGGCGGCGCACGCGCAGGCGATGGAGGCGTCGCGGCTGAAGTCGGAGTTCCTGGCCAACATGAGCCACGAGATCCGCACCCCCATGAACGGCATCATCGGCATGACCGCCCTGCTCTTCACCACCGCCATCAGCGCCGAGCAGCGCGAGTACGCCGAGGCGATCAGCGAATCGGCCGAGGCCCTGATGACGATCATCAACGACATCCTCGACTTCTCCAAGATCGAGGCCGGCCGGATCGACATCGAGGCCATCGACTTCGATCTGCGGGTCGTGGTCCAGGACGCGGCCAAGCTGGTCGCGCACCGCATCGACGAGAAGGGCCTGACCCTGAGGGTGGTGGTCGACCCGCAGATGCACGGCGCGGTGCGCGGGGACCCCGGCCGGATCCGCCAGGTGCTGATCAACCTGCTCGGCAACGCCGTCAAGTTCACCGACTCCGGTGCGGTGACCCTGAGGGTTCAGGCGCCAGACCCGGGAGCGGACTCGGTCCTGGTCCGATTCGAGGTGGCCGACACCGGCATCGGCATCGAGCCGCAGTACCTGGAGCACCTCTTCGAGACCTTCACCCAGGCCGACGCCTCCACCACCCGACGCTTCGGCGGCACCGGGCTGGGCCTGGCCATCTGCAAGCGGCTGGTGGAGCTGATGGGCGGCGAGCTCGGGGTGCGCAGCGCCGAGGGCCGGGGCAGCACCTTCTGGTTCACCCTCACCCTCCCCAGGGCGGTCTCGCCGGCGACGGGCCTGGGGCCGCCCCAGCGGGTGCTGGACGGGGTCCACGTCATCGTGGTCGACGACAACAAGACCAGCCGGATGGTGCTGGAACAGAACCTGCGGATGTGGGGGGCGCGGCCGGAGTGCTTCGAAGGGGGCGGGCAGGCGTTCGCGGCCCTGCTGCGGGCGGCCGAGCGCGGCGACCCGTTCCGGCTGGCGATCCTCGACCATCAGATGCCGGGCACGGACGGCATCGGCCTGGCCTGGGCGATCCGCCAGATCCCGCTCCTGCACCCGAGTCCGCTGATCCTGCTGACCTCCTCCGCGCTCCTGGGCGACGCCACCCGGGCCCGCGAGGCCCGGATCGACGCCTACCTGTCCAAGCCGGTGGTGGTGGCCGAGCTCCACGCCTGCGTGGCGACGCTGCTGTCACCCGGTGACCGCAGCACGGCGGGACCGATGGTCACCAGGGGCGCGCTACCCGAGGCGCCCCTGGCCGCCCGCGGCCACCTGCTGGTGGTCGACGACAACCCGGTCAACCAGCGGGTGGCGCTGCGCATGCTGGAGAAGATGGGGCACGTGGTGGACGTGGCCGACAACGGGGTGGTGGCGGTGGAGCGCGTGGAGCGCGATCACTACGACGCGGTGCTGATGGACTGCCAGATGCCGGTCATGGACGGCTTCGCGGCGACCCGCGAGATCCGCCGCCGGGAAGGGCCGGGCGGACACACGACGATCATCGCCATGACGGCGGGGGCGATGATGGGCGACGAGGGGAAGTGCCTCGACGCGGGCATGGACGCCTACCTCAGCAAGCCCATCAACGCCGGCAGCCTGGCCACGATGTTGGAGCGGGTGACCACGCTCGGCACCCGCCCCCACCCCCGGCCGCCAGACCTCCCGGTCGACGACAGCCTGCTCGACCCCGCGCTCCTGGCGGAGCTGCGCGACCTCGGCCCCGAGGAGTTCGGCAAGCTGGTCCGACTGTTCCTGCGCGACGGCGCGGCGCGGGTGGCGGCGCTCCGCTCGGCGGAGGCGCACGGTGACGGGCCCGCCATCGGAGGGCTGGCCCACAGCCTCAAGGGCAGCGCCGCCACCTTCGGAGCCGGCGCGCTGGCCCAGCGCTGCAGTGAACTGCAGGAGCAGGCGTCGTCGGCGGACCGGGCCCAGTCGGCGCGGCTGATCGACAGCATCGACGCCGCCTTCGTCGGGGCCAGCCAGGCGCTGCGCGAGGAGCTGCTCGCCCGCTGACACGCCCACCCGGGCGGCGGCTGCTCGGCCCGGCGCCGGACCGGCCGGGGCCGGCCCTGCCGGGACGCCGGCCCCAGCCCCGTCAGCGCAGCAGCTGGCGGGCGATCACCACCCGCTGGATCTGCTGCGTCCCCTCGTAGATCTGGGTGATCTTGGCGTCCCGCATCATCCGCTCCACCGGGAACTCGCGGATGTAGCCGTAGCCCCCCAGCACCTGGACGGCGTCGGTGGTGACCCGCATCGCCGTGTCCCCGGCGAAGAGCTTGGCCATGGCGGCGGCCGAGGTGACCCCCTCGGCGCCGGCGTCGATCATGGCCGCGGCCCGGTAGACCAGGGCCCGGGCCGCCTCCACCTGGGTGGCCATGTCGGCCAACATGAACTGGACCCCCTGGAACTCCGCGATGGCTCGGCCGAACTGCTGGCGCTCGCCGGCGTAGCGGACGGCGTGGTCCAGCGCCCCCTGGGCGATGCCCAGGGCCTGGGCGGCCACCCCGGGCCGCGAGCGGTCGAGGACGGCCAGGGCGGTGGAGAAGCCCGAGCCCTCCGCCCCCAGCCGGTTGGCGGCCGGGACCCGGCAGCCGTCGAAGACCAGCTCCGCGGTGCTGCTGCCCCGGATGCCCATCTTGTCCCCGATCTCGTTGCGGGTCAGCCCACGGGAGTCGCCGTCCACCACGAAGGCGGAGATCCCCCGGCTGCCCTGGGTGGGGTCGGTGACGGCGAAGACCACCAGCAGCTCGGCCACCCCGCCGTTGGTGATCCAGGTCTTGGTCCCGCTGAGCACGTAGTCCTCGCCGTCCCGCACCGCCCGGGTGCGCATCCCGCCCGGGTCGCTGCCGGCGTCGGGCTCGCTGAGGGCATAGGCCACCAGCCGGGCGCCGCTGGCCAGGTCGGGGAGGTAGCGCTGGCGCTGGGCCTCGCTGCCGGCCAGCAGAATGGGGTAGCCGCCCAGGGCCTGGACCGCCAGCAGCAACGAGGAGGTGGCGCAGACCCGGGCCACCTCCTCGATCGCCACCGCCAGGGTCAGGGCGGAGCCGCCCAGGCCCCCGTAGGCCGAGGGGAAGGGCAGCCCGAAGAGGTCGTGGGCCCGGAAGAGCTCGACGATGTCCCGGGGGAAGGTGGCGGTCCGGTCGATCTCGGCGGCGCGCGGCGCGACCCGGCTCTGGGCCAGCTCCCGCACGCTGGCCTGCACCGCCGCCTGCTCCTCGCTCAGCCGCAGGTCCATCAGGCCCCCTCCGCCGCCGCCGGCGGCTCCCGGTCGCCGGCACCACCGACGGCCGGCCTGCTCGGATTGTAGGGGGCGGCCCCGGGGGCGCCGGCGGCGGCCCGCAGGGCCCGGGCGATGACCAGGCGCTGCACCTGGTTGGTCCCCTCGTAGATCTGGGTCGCCTTGGCATCGCGGAACCGGATCGCCGCCGGATGGTCCTGACGGGCGCTGTCGGGGGCGCACCAGTCGACGGCGGCGGCGGCCACGGCCATCGCGGTGTCGGTGGCGAAGAGCTTGGCCATGCTGGCGATGCGGGTCAGGGGCTGGCCCTGGTCCGCCGTGGCCGCGGCGACGGCGGTCAGGGCCCGGGCCGCGGCCACCCGGGTGGCCATCTCCCCGAGGTCGGCGGTGGCCAGGTCGTCCGGGGCCCCGGGGCCCCGGGGGTCGGGCGCCCCGGCCTGGGCCGCGATCCCGATGCGGCCGATGTCGAGGGCGGCCATGGCGATCCCGAAGCCCGCCCCCTCCGGGCCCAGCCGGGCGCTGGCCGGCAGCTCCACGCCCTCCAGGGTCAGCTCCGCGGTCCACGAGCCGCCCAGGCCCAGCTTGGGCATCGGCGGCCCGGCCCGCAGCCCGGGGGTCCCGGCCTCCACCAGGAAGGCGGTGATGGCCCCGCCTCGGGGAGCGTCGTCGGTGCGGGCGATGACGATGTGGACCTGAGCCGCGCCGGCGTTGGTGATGAAGAGCTTGGTGCCGTCGAGGCGGTAGCCCCCGGGGACGGGCCGGGCCCGGGTGCGCAGGGCCGCGGCGTCGGAGCCCGAGCCGGGCTCGGTGAGGGCGAAGGCGCCCAGCCACTCCCCCGCCGCCATCGGCGGCAGGCAGCGCTGCCGCTGGGCCGGCGTGCCCCAGACCACGATGGGGTCGACGGCGACGCTGAGGTGGACGTCCAGCAGCACCGCCGCGCTGGCGCAGGCCCGAGCCAGGCGCTCGATGACGGCGGCCAGGGTGCGGCGGTCGGCGCCGGCCCCACCGTACGCCGGCGGGATGCCGAGCCCGGCCAGGCCCGCCCGGCCGGCGGCGCG
>JAKABB010000007.1 GCA_021802045.1 bacterium
CCGCCGGGCCCGGGGCGGGCGCGGCCGCCCTGCGTGCCACCTCGGCGACCGGGTCGCCGCCGGTGCGCGGCCGCAGGACGACCGTCACCTCCACGGGGACGGCCCCGTCCTCCGGGGCCCCGGCCAGGGCGCCCGCCAGCGGGGGCCGCTCGCTGCCGGGCAGGGCGACGAACTCTTCCGGTGGCTGGGCCATGGCGTCCTCCGTGGCAGGGCAGGGCCGGTCGCCCCAGCATCCCACAGGGCGCGGCCGCCGGGACGGGGGACGCGCCCGCTCTGGCACGATGAGCCCATGGATCTACCCGGGTGCTGAGGCCAGCCCGCGCGCTGGAGCGGGCCATGGCCTTCGAGCACGCCGTGGCCCGGCGCTCCGCCACCCAGGTCCTCCCCGCCACGGGCGGCTTCGCCGTCCTGCACGCGGACTTCCCCCTCTCCCACGAACACAACCGGCTGGTGGTGACCGGGCCCGCTCCCGTCGATCGCGTGTTCGCGGACGCGGAGCGGATCCTGGGCGGGGCCGGCCTGGCCCACCGCCGGGTCGACATCGACGACGACGCCCAGGGGGCGGCGCTCGGCACCGGTCGGCTGCCCCGGGGCTACACCCACCAGGTCGACCTCTGGATGGCGCTGGACGGGGCCCCCGACCGGGAGCCGACCACCCCGGTGGAGCGGGTCCGGTACCCGGCCCTGGCCGACGCCGTGGCGCGCGATTGGCGCCGGGAGCTGCCCGACGCCAGCGAGGAGGCGGTGCGGCAGCTGGTCGAACGGCGACGCGCCACCGCTCGCGCCTGCACCATGACCCACCACGTCGTCCGGCGGGCGGGGACGGTCGTGGCCCGCTGCGACCTCTACCGCCGCGGGGCCACGGCCCAGGTGGAGAACGTCGTCACCGAGCCGGAGTGGCAGGGCCGCGGCTTCGCCCGGGCGGTGGTCCTGGACGCCGCCCGCGCCGCCCGGGGGCGCGGCTGCACCCTGGTCTTCCTGATCGCGGACGCCGACGACTGGCCCCAGCACCTGTACCGCCGCTGCGGCTTCCAGGCCCTCGGCCGGACCCACGCCTTCCAGCGGGTCGGCGCTCCTACCGGCTGAGGGCGCCGCCGCCCCCTGCGGCCCAGCCGCCTGGAGGTCGAGCTGGCCCTGGGCGCGCGTCTCTCAGCCCTCGACCCGCCCCGTCGGCCGATCCTGCTCGCCAGCATCCAGGGGTTGGCGATCCCCCACGGGGGCCCCGACCCCCAGGTCTACGTGCTCCCCGGCGAGCCGGAGTTCCGGGCCGCGCTGCGCGACCCGGCCGCGTACGGCATCGCCTTCGTCCTGGTCCCGCCGCCCGGGCCGGGGCCGGGCCCGCAGGCGGCCACCACCCGCCTCGACCCCGCCGTCTGGCGCAGCGGGGACGCCGTCGGCCGGCTGGTCCCGGCCCGCCGCACCGCGCGCGGGTGGCGCCTCTACCGGGTCGTGGCGCCTCCGCCGCCCTGACCAGCGCGGAGTCCCGTCGCCGGGCGCTGCTCCGGTCACCGGGAGGGACGACGCCTGGGGTATGCTCGCCGCCTGGGTCCGCCCGTGCCCGTGCCCTCCCCGCGGGCGGAGGGTCCGGCCGCCGCTCGCGGGGAGGTGCTGACAGTGCCGTTTGCCACCGGCTTCGGGCTTGGGATGCTGGTGGCGGCCCAGGTGGGACCGGTCTGGCTCCTCTGCGCCCGCAGCACGCTCCGCTGGGGACCCTCGGTGGGGATGGCGATCGGGGCCGGGGCGGCGCTGGTCGACCTGGGCTACGCCGCCCTGGGGATCCTGGGGGTGTCCCGGCTCCTCCTGGTCCCCTGGCTGCAGGTGGGCCTGGGCCTCGCCGGCGCCGGGGTGCTCCTGTGGATGGGGGGCCGAACGCTGTGGGCGGCGGTGCGAGCGCGCGCGGGGGCCGAGGCGGACGACGAGGTGGCCTCCCCCCGGAGAGCCCTGGGCACGGCGCTGGCGGCCACCGCCTCCAACCCGCTCACCATCGCCTCCTGGGCCTCGATCTTCGCCGCGACCTCGATGGGTGCCCGCGCGCTCACACCGGAGGCCGCGGGGCTGCTGCTCGCCGGCGTCGGGCTTGGGAGCCTCGCCTGGTTCACCGTCCTCTCGCTGGTGGTGGGCGGGTTCCGGCGGCGGGTGGGACCGAGGGCGGTGCGGACCGCCGATGCCCTGGCCGGCTGTGGCCTCCTGGGCTTCGGTGGCGTCCTGGGCTGGCGCGCGCTGCACGCCCGGTGACCCCCACACCGTGGCCTGAGCCGGGTCCCTCCGCCGCCTCCCGGGTCGGCTCCCCGGAGCGGGCGGCGGGCGGCGGCGGGAGGCCCAGCCCCCGGCGGGCCCGCTGACCGTGGGCCCCCTGGGCGGGGTGCTGGTGCTGGAGCTGGCCGCGATCGGCCCGGTGCCGTTCGCGGGGATGGTGCTGGCGGACCTGGGGGCGGAGGTGGTGCGGGTGGACCGGCCGGCGGCGCCGGCCCTGCCCTTCGCCGATGCCACCATGGGGCGGGGCAAGCGCTCGATCGCGGTCGACCTCAAGCAGCGGGCTGGCCGCGACGTCGTGCTCCGCCTGGCAGCGGGGGCGGACGTGCTGCTGGAGGGGTTCCGCCCGGGGGTCGCGGAACGGCTGGGCGTCGGCCCGCGGTCCTGCCGGCGCCGCAACCCCGGCCTGGTCTTCGGCCGCATGACGGGCTGGGGCCAGGACGGCCCGGAGGCCCAGCGCGCCGGGCACGACCTCAACTACCTGAGCCTGGCCGGCGCCCTGCACCCCATCGGGCCGGGCCGGGCTGTCCCGACCCCACCCCTCAACTACGTCGCGGACTTCGGCGGCGGAGGCATGCTGCTGGCCCTGGGCGTGGTCAGCGCGCTGCTGGAACGCGCCCACTCCGGTCGTGGGCAGGTGGTGGATGCGGCCATGGTCGACGGGGCCGCCCTCCAGACGGCCTTCGTCCGTGAGCTGCTGGCCCGGGGCCAGTGGACCGAGGAGCGCGAGCGCAACATCCTGGACGGCGGCGCCCACTTCTACCGCACCTACGCCACCCTTGACGGGGGCTTCGTGGCGGTGGCCGCCATCGAGCCGGCGTTCTACGCCACGCTCCTGGAGCGCCTGCGCCTCGACCCGGCGGCCTGGCCCCAGTGGGAGCGCCGTCGCTGGCCCCAGCTCAGCCGGCGGCTGGCCCGGATCTTCAGCACCCGGGCCCGAGCCGAGTGGGAGGCGGTCTTCGCGGGCGCCGACGCCTGCGTGACCCCGGTGCTGACCCTCTCCGAGGCGCCGGACCACCCCCACGCCCTGGCCCGCCGGGGCTTCGTCGAGCTGGACGGGTGGCGGCAGCCCGCTCCAGCCCCGCGATTCGGCCGGACCCCCGCGCGGGTGCGCCGTCCGGCCCCCGCCCCGGGCCAGCACACCCGGCAGGTGCTGGCCAGGGGCGGCTTCTCGCCGGCCGAGATCGCCGCGCTCCGGAGCAGCGGGGCCGTCCGCTGAGGAGCCCGCCGCGGGTTCGCGCCCTTGACACCGCGGGCGTGCAGTCACCAGACTCCGCGGCGGCGGGCGGTGCCCTCCAAGGGACCGGGGGACGGACGGCGTCCCCGGGAGTGGGGCACGGGGACCGACCGCCGACGGGGAGGCAGGGGGGGGCGGTGTCCAGGCACGAGCCAACGTCGAGCGCGCGGCCGTGGCGCGGGCGCGCCCCGGCCGCGGGGACCACGTCCGCGCGCTATGGCCGCCACAGCCACCCGAGCCCTGTCGCGCCGTTCGCCATCGCGACCACGCGACCCCGGTCGGAGCCGGGGCTCGTCCACGCACGCAGAGGGGAGGACTTCTGACATGCCAACGGCACCCACCCGCCCGACGGACTCGACCGCCGGCCGCGCCCCCGGGCGCTGGCGGCTCCTGCTCAGCGCCGGGGTGGCCATCGCCGCGCTGGCGCTGGCGACCCTGGCGGTCCCCGCCAGCGTCGCCGCCCAGGGCCAGGGCGATCCCGGGCACGGCACGCCCTACCCCCACATGCCGCACGTGTTCGTGATCATGATGGAGAACGCGTCCCTGGGCCAAATCATGGCGGCCGGCAACCCCAACACCACCTACATCCGCCACCTGGCCCACGCCTACGGCCTGGCCGACCAGTACTACGGCGTGACCCACACCAGCCTGCCCAACTACATGGCCGCCACCAGCGGCTCGACCTGGGGCAGCAACAACGATGACGTCGCCCAGGCGCCCTACTTCAACCACGTCAACCTGGTCGACCAGCTAGAGGCCCACGGCATCAGCTGGAAGGCCTACATGGAGTCGCTGCCGTACCCCGGGTTCAGCGGCGCTTACAGCAGGAACGGGCTCTACGCCAAGAAGCACGACCCCTTCATGCTCTACCCCGACATCTACCAGAATCGCGCCCGGGCGCGGCACGTGGTGCCCCTGCGGCAACTGAAGGCGGACCTCGCCAGCAACCACGTGCCGGCCTACTCCTGGATCAGCCCCAACCTCTGCAACGACATGCACGGCGGGGTGTACAGCGGCTCCACGACATGCCCGTACGCGTCGTCGAAAACGGTGCCCGGGCCCGACGCCCAGCTGGAGAGCGACGGCAACGCCTTCCTGAAGAAGTGGGTCCCGGCGATCATGGACAGCCCGGCCTGGACCCAGAACTCCACGATCTTCATCACCTGGGACGAGGGCTCCTACTACAACTACTACCCGTGGAACCCCGTCAGCAGCGCCGGCTGCTGCGACAGCCCGATCATCCCCAAGCCGCAGTTCGACACCAGCAACACCAGCGGCGGTGACCTCTCCACGGGCACCGTCTACGGCGGGGGCCGGGTGCCGATGATCGTCATCGCCCGCGAGGGGGCGCGCCACTACCAGAACACCCAGCCCTACAACCACTACTCGCTCCTGCGCACCATCGAGGCCAACTTCGGCCTGGGCTACCTGCAGGACGCGGGCGACTCGCAGCAGGTGCACTCCCTGCGCGCGTTCCTCATGCCCCGCCACTCCTGAGCAACCGCCGGGGCGGTCCCCCTCCCCGGAGGGGGGCCGCGTCCGGCCCGGCCGCCGGGGGGCGGGCCGGGGTCAGCCGGGGCCGCGCCGGGCCAGGCGGGTCATGCCTCCGGCCCGGCGTAGAGCCCGGCGGTCTCGGGGAACAGCGCCTTGACGATCTTGAACCGTGAGATGTCGACGGTGGCGTCCATGTGCAGGAAGATGGCCGCGTCCCGGAAGAGCTTCTCGATGCCGACGTCGAGCATGGCCCCGCCGCCACCGTGGAGCTCCATGGCGTGCTGGCACACCTTGAGGACCTCCTCGGAGGCGAAGACCTTGGCCATGTTGCAGAGGGCATCGGCGTCGGGCGCCCCCGCGTCCACCGCCCGCGCGGCCTCCCGCAGCAGGCCACGGACCGCGCACAGCTTGGTCGCCATCTCAGCCAGCCGCAGCGCCACCGCCTGGTGCTTGATCAGGATCCGGCCTCCCTGCACGTAGGTCTGCACGTACGCGGCGGTCCGCTCGAAGGCGGCCATCCCCACGCCCAGGTTCTTGGCGGCTTGGACCACCTTGCCGGGCCGGAAGTACATCCCGGCCCGGGACAGCGCGGTCCCCTCCACCAGCAGGTGGTCGGCGGGCACGGCGCAGTCCTCGAAGGCGATCTCGCCGTTGTTCATGAAGCGGCAGCCGACCGTCTCGTTGCAGCGCTGGACGATGAGGCCGGGCGTCTCGCGCGGGACCAGGAAGCTGGAGGTGCCCTGCATCATGCCCACCCCGGGGGTGGTGGTGGCGTAGACCACGTAGAGGCTGGCGTCGTAGCCGTTGCTGATGAACTGCTTGCGCCCGTTGATGACCCAGCGGTCGTCCCGCAGGACCGCCCTGGTGTCCATGGCCGCCTCGGGCACGTTGTACGGCAGCCAGCGGTCGGAGGCGCCGCGCGGCTCAGTGAGGCAGTGCGCCAGCAGAAAGCCGGGGTCGGCCACGACCCGGGGGAACCAGCGCTCCTGCAGGTGGCGGGGGGCAACGTTGCGCAGCAGCACCGAGACCTTCCAGACCTGCACCAGCTTGTCGGCCAGCCCGGAGTCCCCGCGGGCGATCTCCTCGGCCAGGACGGCGAAGGTCTGCGCCTCCTGCCCGGGGTCGACCGGAGTGCCCCCGAACTCCTCCGGCACCCCCAGCGTTCGGATCCCGATCCGGTCGGCCGCCTCGAGGATGGCGGGCGGCAGGCGGTCCTCCGGAGTCATGCACCACTCCCGCTCCCACTCGGTGCGCAGGAAGGGGGTGACGACCTGGTCCACGAACGTCCGGCAAGTCTCCCGCATCAGCCGCTGCTCTTCGGACAGCCCGCGATCGATCATCTCCATGAGCCCACCCCTCCGCCGACCAGCCCCAACCACCGCGCCGAGCCCACGGCGGCGACCCGGCGCCGGGACCGCTCCCGGCCGGCCCCCCCGGTGCGGCGGCTCATCGCCCCGCGCCCGCGGGGGCCAACAGCCGCTCGGCGTTGCCCCAGAGGATCAGCGCCTCCGCCTCCGGCGGCAGGCCCAGCTGACGCACCGCCTCGACGGGACGCTCGGTGCCCATGTCGAACGGACGGTCCGACCCCAGCAGGACGTGGTCGGCCCCGGCAAAGGCGACCAGGTGGGCCAGCAGGGCGGGGTCGTGGGTGACGGTGTCGAAGTGGAGGCGACGCCAGGAGCGGTCGGGTGGCTCGGCCAGGCGGGCCCGCGCCTCGGGCCGCGTGGCCCAGGCCCGACCCAACCGGCCGACGACGGCCGGCAGGGCGCCGCCGCCGTGGGCCAGCAGGATCCGCAGGCCGGGGTGCCGCTCGAGGACCCCGGCCATGACCAGGTGCGCGGCCGTGATGGCCGTCTCCATGGGATTGGCCACCGCGTTCCACAGGTAGTACTCGCCGAACACGGGGAGGCCGAAGCCGCGCGTCGTCGGGTGCACGAACACCAGCGCCCCCCGCGCCTCCGCGGCCGCCCAGAACGGCTCCAGCCGGTCGTCTCCGAGGTACACACCGGCGGCGCTGGCCGTCACCTCGACCCCGCTCAGCCCCGAGGCCAGGACGGCCTCCAGCTCCCGGGCGGCCAGCCCGGGGTCCTGCAGCGGCACCGCCCCCAACCCGGCCAGGTGATCGCGGTCCGCGGCCACCGTGGCGGCCATGGCCTCGTTGTGCAGCCGGCACACCGCGGCAGCGGCGGCGGCGGGCTCCTCGACCGGCAGCGTCGCCACCCAGGGGGAGAGCAGGAGACGCTCCACCCCGGTGACGGCGGCCTCGGCCAGGACCACCTCCACCCGGCTCAGCTCGGCCACGACCGCGGGCATCGGCCGGCCGCGCAGCGAGACGGACAGCTGGCGGGATCCGTCGAAGGTCACAGAGGGCCGCCAGGCGTCGTCGCCGCGGGCCGCCGTCAGGCTGGGAGGGACCAGGTGGACGTGGCAGTCCGTGACCATGGAGCTGACCGCCGCGGCCGGGGGCAGGCTCACCCGGCCCCCCCGGCGCCCGCCGGCGCGACCGCCCCGCCCAGGTAGAGCGCGCCGATCTCCGGGTGCTCCAGGACCTCGCGACCGCTCCCCACCAGGCGGACGCGGCCGTTCTCCAGGACGACCCCGTCGGTGCTGAGCCGCAGCCCGGCCTTGGCGTTCTGCTCCACCAGCAGGATCGTCCGGCCCTGCTCGTGCATCCGCCGGACCGCGGCGAAGACCATCCGCCGGGTGCGGGGGTCCAGACCCATCGAGGGCTCGTCCAGGACCACCAGCGCGGGGTCGAGCATGAGACAGCGGGCGAACTCCACCAGGCGCTGCTGGCCGCCGGAGAGGCTGCCCGCCTTGGACCGGGCCCGCTCGGTCACCACCGGGAAGCTCTCCTGGATGGCCTGCAGGCGCCGCCGCACCTCGGTCCGGTCGCGCACGATGAAGCCCCCGCTCTCGACGTTCTCCAGGACGGTCATCTGCGGGAAGACGCTGTGGTTCTGGGGGACCTGGACGACGCCCCGGGCGAGGATCTGCCGGGGCGTCAGCCCCACCAGCGACTCGCCGCGGAATCGGATGTCCCCGGCCCGCGGGCGCAGGATGCCGCTGACGCAGGCCAGGAGAGTGGACTTGCCGGCCCCGTTGGGCCCGACGACACAGGTGATCCCGCCCTCGGGGACGCGGAACGAGACGCCCTTCAGCACGTCACCGCCGCCGTAGCCGGCGATGACGCCCGCGAACTCCAGTGACGCCGCCCCCCGCCCGCGGGGGTCGGCGGTGACCGCCGGGGTGGTCCCGTTGACGGTGGCGTCAGGCGGCACCGGCACCCTCCTCCTCGTCGTCAGCCCCGCCCAGGTAGGCGTCGAGCACTCGGGGGTCGGCCCGGACCTCGTGGGGTGTCCCGGAGACGATGACGCAGCCCTGGTGCATCACGGTGACCCGCTCGCACAGCCCCATCACGAACTCCATGTTGTGCTCGACCACGAGGAAGGTGCGGCCCTGGCGGTTGAGTTCGCGGATGCGCTCGGTGATGTAGTGGATGAGGGACGGATTGATCCCACCGGCGGGCTCGTCGAGCAGCAGCACCTCGGGGTCGGCGATCAGCACGTAGGCCAGCTCCAGCAGCTTGCGCTGCCCGTAGGAGAGGGTGCCCGCGGCCTCACCGGCGTGGCCCGCCAGGCCGACGAACTCCAGCAACTCCAGGGCCCGCCGGCGCTCGCCGGCGGAGCTGCCGCGGCGGACCATGCTGCGCGCCCAGCCCTCGTGGTGCTGGGTGGCGACCAGCATGTTCTCCATCAGGGTCAGGCGGGCGAAGATGCGGGTCAGCTGGAAGGTGCGGCCGATGCCCAGCTTGAAGACCTGATCGGGCGCGTGGTTGGTGATGGCCCGACCCCGGTAGCGGACCGCCCCCACGTTGACGTGCTCGTAGCCGGTCACGACGTTGAAGAGGGTGGTCTTGCCCGAGCCGTTGGGCCCGATCAGCCCGGTGATCGTCCCCTCGGCCACGTCCAGGGAGCAGGCCGAGAGCGCCTGCACCCCCCCGTACGCCTTGGAGACCCCGTCGATCTCCAGCAGCGCGCTCACGTCGGGCTCCCGGTGTGCGCGGCCACCTCGGCTGCGCGGTCGGTGTCCCCCTCGACCTCGGGTGCGTCCGGCCGCCCCGTCCGACGGGCTCGCAGCCAGTCGCGGGTGGAGGGCACCACCCCGCGGGGCATGAGAAGGATCACCGCCAGGAAGACGACGCCGTAGATGATGAGGTAGAGGTCGCCGATAGAGAACTGCAGGGTCAGGTACTGCTGCAGCGGTTCCAGCACGACCGCCCCCAGCAGCGGCCCGGCCACGGTCCCGAGCCCTCCGAAGAAGACCATGAGGGCCACCGACACGTCGAACAGGGGGTCGAAGGCGAACTGGGGGAAGATCTGGCCGATGAAGTAGGCGTACATGGCCCCCACCATGCCCACCGGTATGGCCGAGATCACGAAGGCCGTCAGCTTGACCCGTCCGGTCCGGACCCCGAGGCCGCGGGCGCGGTCCTCGTCGTCGCGGATGGCCAGCAGCTGCAGTCCGAAGCGGGAGCGGCGCACGAACCAGGAGGTGGCCACGGCCAGGATCAGGATGCCGAGGGTGATGTAGTAGAAGGGGTCGTTGAAGGTGGCGGCCGGCCAGAGCGGGGTCGGGATCTGGATCCCCGACGAACCGTTGGTGACCCCGAGGTTGAAGGCCAGCAGCTGGAAGATGAACATGATGGCGATGGTGATGACGACGAACGTGTGGCGACGGGTGCGCAGCGCCACCAGCCCGAACGGCAGGGCGAGGAGGCCCGCCACCAGGCCGGCCAGAGGGATCAGCAGGAACATCCCGTACCCGCCCACCAGGTGCCAGTCCTGGGCAGCCACCGCCAGGGTGTAGGCGCCGCTCCCGAAGAAGACCACGTGCCCGAGGGGGATGTAGCCGGAGTAGCCGGCAAAGGTGTTCCACGACGTGGCCGCCGTCATGTAGATGAGGGTGAAGATGGCGATGGACGTGTACGTCGGATTGCTGAGCACCAGGGGCAGGGCCCCCAGGCCCAGGAGCAGCAACCCCAGGCCGGCGGCGCGCGGCAGCACCGCTCCTCCCCAGCGGCTGGGCACGGCCGCCGCCCGCGAGGCCGGGGTCACTGCGCCCGAGCCGCCGCCCGCCCGAAGAGCCCCACCGGGCGGATGAGGAGCACGGCCACCAGGGCCACGAAGAAGACCACGTCGGACCACACCGGCGACCAGATCACCGCCACCACGTCCTCCACCACCAGCATCGCCACCGCCGCCGCTAGGGCCCCACCGATGCTGCCCAGGCCGCCAAGGATGACGATGGCCAGCAGGCGCGAGATCAGGTCGTACCCGCTGTTGGGGTTGAAGGCGTTGGTGGCGCCGAAGATCATGCCGCCGGCGGCGGTCACCGCCACCCCCAGCCCGAAGGTGAGGGTCGAGACCCGGGCCACGTTGACCCCGATCAGCTGGGCCGCGGTCCGGTTCTGCAGGGACGCCCGCACGCTCCGCCCGAATCGGGTGCGGTACAGGATGACGAAGAGCACCGCCAGGAGGGCTGCGGCCAGGAGGAACCCGAAGACGTAGATGTAGGGGAGGTAGAACCCGAGGAGCTGGAACGAGCGCGTCACGTACCAGCCGTGCAGCTGCACGTAGTTGACTCCGAAGGTGACGCTGAGGACACCCTCGATGATGATCGCCACCGCGTAGGTCACCAGGATCGACATCGCGGTCTTCTCCTGGCTGCGCAGCCGCCGGATGAAGAGCCACTCCACCGCGACCCCCAGCAGGAACAGCACCGGGATGGTGACCAGCAGTCCGACGAAGAGGTCCAGTCCGAAGCGGATGGAGAGGAAGTAGCTGAGGTAGGCCGCCAGCACCACCAGCACGCCCTGGGCGATGTTGATGATGTCCATGACCCCGAAGATGAGGGTCAGGCCAGCGGCCATGAGGGCATAGACCCCGCCGGTGAGGATCCCGTCGATCACCGCCCCGTAGAGTGCCGCCATCCGCTCAACTCCCCCAGGGGGGCTTGGGGTAGACGGGAGGGGAGGAGCCGGGGGCGTTGGTGGGCAGGACCTGGGTCAGCGTCCCGTGGATCCACTGGAAGGCGAACGCCACCGCCTTGCCGTTCTCCCCCAGGCTGTCGAACTGCACCGGGCCCTGCACCGACTGCAGGACGACCCCGCTGTGCAGGTAGGCGATGATCTTGGCGTTGTTGAGGCTGTGGGTGGCCTCGACGGCCTGGGCCACCACCTGGCCCACCGAGTAGGCCTCGGCGACGTCGGAGTTCACCCCCGAGGGGGTGCCGCCGTACTTGGCGATGTACGCCTGGACCATGGCCTGGCTGGCGGCGTTCTTGAAACCGGGGTACCAACCGTTGGGCACCATCACCCCACCGGTGTTGTTGGCGCCCACGGCGTTGACGAAGGCCGCTCCCTGGTCGGGGCCGGCGGTGGCGATGAAGGCCTTGGGGTTGTAGTGCTGCTGGGCGAAGGCCTGGATGAAGGCCGAGACCGTGGGCACGTCGACCGACCCGAGCAACACCACCTGGGCGTGGCGGGCGGCGACCTGGTCGGCGATGGGGGTGTAGTCGGTCACCTCCGCGGGGAAGACCCTGGAGTAGACGGTCCGGACCCCGGCCGCCTGGAGGATGCGCTCGGCGACCGGGAGCTGGGGCTCGGTGAAGGGGTCGTTGCTGGTGGGGTAGGCCGCGGTCTTGGGTCGCTCGCTGGCGGGCAGGGAGGCGATCCACTGCGCGAACGGCACCAGGTCGTCCTTGACCGGCAGGCTGACGTCGAACATGTTGTGCAGCCCGGCGGCGAAGGCCAGAGGCGCCCCGCCTGCCCCCTCCACGAAGGCGTAGCCGTAGCGGGCGGCGACCTTGGAGGAGGGCACCGTCAGCAGCGTCGAGAAGGGCCCGAAGACGAGGTTGACGTGGTCCAGGCTGATCAACGTCTGGTAGTTGGTCACCACCTGGGTCGGGCTGCTGGCGTCGGAGACGATGTCCAGCTTGACCTTGCGTCCCAGCAGGCCTCCGTGGCTGTTGACGTAGGCGGCCCAGAGCTCGTAGCCGCGCTGGAAGGCCTGGCCGTCGGCGGAGAAGTCGCCGGACAGCGAGAGGGAGGCCCCGATCACGATCGGTCCCTTGCCACCCTTGCTGGCGGTGGACGGGGCGGCTCCACAGGCCGAGAGCAGGAGTGCCGCGGCCCCCACCCACAGCGCCGGCTGCCAGCGCCGGATCCGGTGTCGTCTGATCCCTGTGCTCACCCTCGTCCCTCCACTACTTCCGCTTCGTGGCCGGCCCCGTCGGTCGACCAACGTCCGCCGCCCGTCACCACCCGCGTGGTCTGCTGCTGCTCCAGCCCCCTGGGCTCCGGGCCCAGGCCGTCGGCCACCTCGCCGTGCTCGCTCTCCAGCCGCAGCCCCGCGGCGCGGGCCTCCAGTTCCAGCAGGGCGGCGAAGTCGGCCTGCCCGAAGCCCAGGCCGACCAGGCTCTGCACGATCTGCTGCACCTGGGCCGCCACCGGCAGCGGCACCTCGAGCCGCCGGGCGGCCGCCAGCCCCAGGTCGAAGTCCTTGCGCAGCAGCTCGGTGGTGAAGGTCGGGTGGAAGTCGGCGTTGACCAGGGCCGGCGCCTTGTAGCGCGTGAAGAGGGAGCCCATGACGCTCCGGTTCAAGTACTCCAGGAAGACCTGGCGGCTCACCCCCCCCTTCTGGGCCAGGATCGTGACCTCGGCCAGCGACTGCGCCACCACGCCCAGGAAGAGGTTGTGGCACAGCTTGACCAGCCGCGACAGCTCGCCCTCGCCCACGTAGGTGGCTCCCGCGCCGAGCAGCGACAGGTAGCCGGACACCGCCTCGAAGGCCTCGAGGGGACCGGAGACGGCCAGGGTCAGGCGACCGGCCCGGGCCACCTTGGGATTGCCGCTGACCGGGGCGGCGAGGAAGGCCACGCCGCGCGCCGCCAGTCCCTGCCGGGCGGCCGCCGAGGCCTCGGCCGAGACCGTGGAGCAGTCGACCACGATCTTGGGGGCCCCCGGCCCGGCCAGGAGCCCCTCCGGGCCGAGGATGACCGCCAGCAGGTCCTCGGAGGAGCTGACGGTGATGAAGACCAGGTCCCGTTCGCCGAGGGCCGCCATGGTGTCCACCACCCGCGCGCCCTGCGCCGCCAGCGGCTCGGCCCTGGATCGAGTGCGGTTCCAGACGGCGACATCGCACTGGGCGCGGAGCAGGCGCTGGACCATCTCCGTGCCCATCCGCCCGGTGCCCGCCCAGCCAACCGTGAGCGGGGACGCCCCCCGTGTGGTCACTCCCGTACCCCCGCGAGCACAACCGATTGCACGCGGCGAGTATCGACCTCGAGCCGACGGGTGTCAAGCGCCTGTGACGGGGACGCTGGTCCCCGCCGGCGACCCGGGCACCGCTGGCCCCACCGCTGGCGGGGCTGCGGACCCGACTCCGGCCCATCCGATCTCCGCAAACCCCCAAGGAAAGCCGTGGAGAGACTCCACGCCCCGCTCGGCGCTGAGGAGCACTTGCCCCCGCCTGCACCCCGGCACGGCCATCTCGCGCGACCACATTCGGTTGCACCACCACCTCATGCCCGGGACCGGCACCGGCGCGGCCCCCGGCCCGCCCGCCCCCGGAGAACAGCGGGGGCAGATGGTCACCACAGGTGGTGAAGCCGACGGGGCCTCCACCCCGGCGGCGGCCAGCTCGGCCGTCGTCGTGCCCGGGCCCAACCCGGTCGAGGACGGCGTCGAAGGCGGAGGTGGCCACGCGGTGGAGCCGCCGGTGGCGCGGGGTGGGCGGCGCGGCCACCGCGAAGGGCCGCAGGGGCCGGCACGCGGCCGTCGGGGGCGGCGATCGTCGCCACCCCGAGGCAGTGGACATGGGCGGTGCCCCACGGCCCATGGGCGCCGCGGCCAGCAGGGCCCCCAGCTCGGCCTCGGAGTGCCCCGGACAGGCGCCCGCGGCCTGGGCATGCACCGCCAGATCGGCGAGCTCGGCCCCGGTTCGCAGCCAGGCGATCTCCTCGGCCGACTTCACCAAGCGCGGATCGATGTGGGCCTGGTCCAGGAAGACCGGCTCGCCGACCGCGCCAGCCAGGCGCGCGTGCGGCCGGACCGGCACCGCGCCCACCAGACCGACCCGCCCCACCGGGCCCCCGGTCGCCAGCTGGCGCGCCTAGCCTCGGTCGTCGATGGCCGGCCGGTCCGCCCTGACCCCTCGCACCGTCAGGGAGCGTCCAGGACGTGGTTGGCGAACTGCGCCGGCTCGCCGCCCGGGCGCCGGGCAACGGCCACCTCCCGCGTGACCGGTCACTCGGTGAACCAGGCCACGGCGCCGCCCGAGCGCTCGGCCCCGTGGAGGACCACCTGGCGGACCCCGGCTCGCTCCATCGCCACCGCCAGCGCTACCCGGCGGCGGGCCACCTCCACGGCCGAGAGGCTGGGGTGCTCCGCCGGCACGGCCTGGTCGCTCTCGGCCACACTCTTGCGGGGACCACAAACGTGTGCAAGACTGCCGGCGTGGCAGATGAGCGCGTGCAGAGCGCGATCGCCCATTGGGCCCCGCGCTTCATCGCCAACGGGGTTGACGCCAGCGACTTCAGCCGCGTCACCGCCGGCATCGCCCGCTGGGAGGACTGGTGCCAGGGCTGGTGCGCCGCAGCCGAGGTGTACGAGGACCTCGGCCGTGCGGCGCTGGCCCGGGGGCGGCGCCGCTCCGCCGGCGCCCAGCTGGCCCGGGCCGCCGTGTACTACCACTTCGCCAAGTTCCTCTTCGTCCAGGACCTGGAGCAGATGCGGGCGGCGCACCAGCGGGCCGTCCGCTGCCTGGCCGACGCGCTCCCCGACCTGGATCCCCCTGGCCACCGGGTGACAGTCCCCCTCGGGTCCAGCGAGATGGTGGGCGTCCTTCGGCTGCCGAGTACGGGTGGTCCCCACCCGGTGGTGGTCCTCATCGCGGGGCTGGACTCGGCCAAGGAGGAGTTCCGGTCGACGGAGGCGCTCTTCCTGGAGCGCGGCCTGGCCACGTTCGCGGTGGACGGCCCGGGGCAGGGGGAGGCCGAGTATGCCCTCCCGATCCGCCCCGACTGGGAGGTGCCCGGGGCGGCGATCCTCGACGCCCTGAGCGCGCTGCCCGCCATCGACGCCGACCGCGTCGGTCTGTGGGGCGTCAGCCTCGGAGGGTACTACGCCCCGCGCTGGGCCAGCGCCGACGACAGGGTCCGGGCCTGCATCGCGCTGGCGGGCCCATACGACTTCGGCGAGGGGTGGGATCGCCTCCCCGCCCTCACCCGCGAGGCCTTCCGAGTCCGGGCGCGCTGCGCGTCGGACGCCGAGGCGGCGCGGCGGGCCGGGGAGCTGACGCTGGCGGGCCGGGCGGACCGCATCCGCGCGCCGCTCCAGATCGTCTTCGGCAAGCAGGACCGCCTCATCCCCTGGGCGCAGGCGGCGCGGCTGGCCCGGGAGGCCAGCGGCCCCGTGGACCTCCTTCTCTTTGAGGACGGCAACCATGTGTGCACCAACATCTCGTGGCACCACCGTCTGCGCAGTGCCGACTGGATGGCGGAGCAGCTGCGCGCCCGCCCCCACGGCTGACGGGACCCGCCCCCGAATCAGCCCCCGCGGGGCGGCGGGGCGGTCGACTGGCGGACGACCAGCTCGGGCTGCAGGAACGTGGCCGTCACCGGCGCGTGGCGGTCGGCGATCCGCTCCAGCACCAGCCGCGCCGCCTCGGCGCCGATCCGGTAGTGGGAGAAGGCCACCGACGTCAGAGGCGGGTGCACCCGGTCGATGAAGGGCATGTCGTTGAAGCCCACGATGGACACGTCCTCCGGGCAGCGCAGGCCGGCCTCCGCCAGGGCCGCGTAGCAGCCAAGGGCCAGGAGGTCGTTGGCGACCACCACCGCGGTGCAGCGGGGCGAGACCCGCAGGAGGTCGCGGCACCGGCGCGCCCCCTCCTGCTGAGAGAAGCCGTCCGCGAAAGCCACCAGGGCCGGGTCGACCTCCAGCCCAGCCGTCTCCATGCCGGCCAGGAACCCCTGGTAGCGCCCCACCCCGGTGGAGAGCGCCTGGGGCCCGCCGAGGTGGGCCAGGCGGCGGTGCCCGAGCCCCGCCAGGTGGGCCACCGCCAGCCCGCTGCCGCGCGCGTCGTCGACCGATGCCGAGGGGAAGGCGTGGCTGTCCACCACTCGGTTGACCAGGACCACGGCCAGCTCGTCCTCCGCGGCCCGCAGCAGCAACGGGTGCCGGCGCCGAGCGGTGGCGAGGATGAAGCCGTCCACCTGACGGGAGCGCATCCCCTCGAAGACCCGCATCTCCCGCTGGTCATCGTTGTCGGTGTTGCCGATGAGGGCCACGTAGCCCCGAGCCGCCAGGTGGTCCTCGATGCCCCGGACGATGGGGGGGAAGAGCGGATTGGTGAGGTCGGGGATGAGGACGCCAACCGTGTCCGAGCGCCGGGTCTTGAGGCTGCGCGCCACCGGGTTGGGCCGGAAGTCAAGGGTGAGGGCCGCCTCCAGCACCCGCTGCGCGGTCTCGCTGTTGACCAGGCTGCGGGTGGCGGCGTTCAGGGCGCGCGAGGCCGTGCCCGGGTGGACGCCGGCCAGCCGGGCGACGTCCCGCAGCGTCACGCGCTCACGAGGCACGGCTCACCCCTTTCGGGTGGGCCGTGCCCCAGCGGCCCGCCGCAGAGCCGTCCACACCCGCTCCGAATGGTACGGCGGGTCAAGGTGGCGGACCCCGAAGGGGGCCAGGGCGTCGATGACCGCATTGGCGATGGCGGCCGGGGCCCCGATCGTCCCGCACTCGCCGACCCCCTTGGCCCCGAGCGTGGTGAACGGCGTGGGGGTCGGGCGGAACTCCGTCACCAGCTCGAAGCCGATCTCACCGATCGTCGGGATGGCGTAGTCGAGGAAGGTGCCCGTGCGCAGCTGCCCCTCCTCGTCGTAGACGACCTCCTCCAGGAGGACGGCCGCCGCCCCCTGGAGGATGGCCCCGACCACCTGCCCCTCGGCCAGGAGGGGATTGACGATCGTCCCGGAGTCGTCGACGGCGACCAGGCGGTGCAGCCGCACCAGCCCCGTGTCACGGTCCACCTCCACCACCGCGGCGTAGGCGCCCGAGGGGAACACCGGCCCGGGAAGGCTGGATCGGCTCTCCGCCGCCAGCCCGTCCTGGAGGCCGCCGACGCCGGCCGGCCGGCGGGCGGGGTCGGCGGCCAGCCGCGCGAGCTCACCCAGGCTCACTGACTGCCCCGGCGAGCCGGCCACCGCCAGGCGGTCGCCGTCCCACACCAGGTCCCCCTCGGCGGCCTCGAAGAGGTCGGCGGCCAGCCGGCGGGCGATGGCCCGCACCTCCTCCGCCGCCAGCCGGATCGCCGACCCGCCCACCGCCACCGAGCGGCTGGCGAAGGTCCCGACCCCCGGCCCATCGGCGGAGTCCCCGTGACGGACGACGACCCGGCCCGGGTCGACGCCCAGGGCGTCGGCGACCACCTGGGCAAAGGTCGTGGCGTGTCCCTGCCCGTGCGGGCTCGCCCCCGTCTGGACCTCGATCACGCCGGCTGGCGTGACCGCCACCCGGGCGCGCTCCCAGAGCCCGTGACCTGCGCTCTCCACGAAGCTGGCCACGCCGATCCCCAGCACCGCGCCCGCAGCCCGGGCCCGCGCCTGCTCCGCGCGCCAGGCCGCATACGGGAGCAGCTCGCAGGCCCGGTCCAGCATCGCGCCGTAGTCGCCTGAGTCATAGGTCAGCCCGAGAGGGGTGCGATGGGGGAAATGGTCCGGCGGGATCAGATTGCGACGGCGCAGCTCGACCGGATCCTCCCCTAGCGCCGCGGCTGCGAGGTCCACTAGGCGCTCGATACAGAACGCGGCCTCGGGGCGGCCGGCACCGCGGTAGGGACCGGTTGGCACCTTGTTGGTGGCGACACCGACGATCTCCACCTCGGCGGCGGGCACGTCGTAGGGACCGGTGAACAGGCTCCCGGCGGTGATCGGCGGGACCACGGTCGTGGGGTACAGGTAGGCGCCGAGGTCGGCGACCAGCCGCGCCCGCAGGCCGCGAAACCGACCGTCGGCGGAGAGGGCCAGCTCCGCCTCGACCTCCATCCCGCGACCCTGGTAGGCGGCCTGGAAGTTCTCGGCCCGATCCTCCACCCACTTCACTGGTCTCACCAGGCGCCACGCGCACCACGCCGCGAGCGCATGCTCCGGGGCCAGGGCGCCCTTGCTGCCGAAGGCTCCACCGACATCGGGCACGATGACCCGGAGCCGGCCCGCTGGCCACCCGAGGACGGCGGCCAGCTGCGCCAGCGGCCGGTGGGGGTCCTGCGCCGACGGCCACAGGGTCAGGGTGTCCTGGACCGCGTCGTAGACGGCGACGCAGCCCCGCGGCTCCATCGGAGCGGCGGCCAGCCGGGGGATGGTGAACCGGCCGCGGACCACGTGGGCGGCGGTCTCGAAGGCCGTGGTGACGTCCCCGCCCGCCCGCCGCCAGTGCAGCAAGCGGTTGCCGGGTGCGGCCTCGTGGAGAGGGGGATCGGCCTCAAGCGCTGCGCCGGGGTCCGTCACGACCGGCAGCGGCTCGTACTCTGGTGCCACCAGCGCGGCGGCGTCCTCGGCCTGGGCCCGGGTCTCGGCCACGATGCCGACCACCGGTTCACCGACGTAGCGGACCCGCCCTGTCGCCAGCGGTCGCACCGGGGTCGGGGCCACCTCCGCTCCCTCGACCACCGGCAGAGGCAGTGCCCCGAGAGTGTCCCCCAGATCTCCAGCGGCCACCACCGCCAGCACGCCGGGCATGGCGCTGGCGGGTTCGAGGTCGATCGGACCCAGCCGCGCATGGGCGAACGGGCTGCGGACCACCAAGAGCTGGACCTGGCCGTCGAACGGGAGGTCATCGACGAAGCGCCCCTGGCCCCGGAGGAGCGGTTCGTCCTCGCGTCGGAGCAGGGGTCGCCCGACCCACTCCCCTCCGTTGACCCTCATCGACCTATGCAACCACGCGGCCGCAAGCGTTTGCAAGCGGACCTGCCGATGGGGGCATCGAGCCCCCGGTCCGCCGCGAGGAAGGCCGGGGCGCTCGTCGCCGCGGAGGGAAGTCCCCGTTAGGGACGGTGTGGTGCCGCCGGGGCATTTGAAGCCCCCTAGGCTGGGGGCTGGCGGCGGACAGCGACGGTTCAGGCACCGCCGTCAGCTCATCCCGTCACCTGGACACCACAAGACCAGTGCTAGACTGGTCTTGTGGAGATCGGGGCGTACGAGGCTAAGACCCACCTGTCACGCCTCCTCGACGAGGTGGCCGACGGCAAACGCTTCGTCATCACCAAGCACGGGGTCCCCGTCGCCGTCCTCCAGCCCGCCGACCCCGGTCGCCGCCTGGGCTCTCAGGACGCCGTCGCGGCCCTGAAGCGGTTCCGGGAGGGGATCACCCTGGGTCAGCCGGGGCTGCGCCAGCTGCTCGAGGAGGGGCGCCGATGACCTTCGTCCTCGACGCCTCGATCACCCTGTCCTGGTGCTTCTCGGACCAGGCGACGCCGCTCTCCGACGCCGCGCTGGCGCGGCTCACGGAGGACGAGGCGCTGGTGCCCGAGCTGTGGCCCTTCGAGGTCGCCAACGTGCTGGCGGTGGCGGAGCGGCGGGGCCGGCTGCGTTCGGCGCAGACGCTCCAGTTCGTGCAGCTCCTCGGTCAACTCCCGATCACCGTGGAAGAGCTCGGTCGAGGCGCCATCCTCAGCACAGTCGTCGATCTCGCCCGGACAACGGGGCTGACCGCGTACGACGCCTCGTACCTGGCGCTCGCGGCGAGTGCCGGCCTGCCGCTGGCGACCGACGACAGCCTCTTGCGCCAGGCCGCGCTGGCCGCCGGCGTGGAGCTGCTGGGGCTCACCGGCGCGGCCTGAGGAACGCGGGAGGGCGCAGGCTCCAGGCGCAGGCCCCGGCTGGCCGTGGGGCCGTCCCGCGCCTGGCCCTCGTGCCCCGGGGCCGACGTCCGGATCAGACCTAATGGATCAATGAACAAGCCATGCAGTGTCGACAAGTCCGGAAGGGCTGTCGCCCCGGATGTTGGCGGAGCGTGAACCACGGTCTTCAAGTGCCTGGTCAGGGGTTGAGCGGCACCGGAAGGACCTGGAGCGAGGTCCGCAGGGGTCGAGCCGCTGGTCCTGGGACCGCGTTTGGACGTGAGTAATCGCTGATTCGGTGCGGGCGAAGCGCCGGTCGGGAGGCGGGTCGGGTGACCGTGACGAGGCGGAGCCGCTGGTAGGTGGCGGCGAAGATCTCCGCCCACCACCACCCTCGGGACAGCCAGAGACGCAGCTGTCGGGAGCGGTGCACCATCCGCCAACCCGACGCACCACGCATCGTCCGAGCACTCACCCTTCTCACCACCCAACTCAACACGGAGCCGCCCGACCTCTCGGGCGAGACCCGTCCCATCACCCACATCAGCCCCAACCCTTGACCTCTCGGGCAAGCCCACTGCCGGAGATCGGGGACCTGAGACGGCGAAACGCCACCGGCATAGATGTGTGTGACTTCAGGGATCTGCGGTGGGCTGGTGCTCGTGTGGGAGGACGTGGTCGATGGGCCCGAGCATGACCATGATGAGGGTGAGAGCGACCACGACCCTCCACTCTTGTTCGACTCGTGGTCGCGAAGCACCGTGGTCGCCAGACGCCCCGACGCCTGAAGACCGGCTCGTGGATCTCCCTAACCCGGGCGGCGATTCGTCCACGCAACCACGCGGTTCCTCCCCTCCTCCTTCCCGCGGTAGAGCGCTTCGTCCGCCTGGCTGATCGTCCGCTCTGCGTTGCCAGACCCGACATGCTCCGCAACGCCGACGGTCACGGTCACCTTGACCTCCTCGCGTTGCCAGAGCATGTGGGACTCCGCCACCGCGCGGCGCAGCCTTTCCGCCAGTCCGAGCGCCCCCTCCACGCCTGTCTCCGGCACCAGCAGCAGGAACTCCTCCCCGCCCCATCGCGCGATCTGGTCGACTTCCCTGACCGCCCCCCGAAAAACGTTCGACACGTGCCGCAGCACCAGGTCGCCGCACTCGTGACCGTGATGGTCGTTGAAGTCCTTGAAGTGGTCGATGTCCGCAAGGATGAGCGAGAAAGCCCTTCCGCTCCGGTTGGACCTCAATGCTTCCGAGTTCAGCGCCTCGGTCATGCCACGTCTGTTGTGGAGGCCCGTCAGAGGATCGGTCATAGCCGTGAGATACATCTGAGCGTTCAATTCGTGCATCTGCTTGTTCCGATCCGCCAGCTCCTTGTTGGCGAGATCGAACTCGGCGGTACGTGCCGCGACCATTTCTTCCAGATGTTGCTGGTACTCCAGGACCGCTTGCTCCGCCCGCTGGCGATCAGTGATGTCCCGGACGGACTCGATGGCGCCGACGACGTTGCCGTTGCTGTCGTAGATGAGGGAGGCCGTCCCGAAGACATAACGGCCGATCTTGGGCAGCATCGTCTCCACGGACATGAAGTTCTTCCCGCGGCGAAGCAGCTTGTCGTAGTGGCGCTCGACGAGCTTATCGGGCAACATGACGAGGTCAATGAGGATCGGCCGCCTCTCACCGTAGAAGGCGATGGCGTACTCGTAGTTGCCCTTGCCAATCATGTCCGCCGCCTTGACGCCGGTCATGTCCTCAACGACCCGGTTCCAGAGGACCACCTTGCCCTCGGTGTCTATGACGAAGGTGGCATCCGGGAGGAACGCGATGACCTCCGCCAGGCGCGTCTGGATCACGGCCTCGTCCACACCCGCAGCCCCCTCTTCTTCGTCCGATCCCTCCTTGGGTCGAAGCGCCGCCATCTTGCCAGGTCGATGTCGTCGTGCTCGAGGCCGACGATCCTCGCCCTGCAATCGGCACCGCGTCCTTAGCCAGAGAGAACCCCCCGTTTCGATTCTATCAGCCAAAGTGTGGGGAAACCGGGGGCCGGGTCATGTCGGATGGGGCCGCAAGTTCGTTCACGGTCGCATCGCCTTCGGCCAAGCGGGCCACGATCCCTGGCCGGGCCGGATCCGCCCAGGCGTTGGACATGGCGTCTCCCCGACACCCTGGGGCGGGCGCATCGACGTCCGCAGCCGGCCGACAGGGTGAGCCGGTGCCGCCACCACTCTGCAGGGCAGGATTCCGGCACCAGGGCATTGCGCCACCCGGTCAGGTGGCCGACGGCTTCGATAGGGTGATGCGAGCCCCTGTCGTGTGCCTCCACTTTCCGGTTCACCAGCGGCCGCCTGTCCCCTCCGCGAGTTCAGGAGTGGCTTTTCCACACCCCTCAGCCTAGCCGGCGTGCGGAACCCCGGGGTTCGGTCGCACTGGCGGCACCGGAGCGTCCGCGCCGACCCCCCAGGGGGCCGTCTTCCTCGTGACCGCGGCCGGGCTCCGCTAGCGGCGACCGGCCGCCATGGCGTCCAGGAGCAGAGCGGGCTCCTCCAGGGACTCGCACAGCGTGCCCAGGAACGTGGCGGCCTGGACCCCGTCGAGGACCCGATGGTCACAGCTCAGCGTCAGGGAGAGGATCGGCTCGACGGCCGCGCGCCCGTCCACGGGCACCACCGCGTCCCGCACCCGACCCACCGCCAGGATGGCGCTCTGCTCCTCCGGCAGGACGGCCCCGAACCGGTCGACCCCATGCATGCCCAGGTTGCTGATGGTGAGCACCGCGCCCTCGACGTCGGCGGCGCGCAGCCGCCCCGCCTGGGCCCGCGCCACCACCGCCTCGCGGGCGGCGACCAGCTGGGGCAGATCCAGGGAGGGCACGTCGCGGACGACGACCACCAGCAGGCCCCGCGGGGTGGAGACCGCCAGGCCGACATGCACCGCCGGGTGGTGGCGCAGGCCGCCCCCGTCCCAGTACCCCAGCATCTCGCGATGCCCGGCCAGGGCCTTGCCGGCCACGCGCAGGAGCAGGTCGGTGTACGTGACCGGCAGCCCGCTGCGCCGCCGCACCGCCTCCCGCCAGTCGCGGAGGCGCCGGGCGCGCACGTCTCGGCTCAGATAGAAGTGCGGCGTCGTGGTCCAGACCCGGGTGGTGTGCTCCGCCATCTGCCGCGCCAGGGGGCCCGGCTCGCCGCCGGACCCGGCGGTCACCGGTCCGGGGGCGGTCACGTCGGCGGCCACGACCGCCCCCCCGGGGCCGGTGCCGGCCCGGCCGGCGAGCTCCAGTCCACGCTCCGCCGCCAGTCGGCGCGCCAGAGGCGAGGCCAGGGGCCGCTGGGACGCGCCGGGAGCGGCGGTGCCCCCGACCGCGAGCGGCGGGCTCGGCTCCGCGCTCCGGGCAGTGGAACCGGGAGCGGTCGGGGTGGGCGGCGTGGACTCCGTCGATGGCACGGTCTCCCCTGGGGCGAGGATCCAGGCCAGGACGGTGCCCACCGCCACCTCCTCATCCGGGTGGACACGCACGCCCGCGACCACGCCGCTGGCGGGCGCCTCGACCTCGACCCGGGACTTGTCCGTCTCGATCTCCATCAGCGGATCGCCCTGGGCCACCGACGACCCCTCCGCCCGGAGCCAGCCGACCAGGCGACCGGTGTCCTGGGCCATGCCGAGGGCCGGCATGATCACCTGGGTGGCCATCGGTGTGCCCGGCTCAGCGCCCCAGCGGGGAGCGGTGTACCCCGCCGGCGATCTCCGCCAGCCCAGCCAGGCCCCCACGGTTGCGGTGCGACTCCACCTCCCGAGTCGTGGGCAGGGGCCCGTCGACGGTCTGGTAGCGCTGGCCGGTGACCATCAGCTCCTCGGCCGGGAAGCGAGTGATGACCTCACAGCCGTCGGCGGTGACCACCAGCTGCTCCTCGATGCGGGCCGCGGTCCAGCCGTCGCTGGAGGGCCAGAAGGTCTCCAGGGAGAAGACCATGCCCTCCTGGATCACCTCGGGGTGGTCCAGGGACACCAGCCGGCTGAGGATCGGCTTCTCCCAGATCGAGAGACCCACCCCGTGCCCGAACTGGAGGGCGAAGGCCGCCTCCTCGTCGCCGAAGCCGAACTCCTGCGCCTTGGGCCAGACACTGACCACATCGGCCGTGGTCGCCCCGGGCTTGACCTGGTCGATGGCCAGGTCAAGGATCTCGCGGGCCTTCTGGTAGGCGGCGACCAGGCTGCGGGACGCCGACCCGATGGCGAAGGTGCGGTAGTAGCAGGTCCGGTAGCCGTTGACGCTGTGCAGGATGTCGAAGTAGGCGGGGTCGCCGGGACGCAGGATGCGGTCGGTGTAGACGTGGGGGTGGGGATTGGCCCGCTCTCCGGTGATCGCATTGACCCCCTCCACGTGCTCGGAGCCGAGGTCGTAGAGGATCTTGGCCACCAGCCCCACGCACTGGTTCTCGGTGATCCCGGGGCGCAGCGCCTCGTAGAGCCGGTCATAGGCCGCGTCGACCATCGAGCAGGCGGTGCTGATCAGGGTGATCTCGTCGCGGGTCTTGATCATGCGGGCCTGCTGCATCAGCTGCTGGCCGTCGACCACCCGGAGCCCTTCATTCTGGAGGGCGACGAGCACCGGCATCTCGACGACATCGACGCCCAGCGGCTCCCCAGCCAGGCCGCGCTCCTCCAGTTCGATCCGGATCTTGCGGGCCACGTCCTCGGCCCGGCCGGTGCTGGGGTCGAACGCCCCGCGCATCGTCGAGACCCCGGCCCGCGAGCGCTCCTCGCCCAGCCACGGGCAATACAGCTGGTGGTGGCGCGCCGCCGAGCCGAAGTCCCACATGATCGGCTCGTCGTCCTGGGGCAGCAGCGAGAAGCGCATCAGCTTGTCCATGGCCCAGGTGCCGATGTGGGTGGCGGTGACATACCGGATGTTGTTCATGTCGAAGCAGAGCAGGGCTCCCATCTCAGACGCCTTCAGAAGGCGCTTCAGGCGGGCCAGCCGCTCCGTGCGCAGCCGCGGGTAGTCGACCCGGGCCTCCCAGTCGACCCCGTCGAGTCCGTACGTCCTGGTCAGCTGACTCACAGGCGCTCCCCTTCCATGCAGCGGCGCTAGGCCCGGTCGCAGAGCTCGCGCACCGCCACCACCAACTGGTCCACCGTCGGCACCGTCAGGTCCTCCAGCGCTGGCGAGAACGGCACCGGCACGTCCAGCGCCCCGAGCCGCCGGACTGGCGCGTCGAGGTGGAAGAAGGCCCCCTCGGCCACGGTCGCCGCGATCTCCGCCCCCACCCCGTAGCGGCGGTGGCCCTCGTCGACCACGATCGCGCGGGTGGTCCGCTGCGCTGACGCCACCAGCGTTGCCGCGTCCAGGGGGACGGTGGTGCGGGGGTCGATCACCTCGCACTCGATCCCCTCCGGCCCCAGCTGGGCGGCGGCGGCCAGGGCCAGCTCCACCATGCTGCTGGTGGCGATGACAGTGATGTCCCGGCCGGGCCGCTTGACGTCGGCGACCCCCAACGGGACGGTGTAGTCGCCGGCCGGCACCAGGCCCCGCTGCTGGTAGTTCATCTTGTCCTCGAAGATCACCACCGGGCTGTCGTCGCGGATGGCGGCCTTGAGGAGCCCCTTGGCGTCGGCGGGCGTGCTCGGCAGCGCCACCTTGAGGCCGGGGATGTGGCTCACCCAGGCGTGCAGGCTCTGGCTGTGCTGCGCCGCCGAGCGACGGGTGGCCCCCAGAGTGGTCCGGACCGTCAGGGGGACCCGCAACTTGCCTCCGGACATGTAATGGGCCTTGGCCGCCTGGTTGGCCAGCTGGTCCATGACCAGCCCCAGGAAGTCGCCGAACATGATGTCCACCACCGGTCGGCGTCCGGTCATGGCGGCGCCCACCCCGATCCCGGTGAACCCCGCCTCGGAGATCGGCGTGTCGATCACCCGGTCGGTCCCGAACTCCTCCACCAGCCCGCTCAGCACCTTGAACGGGGTCCCGGCCTCGGCCACGTCCTCCCCGAGGATGAAGACCGCAGGATCGCGGCGCATCTCCTCAGCCAGCGCCTCCCGGATCGCCTGGGCCATGGTGAGCTCGCGGGCGCCGGCGTCAGGCGTAGACATCGGCGTCCACCTTCGACGGGTCCGGGTAGTCGGCCTCCAGCGCGAAGGCCACCCCGGCGTCGACCTCCACGGTCACCGCGGCGTGTACCTGGTCGAGGGTTGCGGGGGTCGTCAGCCCGTCGCCGATGAGCCAGGCCCGCGCCAGCGCCAGCGGGTCGCGCTCCTCGCGCCAGAGGCGCTCCTCGTCCCGCTCCCGGTAGTAGGCGCGGTCGACATCACCCACGTGGTGGCCGGAGTAGCGGTAGGTGTTGCACCACAGGAAGCTGGGGCCGCCGCCGGCGCGGGCCCGGTCGATCGCCTCCCCGGTCGCCGCGTGCACCGCGCGCACGTCCTGGCCGTCAACCTCAGCGGCGGGGATGCCGAAGGCCCGCGGGCGGGCCAGCGCCTCGCCGGCGATGGTCTCCGTCCCCGGGGTGTACTCCCCGTAGAGGTTGTTCTCGCAGACGTACAGCACCGGCAGCCGCCAGAGGGCGGCCATGTTCATCACCTCGTAGAGCAGGCCCTGGCCCAGCGCCCCGTCGCCGAAGAAGCAGACCGCCACCTGGTCGGTGCCGCGCTGCTTGCTGGAGAGCGCGGCGCCGGTGGCGATCCCCATCGAGCCGCCCACGATGGCGTTGGCGCCGAGGTTCCCCCGCTCCTGGTCCGCGATGTGCATCGAGCCGCCCTTGCCGCCACAGTACCCGGCCGCCTTGCCCAGGAGTTCGGCGAACATGCGGTCCACCGCCGCCCCCTTGGCCAGGCAGTGCCCGTGCCCCCGGTGGGTGCTGGTGATGTAGTCGTCGTCCCGCAGCCCGAGGCACACCCCCACCGCCACCGCCTCCTCCCCGCTGGACAGGTGGGCCAGGCCCGGCATGCGCCCGCGCTGGTAGAGGTCGTTGACCCGGTCCTCGAAGAGCCGGATCTTCAGCATCCGCTCGTACGCCCGCAGCCAGTCGGGGCCGGGTCGCTTCCGGGCTCGCTTCCGCGCCAGCGGGCTGGGGTCCGCCGCTCCCCTCGCCGGCGTCATGCGGGCTCGCCCCCAGCGGGAACGGCCCGCGACCCGCCCCCTCCGCCGGTCGCTAGGCCGGATCCCACCGCCACCCCACGCTGCGGCGGCCGCCCGGTCGGCGCCGTGGCGTCGGCCAGGTCCAGCTCGACCCGGGTCAGGTGCTCGCGCATGCGGTCGGCGGCGGCCGGGGCGTCCCCCGCCGCCACCGCCGCGTGGATGGCGCGGTGCTGGACGATCGAGCGCTCCGGGCTACCGGGGATCTCGAAGGCGACGACGAAGGCCCGGGCCATCACGTCCCGGATCCCGTCCATGAGCCGGACCAGGAGACGGTTGCCGGAGGCGTCGGCGAGCGCGGTGTGGAAGGCCAGGTCGGCGGCGCCGTAGCGGTCGGAGGATCCGAGGCCGGCCTCCATCTCGCGGATCCGGCCCTCGAGGCGGACCAGGTCGGCGCCGGTCCGGCGGTTGGCGGCCAGCGTCACCGTCTCGACTTCCAGCGTCCTGCGCACCTCGAAGAGCTCGGTCACCCCGACCTCCTCCAGGGCGACCAGCAGCTGCAGCGCCCGCCCCAGGAGGTCGCCGTAGTCGGCGACGACGAACGTCCCCCGGCTGCGGGCGCGCAGCAGCCCACGGGACTCCAGCACCCGTAGGGCCTCGCGCACCGACGACCGCCCGACAGCGTAGGCGGCGGCGAGCTCCCGCTCCGGGGGCAGCGCATCCCCAGGCCGCAGGCGCCGGGAGGTGATGGCCAGCACCAAGTCCTCGGCGACGAGATCGTAGGTGTTGCGCCGGGCCACCGGCCCGAACGTGGACCCGGGGGCCACCCTGGCCCGGTCCGGCCGCTCGAGGACCTCGGACATCACCCTCGCCACCCATGTGGGTCTGATGGTCAGACCAAAAATAGCCCAGAATCAGCCCCGCGTCAATCCCACCACGGGAAGCCGAGCCTGGCGAGCGGGTCCCCGCGGTCGGGCCCCGCGGGGCTGGCGCCGCCCGGCGCGCCCCGGGGCAGGACGCCGGTCTGCCTCCTGGGGAGGGACGGCCGGAGCAGAGCCCGCCACGATCCCGCGGGGCGGTGCGTCGTCGACCCTCGCGCTGCCCGCGGGAGGTGACCCCACCTGGGGCTGGTGGCGCGGGGACGGTCACCGGACCACCGGGGCGGCTGTCGTGTCGGGAGACGGCCTCGGCGATCTCCACGGCCGCGGCCAGCTGGCCCGGCTCAAGGGGCCGTGGCGCTCGGCGGCTCCGGCCGTGCCAACAGCCAGGTCCGAAGCGGCGCCGACGCCGTCGCTTCCACCTCCTGGTCCTGGTGGGTGGCGGGTCGGGCCCGCGGTCAGCCGCCGGGCGCCGCGCCCCCCGGCGCCCCCATGCTGGCTGTCGGAGCCGCCGGACCCGGCCCCGCTTCGGTGACCCCCACCGTCCCCGGGGCCACCTGTCGGTGGTCGGTGGCCCCAGGGAAGCAGAGGGTGAAGAGCGCCTGGTCCGCGGAGTGCAGGCTGGTGCTGGCCGCGACGGCCCCCTCCAGTCGGAACCGGCGGACCGCGTTGCCGGGGGCCCCGGCGTAGACGAGCGGCGGCCCCACCGCCGGCAGCACGGCCAGGTTGGCGGTGCCGCCCAGCCGCTGGTGCACCGCGGGGAGCGCGGCGGCGGCGGTCATCCCCTCGGCCAGCAGGGCCTCGAACAGTCGGAAGCCGACCTCGCTGTCCGCCCGGCCGTGGAGCTGGGCCGCGATCCGCTCCCGCCAGGCCTCGGCGCCGTCGAGCCGGCCGTTGTGGGCAAAGGCGAAGGCGCCGCCGTCGGCCAGGAACGGCTGGGTGTCCGCCAGGGCGGTGGTCGACAGCTGAGAGGGCCGCCGCAGGTGGACCAGGAAGTGCTGCGAGCGCACACCGGCCAGGTGGGCCTGTCCGGTCAGGTCGTCGACCAGGCGGCCACTGTCCCGGTGGCGCTGCACCGTCCCGTCGGCCTGCCACGCCACCCCCCACCCGAAGCCCGCGATCCCGTAGCGTTCGAGCGCCAGTGCCCACGGCAGGATCCGGGCGAAGGGCTCGGGCCGGGGCCAGGCCACGGTCAAGAGCTCACACACCGACCGCCCCCCGTCCCCCCGGCGCGTTCAGCCCCGGCCCGGTCGGCCGGGGTCGGACGCCCGCGCCAGCAGCGACTCCGCCAGCTCCAGGTCGAACGCCTTGGGCGGGAGGTCACCGATGCAGACCAGCGTCTCCGTCCGGTGGATGCCAGGGATCGCCCAGATCCGCTCGAACAGGCACTCGCGCAGATGCTGCTGGTCGCGCGCGCGCAGGCGCAGCAGCAGGTCGGAGGGCCCGGTCACCACCTCGACCTGCTCGACCTCGGGCACCGCCCGCAGGGCGGTCACCGCCTCCTCCTGCTGCCGACCCTGCACCGCCGTCACCGCGACGTAGACCGTGACCCCGTAGCCCAGACGCCCCCAGTCGACCTCGGCGCGGTAGCCGCGGATCACCCCCGAGCGCTCCAGGCGGGCGATCCGCTCCGCCACCGCGGGAGCGGACATTCCGACCTCGGCGGCGATCCGGCGCACCGAGCGCCGGGCGTCGCGGAGGAGCAGGACCAGGATCGCGAGGTCGATGCGGTCGAGGGCGCCGCCGGAACCCGGGCCGCCGCCGGACGAGCCGGCCGGCCACGGACCGTTCTCCAGGCGCTTTCGGCCGTTCACCGTCACGCCGGGACTGGCTCTGCGGCTCTGCACCTTGTGATCATAGGGTCCACGGCGGAATCAACTAACCTGCCAGCATCGCGCCGGACGCCTGGGATCGGGACCGAGCGACGGAGCGTGGGACGGCAGGGGCCGGGCACCGGCCCCACCCGGAGGGGAGCGGAATGAGCGCCGCCGAGCAGGACGTTGCCGCCCCGGAGCCCGGGCGGCAGCCGACTCGGCCCGGGCGGTGCCCGGAGCCGGTCCGCGACGCGCCCGCCGTGGCCTTCGTCGACGGCCTGGGGGGCCACCCCGCGCTGGGCGGGTCGGCGCCGGCCAGCACCGTCCGCTTCGCCCGTCCCCCCGAGGCCCCGCGTCACGCCCGCGACGAGGAGGCCACCGTCGTGGGCCAGGGCAAGCTGGCCCTCGATCTGGGCGGCTCAGGGCAGCGGCTGCGGCGGAGCCGGCTGGCGGTCAGCCCCGCCAACGTCTTCCGTGCGGCGCGAGCCCACGGCCGGCGGTCGCTGGAGTACCAGGTCTACTGCCCTCCGCGGCAGGCGCCGCTGGACCGCGCCGCGACCCCGGGACCAAAGGAGGAGCGGTGGACCTGGGACTGAGCGGCCGCCGCGCCGTCGTCACCGGCGGCTCCAAGGGCCTGGGGGCGGCCATCGCCCAGGAGCTGGTGGGCGAGGGGGCGGCGGTGGCCATCTGCGCCCGCAGCGAGACCGAGCTGGCCGCGACCGCGGCCCGCCTGCGGGCCGGGGGCGGTCAGGTCTTCGCCCAGGTGGCGGACGTCACCCGGCCTGACGAGGTGGAGCGGTTCATCGCCACCAGCGCCCAGCGGATGGGCGGCATCGACATCCTGGTCAACAACGCCGGCCGGGCCCAGCCGGGCGGATTCGCGACCCTGACCGACGCCGACTGGCAGGCCGACCTCGACGTCAAGCTGTTCTCCCAGATCCGCTGCAGCCGGGCGGCGCTGGGCCACCTGCGGGCCAGCGGCGGCGGGGCGATCATCAACATCAACGCCGTCTACGGGCGCCAGCCCGACCCCGCCTTCTTCGCCACCACCGTCGCTCGGGCCGCCTGCCTGGCTTTCACCAAGGCGCTGGCGATGGAGGTGGCCCGGGACGGGATCCTGGTCAACAGCGTCAACATCGGCTTCGTGCGCACCCCCCAGTGGCACAACATCCACCAGCGCCGGGCACCCGAACTCCCCGAGGAGGCGTTCCTGGCAACGCTGGCCGCCGCCGAGGTGCCGCTGGGCCGCTTCGGCGAACCGGAGGAGGTGGCGGGGTTGGTGGCCTTCCTGGCCAGCCGGCGCGCCAGCTACATCACCGGCGCCTCGATCGACGTCGCCGGCGGGATGGGCCGGTACGTGTGACCGCACCAGGAGACGGCGTCTCCTTCGAGGGCGAGTTCGTCGAGCATGCCCGCGCCCGGATCCCGATCGACACCCACGCCTCCCCCCGCGGGACCGGGGGCTTCGAGGACATCCGCGCCGGCTTCGGGGACTGCGGGATCCGCCCGCCGGAGGCCAACCCCATCCACGCGCCGACCGCGGTGCTCGACCGGCTCGAATGGCGCCGGGAGCTGGCCCCGGGGACGCGGTTCCTCCGCGGCCCCGAGGGGCACGGGGCCCCGGAGGGCCCGTGCTTCGCGGCCCTGGTGATCCAGGAGGCCTGGAGGGAGGCGCGCCGGCGCTGGGCGCGCCGGGCCGCACGGACGTCGGGGCTGGACTCGATCGAGATCACGAGCGTCGCCGGGAACACCCGGCGCCTCGACGGGTTCTGAGCGGTGGCGGACGCGCGCACGGCCCCCACGACGATGGCCTGGCCGACCCTCCGCGACGTCCTGGAGGCGCGGCGGCGGCTCCACGAGCACCTCCTGGCGACGGCCCTGCACCCGGCCCCGGGCCTCTCGGCACTGGTGGGCGCGGAGGTCCTGGTCAAGCACGAGAACCACCTGCCCACCGGCAGCTTCAAGGTCCGGGGCGGAGTCAACCTGCTCTCCCAGCTGGACCCGGCCACCCGGGGCCGGGGCGTGCTGGCCGCCTCCACCGGCAACCACGGTCAGTCCGTGGCCTTCGCGGCCCAGCGCTTCGGGGCACCGGCGACGATCTTCGTGCCGGAGGACGCCAACCCGGTCAAGGTGGCGGCGATACGTCAGATGGGCGCCACCGTGGTCGCCGCCGGCGCCGACTTCGACGACGCCCGCGTGGCCTGCGAAGCCCAGGCCGCCGCCACCGGCCAGCGCTACATTCACTCCGGCGACGAGCCGCTCCTCATCGCCGGAGTGGCCACCCACACCCTGGAGCTGCTGGAGCAGGACCCGGCGGTGGAGGTGATCGTGGTGCCGATCGGGGGCGGCAGCGGCGCGGCCGGCGCCTGCCTGGCCGCCAAGGCGATCGACCGCAGGATCGCGGTCATCGGCGTGCAGTCGGCCGCCGCCCCGGCTGCGCACCGCTCCTGGCTGCAGGGGACGCTGGTGGAGGCCCCGATGGAGACCTTCGCGGAGGGGCTGGCGACGCGGACGGCCTTCGCCCTCCCCCAGGGGATGCTCCGCGCCCACCTCGACGACTTCGTCCTGGTCAGCGATGACGCCATCCGGGCCGCGATGGTGGCCATGCTCGAGCATGCCCGCACCCTCTGCGAGGCCGCCGGCGCCGCCCCGCTGGCAGCGGCGCTGCAGCTGCGGGACCGCCTGCGCGGGCGCCGGGTGGCTCTCATCTGCAGCGGCGGCAACGTCAGCCCGGGGCAGCTGCGCACCATCCTCGACGCCGCCGGCTGACAACGGCCCGCCCGGACGCTACGGCTGGAGCAGCACCTTGCTGGTCTGCCGGGCGGCGAGGCGGCGGTACGCGTCGGGAGCAGCGTCCAGCGGCACCCGCTCCGACACGATCCCGGCCGGGTGCAGGCGTCCCTGGGCGATGAGGCGCAGCAGGGGGCCCCGGTGGGCGTAGGGCCGGCCCAGCACCGAGCGGACGGAAAGGTTGCGCAGCCAGGTCTGACCGGCCGACTGGGGAAAGGGCTCGTCGACGAGGAGCCCGACCAGCACCACCCGCCCGCCGGTGTCGACCAGGCGCCAGGCGGTCTCCAGGGCGGACGCCGACCCGACCACCTCCAGGACGGCGTCCACCCGCCGGCCCGCGTTGAGCTCCCGCAGCCGCGCCAGCGGGTCCCCGCCGGCGGCGTCCAGGGGGATCGCCCCCAGGGCCGCGGCGCGCCGGAGCCGCTCCGGGAGCACGTCGACGGCGTACACCGCCCCCGGCCCGAACAACGGCAGGCACTCCAGGACCAGCTGCCCGACCGGGCCCACCCCCACCACCGCGACCGACTCGCCCGGCTGCAGGGCGGCCTCGAGGCAGGCGGTGTACGCGGTGGCCAGGATGTCGCCGACGAAGAGGGCGTCGGCGTCCGCCAGCTCCGCCGGCACCGGGGTCAGGGTCATGTCGGCCAGCGGCACCCGCACCAGCTCGGCCTGGCCGCCGGCGAGGTCCCCGAACAGCTCGCCGCACCCGAACATGGCGTAGCGCGGGCAGCGCTGGTGCTGGCCCGCCAGGCAGCGCGGGCAGCGACCGCAGGCGGTGTACATGGCGGCGACGCAGCGCTCGCCGGGCCGGTGCATTCGCACCGCCGGGCCCATCGCCTCGATCGTGCCCATGAACTCGTGGCCGATGACCGTGCCCGGGCGCACCTTGGGCAACTTGCCGTGGTACAGGTGCAGGTCGGAGCCGCAGATGGCACTGGTGCTGACGCGCAGGATGGCGTCGTCGGGCTCCTGCAGCGATGGCGGCTCGACCTCCGCGACGTCGACGGCGTCCGGCCCGGTCCAGCGCACGGCCCGCATTGCAGTCCCTCCTCGTCGGCGCCTGGCGCGGGACGCCGGCAGCGCCCGGTATCATCCCAGGTCCGGTGACGGCCTCCCCGCGACGGCTGGCGGTGCTCTCGATGACCGGTCGCCTGCGCCGGGGCCAGCGGCCGTCGCTGGACGACGCCCAGGTCCGCGAGGGCCTGGAGCTGATGCTGCTCTCCCGGCTCTTCGACGCCCGCGCCACCACCCTCCAGCGCCTGGGGCGGTGGGGCGTCCACTCCCCGGTGGAGGGACAGGAGGCGGCCGTCGTCGGCGCCTGCCTGGCGGTGGACCCCGGACGGGACTGGCTGGTCCCCCAGTACCGGGAGTTCCCGGCCTACATCCACCACGGCATGCCCCTGGCCGGCATCGCCGCCTTCTTCACCGGCCACCCGGCCCAGGGCCGCATCCCGGACGGGGTCCGCATGCTGCCGATCCAGGTGGCGATCGCGGCCCAGCTGCCGCACGCCGCCGGCCTGGCCTGGGGGCTGCGCCGCCAGGGCGGGGGGGCGGTGGTGCTGGCCTACTGCGGTGACGGCGCCACCTCGGAGGGCGACTTCCACGAGGCCTGCAACCTGGCCGGGCGGATGCAGGCCCCCGTCGTCTTCCTGGTGCAGAACAACGGCTGGGCCATCTCCACCCCCCGAAGCCTGCAGTCGGCGACCCCCAGCCTGGCCCTGCGGGCTCTCGGCTACGGCTTCCCCGGGGTGCGCGTCGACGGCAACGACCTGCTGGCGGTGCACCAGGCCACGGCCACCGCCGTGGCCCGGGCCCGGGCCGGGGAGGGCCCCACCCTGATCGAGGCGGACACCTACCGCTACAGCTTCCACAACACCACCGACAACCCGGCGGCCTACGCCGACCCCGTGGAGCTGGCCGCGGCCCGCCGCCAGGACCCCATCGAGCGGGTGCGGCGGTACCTGACCCAGCGCGGCGCCTGGGACCCGGCCCGCGAGGCCGCAGTCCGAGAGCGACTCACCGCCACCCTGGACGCCGCGGTCAACGCCGCCGCCCGGCTGCCGCCACCGGGCCCCGACGAGTGCTTCGACGACATCTACGCCCGCCCCCCGGCGCGCCTGCTGCGCCAGCGGGCCGGCCACGGCGCCCCGAGCGAGGCCTGACATGCCCCAGATGACCCTGGTCGAGGCGGTGCGCGACGCCCTCCGCCTGGAGTTGCGGCGCGACCCCCGGGTGATGCTGCTGGGGCTGGACATCGGCCGCCTGGGCGGCGTCTTCCGCGCCACCGACGGGCTGCAGGCGGAGTTCGGGGCCGAGCGGGTGGTGGACATGCCCCTGGCGGAGGCGGCCATCGTCGGCGCCTCGATCGGGCTGGCGGTGGCCGGCTTCGTCCCCGTGGCCGAGATCCAGTTCCTGGGCTTCACCCACCAGGCGTTCCACCAGATCGGACCCCAGGTGGGCCGCTGGCGCCAGCGCTCCCGGGGGCGCTTCTCGGCGCCCCTCGTGATCCGGGCCCCGTTCGGGGGGGGCATCCGCAGCCCGGAGTTCCACTCCGACGCCATCGAGGCCCAGTTCGTGCAGACCCCAGGGATCAAGGTGGTGATGCCGGCCAGCCCCTACGACGCCAAGGGGCTCCTGCTGGAGGCGATCCGCGACCCCGACCCGGTGCTCTTCTGCGAACCGGACCGCCTCTACCGCCTCCACCGCCAGGAGGTCCCGGCCGGCGAGTACACCATCCCCTTCGGGCAGGCGCGGACGGTGCGGGAGGGGGACGACGTGACCCTGGTCGCCTGGAGTGCGGCCGTGGAGCTCTGCGAGCGGGCCGCCGCCCAGCTGGACGGCGAGGGCATCGCGGCGACGGTCCTGGACCTGCGCACCCTGGTCCCGCTGGACGTCGAGGGGCTGGTCCGGGCCGCCACCCGCACCGGCCGGGTGGTGGTGGTCCACGAGGCCCCCCTCTCCGCCGGCTTCGGCGCGGAGGTGGCGGCCACCATCCAAGAGGAGGCCTTCTTCGCCCTGGATGGGCCGGTTCGCCGGGTGGCGGCCTGGGACGCGCCCTACCCGTCCGCGGCGCTGGAGGCCAGCTACCTGCCCACGGTGGCCCGGGTGGTGGCCGCGGCCCGCGCCGCCGTGCGCAGCTGAGCCGGTGCCCGTGGCCGGTTCCGGCTTCCCCGCGTCGGACCCCTTGGACCAGACACCGGCGGGTGTGCGCTTCGACTGGGGGCCCACCGGAGCCAGAGAGCTGGTCCGGGGGGGCTGCTGCGTCGTGGTCGACGTCCTCACCTTCACGACCGCGGTCTCGGTGGCGGTCGAGCGGGGCATGACGGTGTGGCCAGCGGGCCTCAACCCCGTCCGTGCCCTTCACCGGGCTGCCGGTGGCGGTGCGGCGGGGCGAGGTCGACGCGGCCCGGCCCTGGTCGCTCTCCCCCGCCCACCTGCGGCGGGCGCCGGTGGCGCCGGCGCTGGTCCTGCCCTCCCCCAACGGGTCGGCCATCGCGGCCATGGTCGCCGGCCTGGTGGTGGCCGGCTGCCTGCGCAATGCCGCGGCCGTGGCCCACTGGCTGCTGGCGGCCGGCTACGGGGTCCCCAGCCGTCCGGTGGTGGTCATCGCCGCCGGGGAGCGGTGGCCGGACCAGACCCTCCGTCCCGCCCTGGAGGACCTGCTCGGGGCGGGGGCGATCGTGGAAGCCCTGGCCGCCGGGGGCGCGGCCAGCCTCTCGCCCGAGGCCGGGGCGGTCCGGGCGGTCCACCGCGCCACGGGGGACATCAGGTCCACCCTGCGAGACTGCGCCTCGGGACGGGAGCTGGTGGCCCGCGGCTACGCTGAGGACGTGGACATTGCCGCCGAGAGCGACCAGAGCGCGGTCGTGCCGGTCCGACGGGGCGGGGCGTTCGCGCCCGCGGCCTGACGAGCCGCCGGCCAGCGCCGTCAGACTGGGAGTGATGAGCACGTACCGTCGGCCGGGGTGGTGGACCCGTCAGGTCCTCAACCGTCTGGTGGCGGCGCTAACCGGTCACGGGGTCAGCGTCCTCGGTTCGCGGCTGCTGACCGTCCGGGGCCGCACCAGCGGGCGGCCCCGGACGACGCCGGTCAACGTGCTGACGCTCGCCGGTGGGGAGCGCTATCTGGTGGCGCCCCGTGGCGAGACCGACTGGGTGCGCAACCTGCGCGCCGCCGCCGGCGCCACCCTCCGCCACGGCGCCCGCACCGAGCACGTGGTGGCGGAGGAGGTCGCAGACGCGGCCAAGCCGGAGATCCTGCGCGCCTACCTGCAGCGGTGGCGCTGGGAAGTGGGGACCTTCTTCGACGGGGTGGGGCCGGCCGCCCCCGACGCGGAGCTGCGGCGGATCTCCGGGCGGCACCCGGTCTTCCGCATCGCTGCGCGGCCGGTGACGGACGCCACCGGACCCCTGCCCGGGTCCGGACGCGGTGCGCCCCCGGTGGCGGCCCCACGATGAGCGGGCCCGCCGGGGACGGGCCTTTGGCCGCTCCCGTCGACGACCGCTACTGGGAGGACTACGAGCCCGGCACGGTCCACGAGTGCGGGAGCGTCACCGTGACCGCGGAGCAGATCGTCGAGTTCGCCACCCAGTTCGACCCGCAGACGCTGCACGTCGACCCGGCCGCGGCCGCCCAGGGGCCGTTCGGCGGGCTCATCGCCAGCGGGTGGCACACCACGGGGCTGATGATGCGCCTGCTGGCCGACCACTACCTCTCCCACGTCGCCAGCCTGGGATCCCCCGGCATCGACGAGTTGCGCTGGGTGCGGCCCGTGCGGCCCGGCGACACCCTGCGCGTGCGGGCGACGGTGCTGGAGACCCGACGGTCGCAGTCGAAGCCAGATCGTGGCCTGGTACGGACGGCGGTGGAGATGACCAATCAGGACGGGGATGTCGTCCTGCGCCTCTCGGCGCTCAACTTCCTGCGGGCGCGTCACCTCGACCCGCAGCCGGACTGACGGAGAGGGTTCGCGGCCGCGAGGCGCGGAGCGGGGAGCGCCGGAGGGCAGCGGGTTCGTCGGGGCAGACCCCGCCCGATCACCCGGCCCCAGCGGGAATCGGGCCGCCCCGGTTCGAGTTCCCGCCCGGCCTGGGCGGATGCCCTGCGGAGGCCTGCATGGCTGCGGCCCGGCTCCATCCCTGGCCACCGCGTCTCACCGCACGATCCCCGTGCGGCCTTCGTGTGGGCGCTACATTTGGCCCGTGCGCGGCCAGACGGACCTTGAGGAGCTGCTGGCCGACCTGCGGCCGGAACGTCGGCCGGGCGCCTACGTGTTCGTCGTCGCGCCCGACCGGCGAGCGGTTCCCGCCGTTGACGTGCTGGCCAGCGTTCTCGAGCCCGAGGGCCTCACGTTGGTCGCCAGTCAGGAGCAGGCGGACCGGGCCGGCCTGGACTACGAGTTCGTCGCGGGGTGGATCACCCTCCGGGTCCACTCCGCGCTGGCCGCGGTCGGCCTCACCGCGGCCGTCAGCGGCGCTCTGGCCGGGGCCGGGATCAGCTGCAACCTGCTGGCGGGCTACCACCACGACCACCTGCTGGTCCCGCTGGACCGGGTCGAGGAGGCCCTGGGCGTCCTTGACGAGCTCCGCCGCCGCGCTTCCGACCGCCGGGCTCTGCCTGAGGGCGTCACCGTGCGACGCGCCGTGGCCGCGGACGCCGACGCGATGCGCGGGCTCGCCCGAGCCGCCTACGCACGATGCGTGCCTCGCTTGGGCCGAGAGCCCGCCCCCATGGGCATCGACTACCAGGATGTCGTCGCGCGGGGCGATGCCTGGCTGGCCGAGCACGGGGGTCAGCTGGCGGGACTGCTCGTCCTGGTGCCCGCCGCCGACCATCTCCTGATCGAGAATGTCGCCGTCGCACCGCGCCTGCAGGGCCGGGGCATCGGCGGCCACTTGCTTCGGCTGGCGGAGGAGCAGGCCCGGGCCCGAAGGCTACCCGAGGTGCGTCTCTACACCAACGAGGCCATGACCGAGAACCTCACCTACTACCAGCGGCACGGGTACCGCGAGACGCACCGCATGACGCACGACGGCTACCGACGTGTCTTCTTCAGCAAGGCTGTCGGCCGCGGCGGCGGCCGGCCCTCCGCCTGACCAGGCGGGCAGCCGGCGTCCAAGGCCCGTGCCGGCCCGCGGCCGGACGCCGAGCCCTCGCCTGTGGCGGGGCTCCGCGGGAAGGGGCCGGGGCCGTCAGCGGCCGGGCCTGTGCGGCGGCTCGGGCTGGAACACGCCCACGGTCGGTCGCCCGGCCGCCGTCGGGAGCGGTCCCCGGTGGATGACGGTCAACCCGCGGTGGGTGCAGCCGGTGCGGCCGGGCGACACCCTGCACGGACGGCCGACGGTGCTGGAGGCCCGACCGAGGGCTGGTGCGGACCGCGGTGCACATGACCAGCCAGCGGGGGGAGGTGGTGCTGCGACTGCCCCTCCTCAACTTTCTCCGGGCCCGCCGGCCCGAGGGAGCCGACGCCCCGCCGTCCTGAGCGCCGGGCGCCGGCGCGCCGGCGGCGCCGCGACTCACCTCGGCGGGCGGCCCGATCCCAGTCTGCCCCGGCCCGGGCCGAGCTAGCGCCGCTCCAGCGCGACCCGCAGGCCAAGGCCGATGAGCACCACGCCCGAGGCCCGCTCCAGTCGCCCCCGTGTCCGGTCGAAGAGACGGCGGCTGCGGACCACGAGCGAGAGCAGGATCACGTGCCAGGTCGCGTCCATCGCCGCCCACACAAGGCCCAGGAGAGGGTCGTGCCGAGCACGGGCGCACCCGGGGGGACGAACTGGGGCAGGAAACGACATCGCGAACACGGCGGCCTTGGGATTGACCAAGTCTGTCACCAGGCCGATCCGGTGGCCCTTGACACCCTGACATCGGCATGACGGCCGTCGACCCGTCGCCCCGTGGGGCGCGGCCCGGCGCGAGCGGAGGAGGGACTGGACGCCGAGCCCCACGAGCACTGGGGCGCCGGTGATCCGCAGGGTGTCGCCGGCCACCTGCGAGGCCGCGACCAGCGCCGATAGGCCGAAGGCGGCGGCGACCGCCCACAGGAGCAGCGCCGCCTGGCCGCCAGCGGTCGTCGCCAGCGCGCCCCGGCGGCCGCTTCGCAGGGCTTGGCGCCCGACCACCGCGGCGGTCGGGCCGGGGAGGATCACCAGCACCAGGACGACGCCGGCGAACGGTGGCACCATGCACAGCACGGCCCCAGCATGCGGGTGGCCGGAGCCGGCCACCCGTCGGGCCCGGTCAGCCGCCGCCCTCGCGCTCGGCGACCCGTCGCAGTCCGTCGTCCAGCGTCAGAAGCTCTACCCCCGAGATCAGCGCGGTGGCGAGGGAGAAAGCGTCGGGGAGGCGCAGGGTGTTGTGGCGGGCTCTGAGCTGGGCAGCCTGGCGAGCGATCGAGCGGTCGACGGGGACCACCTCGGCTCGGACCGAGTCGAGGAAGTCATCCACGGTGGCGTCGGTGCCTGCCAGCAGCGGACGGACGAGAACTTCCGCGTAGACGCTGGCGCTGATCACGAGTCGGTCGCCATCCGTGATCCGTGGGCGCAACTCGCTCACGGCGCGGTCGTGGTGAGCGTCCGAGGGGTCCAGGAAGCCGATGAGGACATCGGCGTCGATGGCTACCGCACCCATTCGCCGCGCAACTGGTCCAGGTAGCCGGGGGGATAGGTGCCCGGCGGGAGACTGCCGGCGTAGCGGCTGACGAGCTCGGCCGCGCGCTCCACCTCGATGCGGCCCGGGGCGCTGGCGCGGACAATCACGTCGTCACCGGAAGAAATGCCGGCCGCGCGAAGCACGCGGACAGGGATGGTGATCTGATGCTTGCGGGACACCTTGCTCATACCCTTACCACTCTACCATTGGAGTAAAGCAGCGAAGGGCTTCTCTCGGCCCCCTCCCTGTGATCGCCACGGCCAAGGCCCCGGAACGACTGAGGCCACGGTTCGCCAGTGCTGATCGGCCACCCACCAAGAGGCCCAGCGCTCGAAATCGACGTTGTGCGCCCAGGTGATGGCGACCCCGGCGGCAAAGGCGGCACCTGAAGGCGGTCCGCTTTCTGCTCGAGGGAGAGACGGAAGAGTGGCTGCTTGTCGAAGAGCAAGGCTCCCGTCGCTCCCGGCCGCGTCTGGACGAGCATCTGCGCGGGCAGCACTCCCAGCGAGAACCCGGCAGAGACGATGTCGCTGAGCGGACCCTCGGCAGCGACTCGACCGCGCGCGAGGACGGTGTCGAAGCCGGGGTGCTCCGCGTGGCCAACGCCGTCCCCAAGGGTGGCCAAGGTCTTGCCTTCGTAGAGGTCGGGCACGGCCACCCGATGGCCGGCGCTGCGGAGGTGGTCGGCGAACCGGTGGACGCCGTCAGTGAGCCCCTCGGCGTGCTGGAACGGTCACGGGTCGCTCTGTCGCTTGCGGTTGGACAGCGTTCGCTACCCTGGGATCGCGTGGCTCATCACTCTCCGGTCGAGGGTGAATCGGCGCCGGTCCCTGACATCGTGTGTCAGGGGCACGGCGCGGTGGCGCTCCGGGCTCGTCCTGGCCGCGCGCGGCGGGGCCCTCACGGCTCAGGCGCGAGCGGTCACGGCTCGTCTCCCGCCTGTCGCGGCCCCTGGGGGTCAGGTCCCTCGTGATCGACCACCCGGTCGGCTCGCTCCGCACGGGGCCAGCGTCGCCAGCCCGGTCTGCTGCCCTCAGCCCTGCAACGCTGCCAGCAAGGGACGCAGTTTCCACTCCGTCTCCGCCAGCTCGGCCGCCGGCGCGGAGTCCGGCATGATCCCCGCCCCGGCGAAGAGGCGCAGCCCGTCCTCCCAGAGCAGGCCGCAGCGCAGCGCCAGCGCGAACTCCCCATCCCCGCGGGCGTCGATCCACCCCACGGCGCCACCGTACCAGCCGCGGTCCAGCGCCTCCAGCTCGTCGATGACCCGCAGCGCCGCCGCCCGTGGTGTCCCCGCGATGGCGGCGGTCGGGTGCAGGGCCGCGGCCAGGTCCAGCACCGATGCGGCGGTCCCGGCGGGGAGCAGCCCCGTCACCACCGTGGCCAGGTGCTGGACCGTCGGCAGGCGCCGGACCCGAGGCTCCGCAGCCACGTGGACCGTCTGGCAGAGCGGCCGGAGGGCCTCCAGGATCCCCTCGACCACCGCCTGGTGCTCCGCCCGGTTCTTGGCGCTGTGCCGCAACTCCCGGGCCAGCCGCTCGTCGGCGGCGGGGCTCGCGCCCCTGGCAGCGGAGCCCGCCAGCGGCTCCGAGACCAGGTGGCGCCCGCGGCGGCGGATGAGCAGCTCCGGGGAGCTCCCGACCAGCGTCGTGCCGTCCCCGCCATCCACGGTGTAGGTCCAGCTGCCGGGGTTGGCCCCCCGGAGCGCGGACACCAGCCGGGCGGCGCCGATGGGGCCGTCGGCCCGGGTCACCACCTCCCGCGCCAGCACCACCTTCCGCAGCCTCGGGCCCGACAGGCGCCGGACCGCGACGCCCACCGCGGCGCTCCAGTCCGCCTCGGGGCGGGAGGGGACGACCTCCCGGACGGCGGCGGCGGGCGGCAGCCCCGAGCGGCCGGCGGCCGCCAGGAGCGCTGCCGCCCAGCCGCGGCCCCGGGCGATGGCCGCCTGGTCGGGCCCGGGGCGGCCCTGGGAGAGGACGGTCAGCGTGGCGAAGCTGCGGTCCCGGACGCGCACCACGGCCAGCTCCGGCACCCGCAGCAGCAGGGCCGGGAAGCCCGACCAGGCGCCGGACGGGTCCCGGTCGGGCCGGAAGGCGAAGCCCCCGGCCCCGAGCAGCCCCGTCCCGGGCAGCCCGGGGTCGCCCGCGCCGGACCCGGACGCCGCCCAGCGCTCCCACAGCCGCGCGGCCTGGCGGACCGCGCGGCTCACCTCTCCCGGCCGAGCCGTGGACGGGACTCGGGTGACCGGGCCCAGCGGGCGGCCGGCTGCGGTCTCCAGGCGAACGGTGCCGCCGGACGAGACCAGCTCGGCGACCGACCCCACCGCGGCGACGCTGACCGCCTCGGGCATGGGGCGCTCGATCACCGTGGCCAGGTGGCCCCGGTCCCGGCCGGCAGCGACCAGCGCCACCAGGTCCGAGCCCCCGGGGAGCTCCCAGGTGAAGCTGAAGGGGCGGGGCCAGGCGCTGGCGGTCAGGCGGCGCCGCCCCGCGGTCTGGACGCTGGAGGCGGAGGGCCGGCGGCCAGCCCCTCGATGCGGGCCCGGGCCTGGGCCCGGAGCGTCCGCTGGAAGTGGTGCCGGACCAGGGTGCCGCTGGCCGTCAGGAGGGCGTCGAACGCCGCCACCAGCTCCGTCGCCGCCGTCGCGGCGTCGGCCTCCCCGGCCAGGATCCGCTCGCGCACGTTGCGATCGAAGATGGTCACCGCCTCGGCCGCGAGCTCAGCCGTGGCCAGGGCGTACGCCTGGCCCAGCCGGAGGATCTCCGCCAGCGGGATCCCGGCCTCCAGGAGGCGCAGCCCAGCGCGCAGCGCCTCGCGCTCGCTGGCGGCGTACCGCGGCGGGTCGGTGCTCGCCACCGGGGCCAGGAGCCCGACCGACTCCAGCGCCTGCAGCATCGACTCCGGCACCCCGGACTGGATGGCGAGCTCCCGGAGCGTCAGGGTCGCGGCGGGCGGATCCGGGTGGGTGACCGCGACCACCAGCGCCTCATCGGGCGGCTCGAGCTCGCCCTCCAGGAAGCGGCGGATGACCGCCAGGGAGAACCCCTGGTCCTGCAGGGCCCGGATCCGGTCCAGGCGCTCCTCGTGTCCGGAGCTGTACCAGGTGACCCGGCCCGCCCGCCGCGGCGGCGGCAGCAGGCCCCGCCCCTGGTAGAAGCGGATCGTGTCGACCCCGACCCCGGAGCGGCGCGACAACTCTTCGATTCGGTACTCCACGAGTGAACACTCTAATGGTCGGCTGGGCACACGAGGGGGACGAGCGCCCGCAGACCGGAGATCGTGGGGCAGTCGGGCCGGGCCGGGCCGGCGCCAGCCGGACCGCCGCCGCCACTGCTCAGCGCCGGTCGCCGGCCGGCGCGCAGCAGCAGTACCGGGCGGATCCCGGCGGCGCGGGCCCCCAGGACATCGGTGCGGTAGTTGTCCCCGACGTGCCAGCACCCCTCGGGGGCGAGGCCCATCGCGCGCAGGGCGGCGCGGAAGATGCTGACGTCCGGCTTCTGGGATCCGGCCTGGGCCGAGGGGAGGATGACCTCGAACGCGGACGCGAGGCCGTGCGCCTCGCACAGGGCATGAATGATGGTGGTGAAGTTGCTGATCACCCCAAGGCGGATCCCCCGGCGGCGCAGGGCCCCCAGGGTCGGGGCCGCGTCCGGGTAGGGCCGCCAGGCCGCCGGGTCCCAGAACGCCCGCGTCAGGCGGCTGGCGAGCTCCGCCTGGTGCCGCTGGACGCCGAGCGCGAGCAGCAGCTCCGCGTTGTACTGGTCCCAGAAGCGGGCGGCCTCCTCCGGCGAGGTCTCGAAGGCGAGCCCAGCCCGGTCCGCCGCCACGTAGAAGGTGCTGGCCACGCGCAGCGCGCCGCGCAGCCGGGCCCGAGGAGCCGGCACCCCCAGGCCGGTCAGGACGCGCGCGTAGTGGCCGGGGATGCTGGGGGTGATGTGCAGGAGGGTGTCGCCGAGGTCGAAGAAGACGGCCCGGGTCCCAGGACCCAGGCCATCCTCGTCAGGCGCCACGCCCCGCGGCGACGGCGGCGGCCGGCTCCAGCCCGTACTCCCCGGCCAGGATGTCGACGGTCCGCTCCCAGGTGAAACCCTCGGCCCGCTGGCGCGCCGCCCGCTGCAGCCGGGAGCGGTCGGCCCGGCCGCCCACGGTGGCGGCGATGGCATCGGCGTAGGCCCTGGGGTCATGGCCCTCGACTAGGTGACCGGTCCGCCCCGGGACGACGATGTCCCGTAGCCCGCCGACGGCGGCGGCGACCACTGGGGTGCCGCAGGCCTGGGCCTCCAGGGCGACGAGGCCGAACGATTCGGTGTGGGACGGGACCACCACCACGTCCGCCAGGGCGTACAGGAGGGCCAGGCGGTCCTGGCTGACGGCCCCCAGGAAGCTGATGCGCTCCTCGATGCCACGGCGGGCGGCCAGGGCCGCCAGCTCCCGCCGCTGCCCCACCCGGGCACCCTCGCTGCTGACGTCGCCGGCGAAGAGCCCGTGCACGCGCTCCCGGACCCCGGGCTCCCCGGACGCCGCCAGGCAGGCCACCGCCTCCACCAGGGTCTCCGGGCCCTTCAAGGGCTCGAGCCGCCCGGCGAACATCGCCACCAGCCGGTCGGAGAGCCCCAGGCGGAGGCGCAGGCTGGTGGTCTCCCGCGGCTGGAAGCGGACCAGGTCCACGCCCGGCGGCGCGAGCAGGCACTGGTCCGGGCGGGCCCCGTAGAGCCGGACCAGGTCACTGGCCTCGGACCGGGTGTTGACCACCAGCCTGGCCCCGGCGGCGACGATCCGGTGCTCTCCGATGAGCCGCTCCGGGACATCGCCGTCGAAGCCGTGCTCCCGCTTCACGGCGACCAGGGTGTGGGCCGTGTGCAGCCACGGGACGGCCATCTCCCTCGCCAGGGCCTGGCCCGCGTCGCCGGTCAGCCAGTAGTGGCTGTGCACCGCCCGGTAGCGTCGGGGCCGGTGGGCGAGGTACGCCCGGACCGCGGCCAGGTAGGCGGCACGGACCCCCGGCAACTGGTGCTTGGGCAGGCGGCGCAGGGGGCCGGCCTCGAGGGCCACCACTCGGCCCCGCGGCCCGAGGGGCCGCTCCACGGGCTCCGCCTCTGAGATGCGGCGGACGAAGATGTCGGTCTCGACCCCGCGCGCCCCCAGCTCCTCACAGATGGCCCGGACGTAGACGTTGAGCCCGCCGTTCTCCCGCTGCCCGAGACGGGCCAGGGGCGAGGCGTGGAGGCTGAGGAAGGCGACCGCCGCCCGTTCCCCGTCCCAGTCGGGCACCGGACTAAGCGCCGCGCTCATCCGCAGGGGTCGGGGTGGATCGGCTGACGCGCAGGTGGACCAGGGTCCGATCCCTGGCGCCGAGGTCGTACTTGTAGGGCTCGTCCCCGCGCAGGAAGTCGGCGCGGTCGCAGCCCTCGGCGATGGCCATGCGGATCCCCTCGGCCACGCACAGCAGCCCCACCGACCACCGCGCCGCCGCCGGGTCGTAGCCGGAGTTGTAGAGCAGCCAGCCGCCCCCGAGGGTGAAACCCAATGTGGCCGCGACCGCCCCGTCGCCCGTCTCGAGCAGGTGCAGGCGCAACCACCCGGCCGCGGCGAAGCGGGCCCCGACCAGGCGGAAGAAGCGCTCGATGTCGGCGGTCCAAAAGGCGGCCTTGCCGGGGGTGCTGAGGCGGTGCAGCTCGAAGAAGCGCTCCAGGGCCGGCTCCCAGCCGTCACGCGAGCAGTCGCGCACCCGCCAGCCTGGGTGCTCGGCGTCGAGGCGGCGACGCTTGCGGCGCAGCTCGTGGCGGTCCTTCTTCGACAGCCGGGTCTGGACCCACTCTTCGAAGTCGGCGGCCAACGGGACCCAGGGGCTGACCGCCTCCGCCTCAGCCACGACCTGGCACTGCAGCCGGGGCCCCGCCTCCTGGATCGCCGTCGCCACCGCCCCGTCCTCCGGCACGAAGTGGAGATCGAGGACGGGGTTGGACAGGGAGGTGCCGTCGCCACCGACCGCCCCGGCCGCCAGCCAGCCCAGGCCGGCGGCGGCGACCGCCGGGGCCCACTCGGTGGCGGCGAGGAAGCCCAGGTGATCGCTGAGATCGAGACCCCCGATCACCCGCAGCTGGTCTGGGGCCGCCGGGTCCACGTACAGGGGCCAGAGACCGCGCAGCCGGCCTCCGTCCCACACCGCCAGTGACCGCAGGGCGTAGCCGGCGCCGAAGACCTCCCACCACATCGTCTGCCAGTCCCAGGTGAGGAAGGGGTTGACGGGCGCGTCGGCCTGCAGCGACATCCAGGCGTCCCGGAGCGCCATCAGGCGCGCGGGATCCTCGATCACCTCCGTCAGCAACGCCGTGCCGGCCACCCGGGAGCCCTGGGCTGCCCCACACGGCGCGTTACCGCATGCCGCGATCGTCCTTGTCCTCTACCGGGGCCGCATCCGCGCGGCGCTTCACACCGCAGCTAGCCTGCCCACTCTACCATCGGCGGCGCAGCTGCTCGATCGCCGTCCCCAAGGGAATCCCCGTGCCCCCCCCCCCCCCCCCTTCCATCCTGCTGTGGATCGCCGACACCGGCGGCGGCCACCGGGCCGCCGCCGCCGCGGTGGCCGCCGCCATCGAGGCCGCCGCTGGGGACACGGTGTCGGTCGTCACGCGCAGCCCTGGTCCGGAGACCGGCTGGTCCCTCAGCCGCGCGCCCGCGGCCCTCTACGGCCCCCTGGTGCGGCTGGCACCGGCCCTGTGGGGCGCCGGCTTCCACCTCACCGACCGTCGGGCCGGGGGCTGGGCCCTTGGAGCCGCGACCCGCCGTGCCCTCTCCGGAGCCCTGGCCAGCGAGCTGGCCCGCCTGCAGCCGGCGGCGGCCGTCTCCCTCCATCCCCTCCTGGTCGCCCCGCTGGCCACCGCCGCCCGCCGGGCGGCCTGGCCTGGCAGACGGGCCACGGTGGTCACCGACCTGGTCCGGGTCCACCGCTCCTGGGTCTCGGCCCCGGTCGACCTGCTCTGCGTCCCCTCCGCCGCCGCGGCCGCCGAGTGCCGACGCCACCGCGCCCTTCCGGAGGCGGTGGAGACCGGTCTGCCGATCGCGGCCCAGTTCTCCGCGACCCTGCCGCCCGAGGCTGAGGCCCGTCCGGCGCTGCGGCGCCGCCTCGGCCTCGACCCGGAGCGTTTCTGCGTCCTGCTGACCGGTGGCGGCGAGGGGGCGGGCCTGCGCGCCCAGACCGTCCGTGAGCTCGCCCGGGCCGGGCTGCCCATCCAGCTGGCCGTGGTGTGCGGCCGTAACCGGCGCCTGGAGGGGACGCTCCGGGCGGCAACCTTCCCGGTGCCGGTGCGCGTGGTGGGCTATGTCGATGCGATGGCCGACTGGTTGCGGGCGGCGGACGTGGTCATCGGCAAGGCGGGGCCCGCCACCATCGCCGAGACGGCGGCGATGGAGCGTCCGCTCCTGTGCTCCGGGCACCTGCCCGGACAGGAGGGTCCGAACGTGGGCATGGCGGTCCGGGCCGGGTTCGCCCGGGCCACGCCGGGCCCGCGCGCGATGCTGGCGGCCGTCGCCGAGCTCAGTGTGGCGGGGAGCCCGGCCCTGGCGAGGATGGGGAGCGCAGCGCGGCGCTGGTCGCGTCCCGATGCCGCCGCCCGCGTCGCCGCCGAGCTGCTGGCCCTGGTCGGCACCACCGGGGCTGCCTGAGCGCTACCGCCAGCTGGGGCCACCGGCCGGGTCCCCGACGAAGCGCAGGCGCCGGATGGGCGGTGGCCCGATCACCAGGTTGACGGCGTCGAGCACTGGCTGCACCTCCAGCTGGAGCTGGTGGGCGACCGCCGGGTGGGCGCAGGCGACCACCAGGACGCCCCCCTCCAGCCGCAGGGCCCGAACGTGGGGCCGCAGGAACTCCCCGCACACGTCCTCGAAGGCCCGGCAGGCCTGGGCCTCCCGGACGTGCCCCGCCACCCCCATGCGCCGCAGCACCCGGGGCAGGACGGAGTCGATGCCCTCCACCCTTCAGGCCTCGCGGGGCCGCGCCTGTCCCCGCTCCACCACCAGCTGGTGGAGGGGGTGGACCGCCGCCGGGATCGCGCCCGCGGTGGTCAGCAGCGTCTGCAGCTCTCGGCCCTCCCCCGCCAGCAGGGCGGAGAGCCGCTCCTGACGGAGCGGGTCCAGCTCCGAGAAGACGTCATCGAGCAGGACGACCGGGGTGGTTCCCAACCGCTCCCGGATGACGCGAACCTCAGCCGCCTTCACGGCAAGGACGATACCGCGCTGCTGTCCCTGGGAGGCGAAGGCCCTGGCGGACCGGCCGTCGAGGTCGAGGATGAGGTCGTCACGGTGAGGGCCGCACACGGTGATCCCGCGCAGTCGCTCCTCCTCGGCGGCGGCCTGCAGGGCCGCCCCCAGGACGTGGGCCGCGGTGCTGGGGTCGGCCAGTGCCTCCGGAGGCACCCCCTGGGTGGGTAGACCGGGCCGGTACCGGATCGCGATCGCGGTGGGCTCCCCCAGCTCCATGGCGGCGGCCGCCACCAAGGGCTGCATGGTCCCGACCAGGGCCGCCCGAGCCGCCATGACCGGCGCTCCGTGGTCGATGAGAGCGGCCGTCCAGACCGCCAGCGGGCGGGGCGCGAGTCCTGCGGCTCCCGACCCCCGCAGGAGGGCGTTGCGCTGCTCCAAGGCCCGCCGGTAGCGCAGGGCGGTCTCGGCGTAGGCCGGGTGGGCCTGGCTCAGGACGACGTCCAAGAGCCGGCGCCGTCCCTCCGGGGGGCCCTTGACCAGGGCGAGGTCCTCCGGCCAGAAGAGCACCACCGGGACCAGGCCCAGCACGGCGCGCGCCGAGCGGGTGGTGCCGTTCACGCAGTAGCGGCGCACCGCCCGCTCGGGGCTGGATGGGAGCCGGTCCAGGCGGCAGTCCACCTCCAGGGGCCCGGCGCCTCCGTCCGTCCAGCCGGTGACCCGGGCGGCCGGCGCCCCCCAGGCGATGCATTCCGCCAGGCTGCCCGCCCGCGGGGACCGGGTGAGGGCCAGGGTGGCGATCGCCTCCAGGAGGTTGGTCTTGCCCTGGCCGTTGCGCCCGACCACCACGGTCAGGCCGGGACCAAGCTCCAGGCGGGTGTCCTGGTGGTTGCGGAAGGCGAAGCAGCGCAGCTCGCGCAGGTGCACGGGGTCCGCCCCTGCGACCTACCCGGTCAGAGGGCCACCCGCACCGGCATGATCACGTAGCGGTAGCTGTCGTCCCCGACCGGACGGATCAGGCCGGGGGCCAACGAGCCATTGCACACCAACTCGACCTCCTCCGTCTGCAGGATCTGGAGCACGTCCAGCAGGTAGCGGGCATTGAAGGCTATGGCCAGCTGCTCTCCCTCGATCGTGGCCGGCAGGGTGGCGACGTTGTCCCCCACCTCGTTGGTGTTGGCGGAGAGGGTGAGCATCCCGGGCTCGGAGCGGATCTTGACCACGTTGGCGGCGTCCCGCGCGAAGAGGGCCACCACCCGGGCGGTCCGCAGGAACTCCTTGGTGTTGGTGCGGATCGTGGTCTGGGCGGTTTCCGGGACCACTTTGCTGTAGTTGGGGTAGGTGCCCTCCAGGAGGCGCGTGCTCACCTCGTACCCCGAAAGTTCGAAGGTGATATGGGTCCCGTTCTGGGCCAGCTTGAGGGAGAGCGGGCCTGCTCCGTCGCCCCCCTGGGGACGGAGGAGGCGGCCGAGCTCGGCCAGCGCTCTTGCGGGCACTATGAAGCTGGTCCTGGTCCCGGCCTCGGTCTCCGGGACCCCCATCTGACGGATCGCCAAGCGGTGGCCGTCGGTGGCGACCATGGTCAGGACCGAGTCGGCGACCTCGGTGAGGACCCCGGTGTAGAGGGGTCGGCCCTCGTCGACGCTGGCGGCGACCACGGTCTGCTCCGTCGCGGTGGCGAAGGCGATGGGGTCCAAGACGACCCGTGAGCCACCCTGGAGCACGGGCAGCTGGGGGAACTCGGCGGCGTCGATGCCCCGGATGTGGGCGGTGTAGGGCCCACTGCGCAGGGCCACGGTCTGGCTGCTGGCGTCGAGCTCCCACTCCATGGTCCCGTCCGGGAGCGCTGCCACGAACTCGCTGAGGATCTTGGCCGGGAGGGTGATGCTGCCGGGCTCGTCGATCTTCGCCGGCAGGTGGTGCCGGATGGTGAGGTCCAAGTTGGTGGCCAGGAGGTGCACCGCTCCGTCCCGGGCCTCGATGAGCACGTTGCTGAGGATGGGCAGCGTCGCCCGCGGTGAGACCGCGCGGGTGACGGCACCGAGACCGGCGGCGAACTGGTGGGCTGAGAGGGAGCACCTCATGGGGTGGGACTCCGTGGGGCCGGACCCGGCGGTGGCGTCAGCGACCGTGGGTGAGGGCGGTTGTGAACAGGCAGGAATGGTATGACCTGGGCCTGTATTCATTGGTCATCGTCATAGGGCGGGGGAGACTGGGGAAAACCCCGGTCGGGGAGATCAATGACGGGTTGGATAACCTGTGTGCAAGCTTGGCCTCTCCACGGTGAGACGGGGGATGTCGTTGGGAGTTGGTGCTTGTCCACAACCATCAGCGCCAGTACCCCCAGGGGCAGTGGACATCGCCGACGCGAGGACCGGCCGGGACCGTCAAGCGTAGAGCACCTCCCGAAGCCGGGTCAGGTCGGCCAGGATGCGGGGGTCCTCCTTGGCCTCGGTGTTGATCTTCTCGTAGGAGTGGAGGACGGTCGTGTGGTCCCGGTCCCCGAAGGCGTGGCCGATGGCGGGCAGGCTCATGGCGATCTCCTCCCGGATCAGGTACATCGCCACCTGCCGCGGGAGCACGATGTGCTTGTCGCGGCGCTTGCCCTTCATCTCCTCCACGCTGATGCCGTAGTAGCCGGCGACCGTCTCCTGGATGGTCTCCACGGAGAGGGGACGGACGTCGGCGGTGGGGATGATGTCGTGGAGGATCCTGGCGACCTGCTCGACGTCCAGGGGCTCCCCGGGGTTGAGGGAGGCGTGGGCCAAGACCCGGATCAGAGCCCCCTCCAGCTCGCGGATGTTCTTTTGGATCTTGTGGGCGATGAAGGAGAGGACCTCCTCGGTGAGAAGGGAGTGGTGGCCGGGGAGCTTGCTCCGCAGGATCGCCAGGCGGGTTTCGAAGTCCGGGGGTTGGATGTCGGCCATCAGGCCACCCTCGAACCGGGTCCGCAGCCGATCCTCCAGGGTCGGAATCTCCCGTGGGGGCCGGTCGCTGCTGATCACCACCTGCCGGTTGACCTGGTGCAGGGCGTTGAAGGTGTGGAAGAACTCCTCCTGGGTTCGGTCCTTGCCCGCCAGGAACTGGATGTCGTCGACCAGGAGGACGTCCACGGTCCGGTAGCGGTTGCGGAACTCCGCCATCCGGTTCTCCTGGATGGACAGGATCATCTGGTTGAGGAAGTTCTCGGAGGTGACGTAGGCCACCCGGCAGCGGCGCTCGCGCCAGACTGCGTGGCCGATGGCGTGCATCAGGTGGGTCTTGCCCAAGCCCACCCCACCGTAGAGGAAAAGGGGGTTGTAGGCCCGGCCCGGGGCCTCGCTGACCGCACGGCAGGCGGCGTGGGCGAAGTGGGAACTGTTCCCGACCACGAAGGCCGAGAAGGTGTACCGGGGATTGAGGGTGCCCACCACGATGGAGGCTTCCGCCTCGGAGGGGGGGGCCAGCCCCTCCGCTGGGGCCGGGGAGGGCGCCTGGGGGACCCAGGCGGCCAGTCCCTCGGGTTCGGCTTCCTCGCCGGGGACCAGCGTTGCGGCCGAGCCCTGCGGGCCCATCACCGTCAGATCCAGCTCCACCTCGCGGGACAGGATGGCGGCCAGGGTCTCGCGGATGAGCGGGGCGTAGCGCTCGCCGATCCAGTCCCGCGCGAGCTCGGTGGGGACGCCCAGCTGCACCCGACCGGTCTCCTCGTCCACCGTGAGCAGCCTGGCGTTCTTGATCCAGGCTTCGTACCCGGGTCGGCTGACCTGGAAGCGCAACTCCTCCTGAGCCGCGGCCCACACCTGGTCAGCGGTCACGCGGGGGGGCCGGTCCGGGACCGCGCGAAGTGGCTGCCCGGAAGGCAGGCGCACACGAACGCCATGGATTCACACCTTATGCACAGGAGTGGAAAACTCTGGCCGAGCCTACGCCACAGACCCTGTTCGCGTCTGTGGTGCCGTCCGCTCCACCCCGGCGGCGATCTCGGATCATAGCACCGGTCGGCGAGCCTGGCAATGCGGGCGGAGCCCTCGGAATGCCCGCTTCGAGGCCCCGGTCGCGGTCCAGGGAAAGCCCTTTGCTATGCTGGCGGCGACTGATGCAGGCGCGAGTGCCCGCGCGTGCCCCGACTCCCGACCCTGTCGATCATGGCCGGGTGGAGGATCTCCCATCAAGCGAACGTACCAGCCCAAGAAACGCTACCGGCTCAAGACGCATGGGTTCCGGGCCCGGATGGCGACCCCTGGAGGGGTGCGCATCCTGAAGGCTCGCCGGCGCAAGGGCCGGCACCGGCTGACGCCTGCGCCCGTGCGGTGAAGCGCCAGCACCGCCTCCGGCGGTCGCGGGACTTCGTGGCTGTGAGGGCGGCGCGGATCGGCGCCGGCGGGGCGCTACTGCGGGTCGAGCGGCGGGGCAACCGCCTGGGGCACCCACGGATCGGGATCAGCGTGCCCGCCCGCGTGGGGGGGGCGGTGGTCCGCAACCGGGTTCGCCGCCGGCTGCGGGTGGTGGCGGGGCGGCGTCTGCCGTCCCTGGGGAGCTTCGACCTGGTGATCGTGGCCCGTCCCCCGGCCGCTGGGGCGACCAGCCTGGAGCTGGGGGCCGCCCTGGACCAGGGGCTCGGGCGAATCGGGGCGCGCGCGTGAGGCGCGCCTCCCTGGTGTTCATCCGCTTCTACCAGTTCGGCCTCTCCCCGATCCTGGGCCTGTTCGGAGGCTGTCGGTACGAGCCCAGCTGCTCGCACTACACCTACGAGGCGATCCAGCTCTACGGCGCCGGCCGGGGATGGCTGATGGGCCTCAAGCGGCTGGCCCGCTGCCACCCGTTCCATGCGGGGGGCTACGACCCCGTGCCGCTGCCCGAGGAGCTGACCCGTGTTCGGTGAGCTGCTGACCTTCGTGAACCCGGCGTGGCCGCCGCCCGCCAACCCCCTGCTGGCGATCTTCTTCTGGGTCTTCCTGACCCCGGTCGCGGTCACGCTGCAGTTCTTCAACACCGTCTTCCACGCCTTCGGCCCCACCCGCTTCATTGGCTCCTTCGGCCTGGCGGTGATCCTGGTGACCCTGATCATCCGCGGCCTGCTCTTCCCGCTCTTCCGCTATCAGATCCGCACCACCCGGCGGATCCAGGAGGAACAGCGCAAGGTGGCTCCCGAGCTCAAGGAGCTGCGTCAGAAGTACAAGAAGGACCCGCAGAAGCTGAACCAGGAGGTGATGGCCCTCTACCGGGCCCACGGGGTCAACCCCCTGGGGCAGCTCTCCGGCTGCCTCACCTACCTGCCCCAGCTGCCCATCATCTATGCGCTCTACGGGTCGGTCCACAAGCTGGGGACCGAGCTCCACGGCTCTCTCAGCTTCCTGTGGATCAGCGACCTCAACCAGGCCCCGTTCAAGGCCGGTCTGCTGGCGCATCCCACCGGACTGCTGGTGCCACTGGTGTCGGCGGTCCTGACCTTCGCCCAGGCGAAGATGGTGATGCAGCAGGCGCGTCCCGACATGAGCGACCAGGAGCTGCAGATGTACAAGGTCAGCTCCCAGATGGCCTATCTGATGCCGGTGGTGATCTTCGTCGTCGCCCTCCAGTTCCAACAGGCGGTCGGGCTCTACTGGATCACCCAGAGCGGTGTGATGGTCCTGCAGCAGTACTTCATCATCGGGTGGGGCCAGCTGCGGGTCCCCAGCTGGTTCCCTGGGGCCAATCGGATGCCGCCGGCGGTGCCGCCGCCGCCCGCTGGCGGTGGGGCCGGCGCGGGCCGGCGCCCCCGACCCGG
>JAKABB010000074.1 GCA_021802045.1 bacterium
CATCGCCGGCCGGCGCCGGCGCGGGAGCGGGGGTGGCGGCGGCGCTGACCGTCGTCTCCACGCAGCGGGCGAACTCGCCCAGGAGCCGGTCGGCGATGTCCTGCATCACTCCGCGCCCGAACTGGGCCACCCGGCCCGAGATGGCGACCTCGGAGCGAATGGTCCCGGCGGAGCCGCCGGCCTCGGTCGGGCTCAGCTCCAAGGTGATGGTGGCGGCGGCGCTCCCGGCCCCGCGAGTCTCGCGGCCCTCGCAGCGCATCACCAGCCGGCTGGCGACCGGGTCGACCTCCACCACCCGGGCGGTCCCCTGGTAGGCCACCGTGATCGGGCCCACCTTCACCGTCACCGTGCCCCGGTAGGTGTCGGCGTCGACGCGCTCGGTGATCGCGGCGCCGGGCAGGCAGGGGGCGATCCGCTCCAGCTCGCGCAGCAGGGGGAAGAGCTGCTCGGGCGGGACCGCGACCGCGAAGTGGTTCTCCAGGTTCATGGCGCCTCCTCATCGGTGGGGGGATCCGGGTACGGGGGAAAGCGGTAGGCGAGCTCACGGGCCAGCAGCCCGCCGTGGCCCAGCCCCCCGAGGTATCGCGGGTCCAAAGGCTGCCCCGTGAAGCAGCGGGCCAGGAGCAGGTCGAGCGCGGTCTGCCGGGAGAACATGCCGCAGGAGGCGACCCCGACCACCGGCCGCCCCTCCAGCTCCACGATCCAGTAGCTGCTGCCGGGATGGACCGGCAGGCCGCGCCGCACCACCCGGGCCCCGGCGTCCATCACCGCCTCCCAGGGGGCGTCGAGCGGGTCCGTGGAGGCCACCCCTGCCACCAGGGCCAGGTCGGCGCCGGCCGCCGCCGCCCGGACAGCGTCCGCGTCGACCGCCTCCCGCTGGGGAAGGTAGCGGACCCGGTCCAGCCGGCCCCCGAACCACTGGACCTTGGCGGCCACGGCCCCCTCGAAGCGCTCGCGCCGCGCCGGGGCCAGCGCCTCACACACCAGCACCGCGACCCGCAGGGGCAGGAACGGTCGGACCGCCAGCACCGGGCCCCCGGCCTCACGGACCGCCGCCTCCGCCCGGGCCAGCGCCGCCGCCGTCACCGCCAGGGGGGTGACCTTGACCCCCGCCACGGCCCGTCCCTGTTCCACCGGCATCCCGTCGGGCAGGGTGAACACGGTGACGTCGGGCTCGGCGTTGAGCCGACCCAGGGCCTCGGCGTCCAGGTCCACCAGGCCGCGCATCGCCGCCCGGCAGGTGATCTGCGACTCCACCGGACGGCCGGTCACGATCCCGGGGCCGGCGACCACCGCCGCCAGCCGGCGGGCCGCGGTGTCCTCGTCGACGTCCTCGGGATCGAGGAAGAGCAGGTGCAGGGGGGCCGGGGCGGCGCCGTCCAGGAGGACGTCGTCGGCCCGCTCCAGCCGGTGCCCCTTGGGCAGCACCGTCCGCCCGTCGCGGCCGACCACGTCCCGGCAGAGGACCCCGCCCACCCACCGGCCCGGCGACTCGCCGAGGGCCGGCAGCGGGACCCGCTCGGTGCGCATCAGACGCCCGCCGCCAGCAGCGCCGCGTACTCCTGAGGCGTGTCGCAGTCGAAGGGGCGCCAGCTGCCCGGCAGCGGCACCGAGACCAGCCGCGGCCCGAGGTGGCGCAGGATGGTCCGGGCGCCGACGTCCCCCTCCACCGCGGCCACCGCCGGCCACAGGGCCGCGCCCAGAGCCACGGGGTGCCCCGGGACCTCGGGGGCGTCGCTGTAGGCGGCCACGAAGGCGTCGCCCCCCCCTCCGGCCACGGCCCAGAGCACGGCCGCCACGGCGCGGGGGTCCAGCCCAGCCTGGTCGGCCAGCCCCACCAGCACCGCGCTGGCCCCCGGGGCGGCCGCCGCCGCCGCCCGCAGCCCCGCCTGCAGGGACCGCGCCTGGCCCTCCGCGGCCCGCGGGCAGGCGACCCAGATCACCGGCCCCAGCGGCCCGGCCCCCGCGGCCAGGGGCGCTGGGTCCTCGGCCACCACCAGGACGGGGGCCGCGCCACCCTCCCTGGCCGCGGCGCAGGCGTGCTGCAGGAGGGTGCGCCCCCGCCAGGGAAGCAGGGGCTTGGGCCGCCCCATCCGGGCGCTCCGCCCCGCCGCCAGGACGACATACGGCTGCGGGGGCGGTCCCTTGGCCTCGGTCACCCGCCGCCACTCGGCGCCGCCGCCGCGGCCGGACGCCCGAGCCGGCCCCCCGAGCCGCCCCGGCGGACGGCGACCACCTCGGCCAGGATGGCCAGCGCCGTCTCCTCGGGGGTGGCCGCGCGCAGGTCTAGACCCACCGGGCCGTGGACCCGGAGCAGGTCGGTCTCCCCCACCCCCTCGGCCGCCAGGCGCGCGGCCCGGGTGGCCTGGGTCCGGCGGCTGCCGATGGCCCCGATGTACCCCACCGCGGTGGCCACCAGGGCCCGCAGGGTGGGATCGTCGAACTTGGGGTCGTGGGTGAGGCACACCGCCGCATCCCGGGGGCCGAGCTCCAGGCGGGCCAGCGCCCGCTGGGGCCACTCCACCAGCAGGGAGTCGGCGTCCGGGATCCGCTCCGGGGTGCAGAACGCCTCGCGGGGGTCGACCACGGTGACCCGGTAGCCGATGGCCTTGGCCAGGCGGGCCAGCGCCGCCCCGGTGTGTACCGCGCCGACGATGACCAGGTGGGAGGCCGGCACCAGGGGGTCGATGAAGACCGGCACCCCACCCACGTCGTCCACCCCGGGCAGCCCCGACCGCAAGCGTGCCGCCACCGCCGCTGACAGCGCCGCGGCCCCCAGGGTGTCGGCCAGCTCCCCGGCCACTGCCCGATCGTCGCCCAAGGCCCGCGTCCCGGGCGCCGGGCCCCCGACCGCGGTGCACAGCGCCACCGCCCGGTCGGCCGCCAGCGCCGCCCGCAGCCCGGCCACCAGGGGGTCCGCCGGCTGCCAGGCCCAGGCCTCGATGAAGATGTCGACCTCGCCACCGCAGGCCAGCCCCACCGACCAGCCCAGCTCGTCGGCGATCCCGTAGTGGAGCAGCCGGGCCGGCTCCGTCCCGGCCAGGGTGCGCAGGCCCTCCTCCACCACCGCCGCCTCCAGGCAGCCGCCGCTGACCGAGCCCGCCATCCGCCCGTCGCCGGTGACCGCCAGCCGGGCCCCCGCCGGACGCGGTGTGGAGCCGGCGGTCCGGACGACGGTGGCCAGGGCCACCCGCGGGTTCTCGGGCGCCCACTGGTCGAGGGTGGCGATCAGGTCACGCATCGCCGCCCCCCAGCGCCCCCACGTCGGCCGCGCGGGGGCGCTGGGGGCGCACCGGCCGGCGGCGCTGGGCCGTGTCCAGGAGGTCGCTGAGCTGTTCCAAGCTCTCCAGATTGTGCGCCGGGCGCAGGGCGTCGAGGTAGGGCAGCACCGCCTGCATGCCGCCCGCGGCCGGGGTGAAGCGCGGGTCCCCCATGCGGGGGTTGCACCACAGCAGCCGCCAGCTGGCCCGCTGCAACCGCGCGGCGGCCGCGGCCAGCTGGGCCCGGTCCCCCACCTCCCAGCCGTCGCTGACCACCAGCGTGATCGGCCCCCGGCCCAGGGCCCGGCCGCCCCACCGCGTCAGCAGGCGGTGCAGGCTCTCACCGATCCTGGTCCCGCCGGCGAAGTCCGGCACCGCCTCCCCCACCGCCGCCAGGGCCACCCCGGGGTCGGCGCTGCGCAGCTGGCGCGTGATCCGGGTGAGCCGGGTCCCGAACACGAAGGCCTCGGTGCCGCCGGTGCTGCGCTCCACCGCGTGCAGGAAGCGGATGAGCAGGCGGGCGTAGCGCTCCATCGACCCGCTGACATCGCACACCAGCAGCAGCGGCCGGCGGCGCGGCCGGGGCCGGCTGTGCTCCAGGCGGAGCCACTCGCCGCCGGTGCGCAGCGCCGCCCGCTGGGTCCGGGCCCAGTCGATCTGGCGGCCCCGCCGCGCCGGGCGCCGATGCCGGCTGGGACGCAGCGGTGGCCGCGCCCGCAGCCGGGCCATCGCCCGCTCCAGCTCCACCAGCTCCGCCGGGCTGCAGGCGGCGAAGTCCAGCCGTCGCAGCCGCTCCTCCACGCTGGCCACTCCGCGCGGGGGCCGCGGGGGCCGCCCGTCGGGTGGCGGCGGCTGGGCACCGCCAAGTGGGGCCGGGACCACCGTCCGGCGCACCGGGGTCGGGGTCGCCGGCGCCGGACGCGTGACCGCGGCCGCCGGCCCCAGGAGCCGGCGGAAGAGTCGGTCGAACAGCGCCTGGTCCTCCCGGCGCCGGCACCAGCTGGCGCGCAGGGCCGCCGCCACGTCGTCCGGACGGCGCAGACCCACCGCCTCCACGGCCCGCAGGCCCAAGAGCAGGTCGCCGGGACCGACCGGCACGCCGGCGTCCCGCAGGGCGCGGGCCAGTTCGGTCAGGCGGCGCACCAGGGCCGGTGCGGGTTCGGGGGCAGCCCGGGTGGGGTCAGGCATCCGCCCGGGCCCGCGCCAGGAGCGCCGCCGACCCGGCGGCCCGCACCGCGACGAGGTCCTCTTGGTATTTCAGCAGGCTGCCCAGGGTGGCCTCCGCCGTCTCGGGGGTGACCCGGTCCTCGCCCAGGGCCACCAGCGCCTGGGCCCAGTCCAGGGTCTCGGCCACGCCCGGCACCTTGTAGAGGTCGAGGGAGCGCAGCTCGTGCACGAAGGCCACCACCTGGCGGGCCAGTGCCGCCGGGACCGTCGGCAGCCGGGTGCGGACGATGGCCAGCTCCTCTTCCAGGTTCGGGTAGTCGATCCAGTGGAAGAGGCAGCGCCGCTTCAGGGCATCGTGGAGCTCACGGGTGCGGTTGGAGGTGCAGATGACGGCCGGGGGCTGTGCCGCCCGCACGGTGCCGAGCTCGGGGATCGTCACCTGCCAGTCCGAGAGGAGCTCCAGCAGGAAGGCCTCGAACTCGTCGTCCGCGCGGTCGAGTTCGTCGATGAGCAGCACGCACCGGCGCCCGTCCGGCGGGTCGAGCGCCTGCAGCAGAGGTCGCCGGATCAGGAACTCGGGGGTGAAGACGTCGAGGGCCCGGGTGGCGGCCGCCTCCTGCTGGCGGATGGCCAACAGCTGGCGGGGATGGTTCCACTCGTACAGCGCCTGATGGACGTCGATCCCCTCGTAGCACTGGAGGCGGACCAGGGGAGCCCCGAGGCAGGCGGCCAGGGCCTTGGCGCACTCGGTCTTCCCGACCCCCGCCTCCCCTTCGAGCAGCAGCGGTCGCTCCAGTCGCAGGCTGAGGAAGCAGGCCGTGGCCAGGTCGCGGCCCGGGAGGTAGGCGGCGGCGGTCAGCGCCGCCCCGACCTCGTCCACCGTGGTCAACGGAGGGGCCCCCGGCCACCCCTCCGGCTGCGGCTTGGGGGCGGGGGTCAGCTCGGGGGCAGGCATCGGCCCCTCCACTATGGCACGGGGTGGAGGGCCAGGCCGACGGGCCCGGGCGCCGCGGCCGGGTTCAGGCCGCCTGCTCGAGGGCCCGCCGGGTCAGCACCCGGGCCAGGTGGCGGCGGTACTCGGAGCTGGCCCGAAGGTCGGAGCTGGGGTTGAGGCCGTCGGCGGCCGCCGCGGAGGCCGCCGACGGGGTCGCCCCCTGCGCCAGGGCCGCCTCCACCGCGGTCGCCCGCACCGGGGTGGGGCCGCAGTTGGTGAGCCCGACCCGCCAGCCGCCGTCGAGCTGCTGAACCCCGGCGGCGACGATCGCCCAGTCGAAGAGGCGACGCCGGAACTTCAGGTAGCGGTGCGGCCCCGGGGCCGCCGGGAAGACCACCTCGCAGACCAGCTCGTCAGGGGCCAGGGGCGTGGTGAAGAGGTGCTGGAAGAAGTCCCGGGCCGCGATCCGGCGCCGGTCGGTCACGATCTCCGCGTCCAGCATCACCGCCAGGGTGGGGTAGTCCCCGGCGGAGTCGGCGTGGGCCAGCACCCCGCCGACGGTCCCCCGGCTGCGCACCTGGGGGTCCCCCACCTCGCCGGCGATCTCCGCCAGCAGGGGCAGGTGCCGGCGCACCTCGGCCGAGCGCACCACGGTGGCGTGGCGGGTGAGCGCGCCGACGCGGACCCGTCCCTCCTCCATCCGGATGTAGTCGAGCTCCTTGACGCCGTTGATGTCCACCAGCGCCGTGGGCTGGGCCAGCCGCAGCCGCATCAGCGGGATCAGGCTGTGGCCGCCGGCCAGCACCTTGGCCTCCCCACCCCCGCGGCGCAAGAGGTCGACGGCCTCGGCGACGGAGGTGGCCCGGGAGTACTCGAACGCGGCCGGGATCATGGGCGTGCCTCCTGCATCAGCCGCCAGAGTCGATCCGGACTGGCGGGCATGTCGACATGGTGGATGCCCAGCGGGCTCAGCGCGTCGCAGACGGCGTTGATGACCGCTGGGGTGGCGGCGATGGTGCCGGCCTCGCCGATGCCCTTCACCCCCAGCGGGTTGACCGGGCTCGGGGTCACGGTGCGGTCGAGGGTCATGTCGGGGATCTCGTTCATGGTCGGGACCAGGTAGTCGAGAAGGGTCCCGGTCAGCAGCTGGCCGCTCTCCCCGTCGTACACCACCTCCTCGTAGAGCGCCTGGGCGATGGCCTGGGCGACGCCGCCCTGGACCTGCCCCTCCACGATCATGGGGTTGATGACGGTGCCGCAGTCATCCACTCCGACGTACTGCTCGATCCGCACCGCACCGGTCTCCGGATCCACCTCGACGAGGCACACATGGGCCCCGAACGGCCAGACCCAGTTGCTGGGGTCGAAGTAGCTGACCGCCTCCAGGCCGTGCTCCATCCCCGAGGGCAGGCTGCCCCCGTAGGCCGCCAGCGCCACCTCCTGGATCGACTTCCCGGTGGCGGGGCTGCCCTGGACGGCGAACCGCCCCTGCTCGAAGACCAGGTCGTCCGGGTCCGCCTCCAGCAGGTGGGCCGCCAGCTGGCGGGCCTTCTCCCGCACCTTGACCGCCGCCTGCTGGACGGCCATCCCCCCCACCGACAGGCTGCGGCTGCCGTACGTCCCGCAGCCGAACCCGGTGCCCTCGGCGGTGTCGCCGTGGCGGAGCTCGATGGTCTCCAGCGGCATCCCCAGGGTGTCGGCGACGATCTGGGCGAAGGTGGTGTCGTGACCCTGGCCCTGGGCCTGGGTCCCGACGAACACGCTGGCCGACCCGGTGGGCAGCACGCGGACCTGGGCCGACTCCACCAGGGCGATGCCGCCGGTGGCGCCGGCGGTCGGCGCGGCGGGCCCGAACCCGCAGATCTCCACCCAGGTGGAGATCCCGATCCCCACCAGGCGGCCCGCCCGGCGCGCCTCCGCCTGGCGCTCGCGCAGCGCCGGGTAGTCGGCCAGCTCCAGGGCCCGGTCGAGGGTGCCGTCGTAGTTGCCGGAGTCGTAGACCAGGCCGAAGTTGTTGGTGAAGGGGAACTCGCGGGCGAAGTTCCGGCGGCGCAGCTCGGCCGGGTCCATGCCCAGCTCCTGGGCCAGCCGGTCCACCATCCGCTCGCACACGTGCGTCGCCTCCGGCCGTCCGGCACCCCGGTAGGGATCGGTGGGCACCTTGTTGGTCAGGACCCCCACGCTGCGGGCCTCCACCGCCTCCCAGCGATAGACCCCGCCCGCCATCAGCCCGGCGCAGGCCTGAAAGGCCCCGAAGGTGCCGTGGTAGGCGCCCAGGTCCAGGACCTGGGTCAGGCGCAAGCCCAGCAGGGTGCCGTCGCGCCGGGCCGCGACCTCCGCCTCGAACACCTGGCCCCGCCCATGGGTGGTGGTCTGGATGCTCTCGGTGCGGGTCTCGATCCAGCGGACGGGCCGCCCCAGGAGCTTGGCCGCGGCCGGGACCAGGTAGTCCTCCGGGTAGGGGCTGATCTTGCCGCCGAAGCCGCCCCCGACGTCCTCGGCGACGACCCGCACCGCGCTCTCGGGCATGCCCATGCTCATGGAGACGAAGAACCGGATGAAGTGGGGGTTCTGGCTGCCCAGCCAGATCGTCAGCCGCTCGTCGAATGGCGAGTACTGGGCCAGCACCCCCCGGGTCTCCATCGAGGTCGGGGCCAGGCGCTGCTGCAGGATCCGCTCCTTGACCCGCACCTCCGCCTTGGCGAAGGCGGCCTCGATGTCACCGCCGGCGAACGTCGTGTCCCAGCCGATGTTGTCGGGGCCGTCGGTGTGGGCCTTGACGCTGCCCGGGTGCATCGCCGCCTCGGGGTCGACGATGGCCGGGAGCGGCTCGTACTCGACATGGACCAGGTCGACGGCGTCGGCGGCCAGGGCGCGCTCGCTGGCCACCACCACCGCCACCGGCTCGCCCTGGAAGCACACCTCCTGCTCGGCGATGGGGAAGCGTGGGGGCACGTACTTCTTGTCGGGGGCGAAGGCCGGGGCCACCGGCATCGTCCCCGACAGGACGGTGTGGAACTCCTTGGCGGTGAGCACCGCCAGCACCCCGGGTGCCGCGCCGGCGGCGGCGGTGTCGATGGACACGATCCGGGCGTGGGGGTGGGGGCTGCGCACCACCGCCAGGTGGACCATCCCCGGCAGGGTGCGGTCCTCGATGAAGCGCCCGTGCCCGGTGATCAGCCGCGGGTCCTCGCGGCGCTGGATCCTGGCCCCGATCATCTGGCTGACGGCCATCGTCCTACCCTCCGACGACGGCGGTGGCCGCCGGCTCGGCCCCGGCCCGCATGGCCGCGGCCGCGGCGCGCACCGCCCGCCGGATGTTGACGTAGCCGGTGCAGCGGCAGAGGTTGCCCTCCAGCCCACGGCCGATCTCCTCGTCGGTGGGGTCCGGATTCTCCGCCAGCAGGGCGGTCGCCGCCATCAGGAAGCCCGGGGTGCAGAAGCCGCACTGCAGGCCGTGCTGCTCCCAGAACGCGGTCTGGAGCGGGTGGAGGCCCCCACCGGCCGGCGCCAGGCCCTCGACGGTGGTGATGCGACAGCCCTCGGCCTGGAGCGCGAACATCGTGCAGGACTTCACCGGGGCTCCATCCACCAGCACCGTGCAGGCGCCGCACTGGCTGGTGTCGCAGCCCACGTGGGTCCCGGTGAGCCCGCACACCTCCCGCAGGTAGTGCACCAGCAGGAGCCTGGGCTCGACCGCGTCCTCGCGGCCGGTGCCGTTGACCGTCAGCGTCAGCGGATGTGGCATGCCGTCCCTCCGTCGCGTTCCGGCTTCGCCTCCGTCCCCTGCGTCGTCGCGGCGTGCGGGGCCCCGTCCCGGCGCTCAGGGCCTCGGCGTCGCGGCTCGCACTCCCCGCGGGCGGTGGCCGCGCGGTTGAGTATCGCGCGGCGGGTGGCTCCGGGCAAGCCCCCGGCCCAGACCGGCCGGCGCCTGGCGTCGGTGGACGCTACCGCGAGTGGCCGCCGCACGCGGGGCAGCCCGCGGCGCGGGGGAACGGCACCTGGCGCCAGCGACCGCTGAGGGCCTCGTACTCCTGCACCCGTCCCGCCAGCGGGCGGCCGATGCCCAGCAGCAGCTTGAGGGCCTCCATCGCCTGCAGGCTGCCGATGATGCCCGCCAGCGCCCCCAGCACCCCGGCGGTGCGGCAGCTGCCCACCCGCCCCACCGGAGGCGGCTCGCCGAACAGGCAGCGGTAGCAGGGGCCCCCGGGGGCGACCACCAGCACCTGGCCCCGAAAGGCCAGCACCCCGCCGATGACCGCGGGGACCCCGAGGGCCAGGGCCACGTCGTTGACCAGGAATTTGGTGGGGAAGTTGTCGGAGCCGTCGACGATGCAGTCGTGCCCGGCCAGGAGGGCGCCGGCGTTATCCGGCACCAGCCGGCGGCGCAGGGCCCGGCACTGGACCGCGCCGTTGAGCAGGCTCAGCCGGCGCGCGGCGCTCTGCGCCTTGCCCGCCCCCAGCGCCCCCTCGTCGTGCAGCGGCTGGCGCGGCAGGTTGTCCAGGCTGACGGCGTCGTCGTCGATGAGGGTCAGGCGGCCGACCCCGGCGGCGGCCAGGTAGAGGGCGGCCGGCGAGCCCAGGGCGCCGCAGCCCACGATCGCCACCGACGCCGCCCGCAGCCGCAGCTGGCCGCGCTCGCCCACCTCCCGCAGGACCAGCTGACGGCTGTACCGCTCCACCGCGGCGGGGTCCAGCCGCGCCGGCCCCGGGTCGGCGCCGGAGGCCCGGTCGGCCCCGGCCCTCACCAGCAGACGACCGCGTCGGCCGCCACGCAGCGGTTCACCAGCTCAGCGTAGTCGACCAGGGCCCAGCGCTCGGCCACGCCGCGGCGGCGGGCGTCCGCCGCCCCCGCCAGCACCACCATCCCCTCGGGGCCGGGCCCCGGGGCCGGCTCCAGGACGGCGTCGTGGAGGAGGACCACCTCGACCACCATCCCGGCGGCCGCCTCCGCCGCGCAGGCGGCCCAGGCCAGCTGGTCCGCCAGACGGGTGATCAGGTGCAGCCGGCGCCGGGGCTCGGCCATCAGACGACCAGCCAGCGCCCGGCGGCGGCCCCGGCCGCCAGCAGGGCCGCCCGCCCCATGGGAGCGATCCCGGCCCGCAGCGGGACCCCCACCAGGCCGAGCCCCGCCAGGGACTCGGCCTCCACCAGGACCGTCACCCCCGCCTCGTCGATGCAGGCGGCCAGCTCGGCCGCCACCGGTCCGGCCCAGGGATGGAGGTCGGGGGTCGGCACCGCGGCCAGGGCCGCGGCGGCCCCCGCGAGGCAGAGGCTGACCTCATGATCGGCCAGGGTGAGGGCCAGCGCCAGCCGGACGGCCAGGGCCGCCCGCTCGTCGTCGAGCCCCCCGCGCGCCCAGACCATCACCTGGCCCATGGTCAGCCGAAGACCAGGGTGCGGTCGGCCACCCGGCAGAGCTCGGCCCAGTCGGCCAGACTGCCGAAGCGCACCGAGTCCGGGCCGGGCGTCAGCCCGCGCCACCGCGCGTCGGCCCCGCACAGGGTGACCCCGCCGAGCGCGGCCAGAGCGCTCCCGTGGACCACGCCGTCACCGGCCAGGAAGACGTCGGCGCGGTGGCCGGCGGCTCGGGCCGCCATCACGAACTCCCGCACCGTGTGGACCGCCTCGTGGCGGGCGCCGCCCAGCAGGAGGACGGCGAAGGTCACCGGGGCCCCCGCCCGGTCAGGCGGCGGGGCCCACCGCCAGGGCCACGGCCAGCGGGGATCGCCGGGGTCGCGGGTCCGACACCAGATCGGCGAGGGTGGTCCGGGTCAGCACGTCGACGGCCGCCCGGTCGGCGTCCCGCAGGGCCGAACGGAGCCGGCAGCCCGCGCCCACATCGCACAGGTCGGGCGTGTCGAAGCATCCCATCTGGGCGCCCCCGCCCTCCAGGACCTCGATGGCCTGGGCCAGGGTGATGGTGGCCGGGGGCCGGGCCAGCACATGGCCCCCCCGGGGCCCCCGGGTGCTGAGCACCAGGCCGTGGCGGCGCAGCGCCAGCAGCACCTGATCGAGGAAGGGGGCCGGGATGTGCTCGCGGGCTGCGATCTCGTGGCAGGGCATGGCCGGACCCGGGTAGCGGCCAGCGAGGTCGATGAGGGCCCGCAGGCCGTAGTCGGTCCGCATCGAGAGCCTCAAGCCCGGCCACCCCCGAGGGGCCCAGCTTGAGGCCGCGGACACACGCAGTCGGAACAGTCAGCGTCCACGCTCACATACTCTCCACTCAGCCCTGAGCATAGGTCACCGCCCGAGCCCGGTCAATGCGTGCGATGCCCGCCAGGGCCCGGATGTGGGAGGCTACCCGCTGATGGAGCACGCGGTGATCGTCGCCGGGGTGCGGACCCCGGTCGGAACCTATGGCGGGGCCCTCGCGGAGGTGTCGGCCCCCCAGCTCGGCGCGCACGTGGTGGCCGAGGCCCTGCGCCGGGCCGGGGTGGCCCCCGAGGCGGTCGACGAGGTGATCCTCGGCAACGTGCTCCAGGCCGGCGTCGGCCAGAACTGCGCCCGTCAGGCGGCCATCGGCGCCGGGCTGCCGGTCACGGTGCCGGCGATGACGGTCAACAAGGTCTGCGGCTCCGGTCTCAAGACGGTGGCCCTGGCGGCGCAGGCGATCGCGGTCGGCGATGCCGAGGTCGTGGTGGCGGGTGGCGCCGAGAGCATGTCGCGGGCGCCCTACCTCTTGGAGCGGGCCCGCTTCGGGTACCGCATGGGCGACGGGCAGCTGGTCGACGCCATGCTGCGGGACGGGCTCTGGTGCGCCCTCGAGGACTGCCACATGGGGGTCACGGCCGAGAACGTGGCCCGGGAGCACGCGGTGGCCCGGGCCGACCAGGATGCGTTCGCGGCCCGCAGCCAGGCTCGCGCCGCCGCCGCCATGGCCGCCGGACGGTTCGTCCAGGAGATCGCTCCGGTCCCGGTCCGGCGGCAGCGGGAGACCGTGCTCGTCGACACCGACGAGCACCCCCGCGCCGACTCCACCAGCGAGCGGCTGGCCCGCCTCCGCCCCGCCTTCGACGGTGCGGGCAGCGTCACCGCCGGCAACGCCTCCGGGCTCAACGACGGCGCGGCCGCGGTCGTGGTTATGGCTGAGGGCCGGGCCCGGGCCGGGGGGCTGGCCCCGATGGCCACGATCCGCGGGTGGGCGTCCGCCGGCGTGGCGCCACGGCTGATGGGGCTGGGCCCGGTCCCCGCCATCCAGCGGGTCCTGGCGCGCACCGGCCTCAGCCTGGGCGACATCGACCTCTTCGAGGTCAACGAGGCCTTCGCCGCCCAGGCGCTGGCGGTGCAGCGCGCCCTGGACCTGCCGGACGACCGCTGCAACGTCAACGGCGGGGCCATCGCCCTCGGCCACCCGATCGGCGCCAGCGGCACCCGCATCCTGGTGACCCTCCTGCATGAGATGGCCCGCCGCGACGTCCACCGGGGCCTGGCCGCGCTGTGCATCGGAGGCGGACAGGGCATCGCCCTGGTGGTCGAGCGGGCATGAGGGCCAGCGCCGCCGCGCCGCCCCGCCCGGCGCCCGCGGCGCGGCCCGCCCCAGCCCGGACGGCGGCGCGGTAGGCACCACAGCCCTCACGCCCGCCGCTGGGTCTGGTCCCAGCGGCCCCGGTGGCCGGCGGCCGTAGCCCCGAAAGATCTCCAGCGCCGCTCTGGCGGCCGCG
>JAKABB010000008.1 GCA_021802045.1 bacterium
TCTCGGCGATCAGCTCCCCCACCGCCACCCGGTCGCCGGGCTGGCGCAGCCACCCCAGGATGGTCCCCTCCAGCACCGTGTCCCCCAGCCGCGGCATGGCGATCTCGACGATCCCGGCCGGGGCCGACTCGGCGAGCGGCGGGGGCGACGGTGGCGGCGCCACCGCCGGGGCGGCGTCCAGCGCCAGCCGCGCGATCGGGGCCCCCACCGGCACCGTGGCCCCCTCGGGGACCAGGAGCTCGACCAGGGTCCCCGCCTGCTCGGCCGGGTACTCGGTGGTCACCTTGTCGCTGCTGATCTCGGCGATCAGCTCCCCCACCGCCACCCGGTCGCCGGGCTGGCGCAGCCACCCCAGGATGGTCCCCTCCAGCACCGTGTCCCCCAGCCGCGGCATGGTGATCTCCACGGTCCCGTCCGGAGCGGGCACCTCGGTCACCGGGCGGCGCCGTCCGCGGGCGCTCCCTCCTCCGGCGCGGACTCCAGCACCGCCCGCATGGCCCTGAGGAGGCGGGCCGACCCGGCCCCGTCGAGGACGCGGTGGTCGCCGCTGAGGGTCAGCACGCAGGACGGGCGCGTCACCGCACGCTCGCCGTCAGCCACCACCCGCGGGGCGATGGCGCCCACCTGCACGGTGGCCATCTGCCCCTCCCACACCCGGGGCACGCCCCCGAGGGCGCTGCCGCCGGGCACCACCAGCGTGACCGTCGCCTCCGGCCGCGGCCCGGCCGGGGTGGCCGGGCTGGCCGCCCGCGCGGCGTCGATGGCCCGGGCGGCCCCGGCCACGTCCAGCGCCTCCACCGACTCCAGCAGCAGCCAGCGGGTGCCCCCAGCCGGGTCCCCCTCCTCCACCGCCATGGTCACCGCCGGGACCGGGCGGGGCACCCCGTCCTCCCAGCGGGCGTTGGCCTCCGGCACCTGGCCCAGGGCCCGGGCGGCGGCGTGCACGAAGTAGGCCAGCGGGTCCGGCAGCTGGCGCCGGCGCTGGTCGGCGAGGATCGAGGTCAGGTCCACGGCCATGGCCATCGACGCCTGCGGGACCCCGGGCGAGAGGGGGATCCCCACGGCGCCCGCGGCCGGAGCCGTGCGTCGCCGGGTGCCCGCCAGCCGCCGGGCCGCAGCGGCGATGCCCGCGGCGTCGGGGACCAGGGCCGCCTCCAGGCCGTCGGCGAAGGGGATGCCGGCGACATCCGGCATGGTCAGGCGCATCACCGGCGCGTGGAGGGCGTCGAAGGCCTCCTCCTGGACCAGCGCCGCCACCTCGGCGCCCAGGCCCAGGGAGCGGACGTCCTCGTGTACCACCAGCACCCGCCCGGTGCGGCGGGCGGCGGCCACGATCGCCTCCCGGTCCAGGGGCAGGAGGGTGCGCAGGTCCAGGACCTCCAGGGAGGGGCCGCCGGCGCCGGCCAGCAGCTCGGCGGCACGCAGCGCCTCGTGCACCATCCAGCCGTAGGCGACCACGGTCACGTCGTCGCCGGCGCGGGCCACCCGGGCCACGCCGATGGGCACGGGGTGCACGCCCGGGGGCACCTCGTCGCGGACCCGGCGGTAGGCCAGCTTGTGCTCAAGGAAGATCACCGGGTCGGGATCCGCGAGGGCGGCATGGAGCAGCCCCTTGGCGTCGGCCGCCGTCGCCGGCGCCACCACCTTGAGCCCGATGGCATGGGCCAGCGGCGCCTCGATCGACTGGGAGTGGTAGAGCGCCCCGTGGATGCCGGCCCCCCAGGGGGCCCGCACCACCAGCGGCACGCTCCACTCCCCCGCCGAGCGGTAGCGGATCTTGGCCGCCTCGTTGAGGAGCTGGTCCGCCGCCGCCCAGATGAAGTCCCCGAACTGGATCTCGACCACCGGCCGCAGCCCGCGCAGGGCCAGCCCGATTCCGATGCCGACGATGGAGAGCTCGGCCATGGGGGTGTCGATCACGCGCTCGGGCCCGAACGCCTCCTGCAACCCGTCGGTGGCCCGGAAGACCCCTCCCAGCGGCCCGATGTCCTCCCCGAGCAGGATCACCCGGCCGTCAGCGGCCATCGCCTCCCGCAGCCCGGTCCGCACCGCCTCGACCAGGGTCAGGACGGGCATCAGCCCACCGCTCCCGACGGTGCCGGCGGCACCGCGTAGGAGTGCGCCCAGGCCTCCGCCGGGTCAGGCGGGGGCGCCGCCGCCGCCGCCGCCGCCGCCGCCGCGATCTCCGCGGCCGCCTCGGCGTCGAGATGGACCAGGTCGGCCTCGGTCAGAGCCCCCAGTTCGACCAGACGCCGCCCCAGCTGGGGGATGGGGTCACGGGCCCGCCAGGCCTCCACCTCGGCACGGTCGCGGTAGCGGGTGTCGTCGTCGTTGGAGGTGTTGGGCAGGTAGCGGTAGGTCTTGGCCTCCAGCAGGGTGGGCCCCTCGCCAGCGGCGGCCCGCCGGCGCGCCGCCCGCGCCGCCCGGTAGACGGCCAGGGTGTCCATGCCGTCGACGATGACACCGGGGATGCCGTAGCCATCGGCGCGAGTGGCGATGTCGGGCAGGGCCGACTGCCGGGGCAGGGGCACCGACTGGGTGTAGCCGTTGTTCTCGCAGAGGAAGACCACCGGGCAGCGGTGGATGGCGGCGAAGTTGAGCCCCTCGTGGAACTCCCCCCGGCTGGCCCCCCCGTCTCCGAAGGTGACCCAGGTCACCGCCCCATCGCCAAGGAACTTGGACCCCAGGGCCACGCCCACCCCCTGGGTCAGGTGGTTCGGCTGGGGGCCGGAGGCGGTCAGCACCCGCTGGGCCGCCCAGCCCCAGTAGCCATAGGGCTGCCGCCCGCGGGAGACGGCCGTCGAACGTCCGTAGAGGGTGGAGAGCGGCCGCAGCGGCGGCATCCCCAGGTAGAGGAGCGCCGCCACGTCCCGGTAGTGCGGGGCCAGGTAGTCCCGGGCCCGGTCCATCGCCAGGGCGTAGCCGGCCGCCACCCCCTCGTGGCCCGGGCTGGCGATGGCGAAGTGGACCCGGTTCTGGCGGACCAGGTCCCAGCCGGTCCGCTCCAGGTGCCGCGTGCGCACCATGCACCGGTAGGCCTCGACAACCGCCTCCGGCGCCAGGTCCGGCGCCACCGCCGCCCACGCGGCCGCGCTCGCGCCACCGTCCAGCCCGGCGTCCGCCATGTCACCTCCCATGGTCGCAGCGGCGGGCGCCGGCCGGGTCGCTCCCCGCACGCGCCGGCGCCGCCCCCGGACGCGAGCCCTGCCGCGTCCCCTCCCCACCTGTACCACGGCCGACGCGCCGGTGACCGCGACCGGCCGCCATCGTTCGGCTCAGCGAACGTACCGGACGCTGTGACCGTCGGTCCGCGAGAGCCCATAGAGTCGGGCGCGACCGGTGCCGGCCGCCGCGAGCACCACCGCGTCGAGCGCACCACCCCAGGGCGGCTGACCGCAGGGAGGCGATGAGGACAGGCCAGGCCATCGGCCGGACGGCGGGGGCGAGCCCGCGGGCCCGACCCATGCCCCCCGGCCCCGCGGCCCGCGGAGGGCGCGGTCGGTCGCTGACGCCCCGGTGACCGTCGTGCGTGCCCCCGGCGGGTCGGCGCCATCCGCTCCCCCCCAGCCGGACCCGACCACCGACGGACGGCTCCAGCGCCTCCTCCAGACCCTGGCCACCCGCAACCGGTTCTACCGGGAGGCCTGGCGCGCGGCGGGCCTGGACCCGCGGACGGTCCCCGGCCTCGCCCTCCACCAGCTGCCCTTCACCACCAAGGCGGAGCTGGTGCGCGACCAGCTGGCGCACCCCCCCTTCGGCCGCAACCACACCTTCCCGCTGGCGACCTACACCCGCGTCCACCAGACCTCGGGGACCACCGGCCGGCCCCTGCGCGTCCTGGACACCGCCGCCTCCTGGCGCTGGTGGGGCCGGTGCTGGACCGCGGTCTACCAGGGCGCGGAGGTGGACCGCCACGACCGGATCTTCCTGGCCTTCTCCTTCGGGCCCTTCATCGGCTTCTGGGCGGCACTGGAGGGAGCCCAGCAGATCGGGGCCATGGCCATCACCGGTGGCGGGATGGACTCGGTGCTGCGCCTGCAGGCGATGGCCGACTTCGGGGCCACGGTCCTGGTCGCCACCCCGAGCTACGCGCTGCACCTGGCCCGGGTGGCGCGCGACGCGGGGATCGACCCACGCAGCCTGGGCATCCGCACCACCATCCACGCCGGTGAGCCGGGGGCCAGCGTGCCCGCGGTCCGGGCCCGGATCGAGGAGCTCTGGGGCGCCCGCTGCCACGACCACGCCGGCGCCTCCGAGATCGGGGCCTGGGGATACTCCTGCCGGGAGGGCAGCGGCCTGCACCTCATCGACGGCGAGTTCATCGCCGAGGTCATCGACCCCGCCACGGCTGCGCCGGTGGCCGACGGCACCGTCGGCGAGCTGGTCCTGACCAACCTCGGGCGCCCCGGCTTCCCCGTCCTGCGCTACCGCACCGGCGACATGGTGCGCCGGATGTGGCAGCGCTGCCCCTGCGGCCGCCAGGGACCGCTGCTGGCGGGGGGCGTCCTGGGCCGGGCCGACGGCATGGTGGTGGTGCGGGGGATGAACATCTTCCCCTCCGCGATCGACGCCCTGGTGCGCGAGCAGCGCCAGATCGGGGAGTACCAGGTCCGGATCTGGACCCGGGACGACCTCGACCAGATCACCGTCCGGGCCGAGGTCGATGACGGCGACCCTAACGCCGTGGCCGAGGAGCTCATGGCCCGCTGCCACCGCGCCCTGGGGATGCGGGTGGGCTTCGAGGCGCTCGCCCGGGGCACCCTCCCCCCCACCGAGCTCAAGGCCCAGCGCATCCGGGACGAGCGGGCGGCGGCGCGGGGCTGACGCCGGAACCGGCGCCACCACCCGTTGACGGGCATGCATTCGCCTGCCCGCGCACCGGCCCGAGCCTCGCCCGCCTAGCCGCCCGCGGGGCCCCGTGACCGACCGGCCCCGCCCCCTTGGCGATCCGTCCTGACAGCGACCGCGCGGCCGCCCGCCGGGCTCCCGGGCCCACCAGGCCTGCGGGCCGCTGGTCGGGATGGCCAAGGATTTCGGCCCTGGGACGCCCGCGGGTGCTGGGCGGCGGCTCGGAGCAGGTCGCGCGGGCCCGGCGGCACCGCTACCGGACCGCGATGGCGCGGCCGGGACGGGACCGGCCGGTGGGCACGGTGGAGGCCGACGGGACCTTCGTCGGGGGCCGGAACCCGGCCGGCCCGGTCGCGGCGCGCCGGGGAAGACCCCGGTGGCGGTGGCCGTGGACCAGCACGGCCCCCGCTCTCGGGCGCTGCCGGATGCAGGTGGTCGCGGCCACGACGGCGCCGACCCTGCCCGTCCTCCTGCTGGCCCATGTGGGGCCCGGCCCCGCCGTGGGCACCGACGGGCGCCCGAGCGGCTCCCCGCGGCGTGCATCCTGTCGCAGCCTCCCCGAGCACTCGCTCATCGGCACCCAACCCAGCGGCATCGAGCCCGGCCGTCTGCGGGCCGATCTCGACGAGTTCCGGCTTCGGTGGCGCCAGGGAGCTCGGTGCGTGGACCCGGTGATGGAGATCATCGAGGAGAACGGGCGCCGGACCGATGGCCGGATCTCGGCCAAGCGGCTGCTGCCCAAGGTGCAAGTTGCGGGGTACGGGGGCTCGGCCCGGAAGCTGCGCCGGGCAGTCGCCCGGCGCAGTCGAGCTGGCGCCGATGACGCGGCGACCACCGCCGCCGGACCCCACCGTTCGAGGCGGGGGCCGGCCCCACCGTCCGGGCCGGGCCGGGGCCGGGAGCTGGGCGCTAAGCCAGGTGGCGCTGGTCGACGACCCGCTGCAGCTTGCCCCCCTCCGAGCGGGGGACGGTGCGCGGGGCCATCAGCCTGACGGTGACCCCGATCCCCAGGGTGCCCCGGATGGCGGCCCCGGCCCGTGCCCGCAGCGCCCGCAGATGCTCGTTGGCCTCCACCATCTCGTCGGAGAACACCTCGACGGCGACGGTGCGGGAGAACTCCTCGCTGACCTCCACCTGCACCTCGAGCTCGTCGAGCGTGTGCTGCCGGGTGAGGATGAGGCGGTAGTGCGGGGCCAGCTCCGTCACCGCTCCCAGCGCGCTCTCGATCTGGGTCGGGTAGACGTTGATCCCGCGCACGATGAGCATGTCGTCGCTGCGACCCTTGATGAGGGCCATCCGGGTCAGGGTGCGGCCGCAGGCGCAGGGCTCGGAGGAGAGGCTGGTGATGTCGCCGGTCCAGTACCGGATGAGCGGCAGGCCCTGCTTGGTGAGGGTGGTCAGGACCAGCACCCCCTCCGACCCCTCGGGCAGCACCTGGCCCGTGTCCGGGTCCACGATCTCCGGCAGGAAGTGGTCCTCGTTGACGTGGGACCCCTGGCGCACCTCGACGCACTCGCAGGACACCCCGGGGCCGATGATCTCCGAGAGCCCGTAGATGTTGGTGCAGCGCACGCCCAGGCGCTGGTCGATCTCGGTCCGCATGGTCTCGGTCCAGGGCTCGGCCCCGACGACCGCGTAGCGCAGGCTGATCCCCTCGGGGCCGACGCCCTGGCGCTGCAGCTCCTGGGCCAGGGTGAGGGCGTAGCTCGGGGTGCAGGAGATCACCGTCGGGCGGAAGTCCATGATCATCATCACCTGGCGCTCGGTCATGCCGCCCGAGACCGGGACCACCGCCATCCCCAGCCGCTCGCCACCGTAGTGGAGGCCGAGCCCGCCGGTGAAGAGCCCGTAGCCGTAGGCGTTGTGCAGGATCATGCCCGGCTCCGCGCCGGCCATGGCCAGGGAGCGGGCGCAGACCCGGGCGAAGAGGTCCACGTCCTCGCGGGTGTACCCGACCACGGTCGGCTTGCCGGTGGTGCCCGACGAGCAGTGGATGCGGTTCATCTCCGCCACCGGGACGGCGAAGAGGTCGAAGGGGTAGTTGTCGCGCAGGTCCGCCTTGCGGGTGAAGGGGAGTCGCGGCAGGTCGGCCACCCCCTGGATGGCGTCGGGGGTCAAGCCCATCTCCTCGAAGCGGTGGCGGTAGAAGGGCACGCGCTCGTGCACGTAGGCGGCCAGGGCTCGCAGCCGCCGGTCCTGGAGGGCCCGCAGGTCCGAGCGCGGCATGGTTTCGGCGTCAGCTTCGAAGATCATGGCCTCATCCCCTGCGATGGCGCGGTGGAATCACGATGTGGTCAGGGCGCTCTGGCGCAGGAAGGCCACGCCCTCCATCAGCCGCCGCGCCGTGCGGGTGTAGGCAGCCCGCCGCACGGTCGGTTCGCCGGGGCCGGCCGTGATGACGGCCTGGACCTCGATCCGCCCGCTGGGGTGGCCGATGCGCACCGCGGTGGCGTCCCCCCGCGGCTGGGGCGCGACGGTGCCGGGGATCCGGGCGGCCACCGCGACGGTGATGCTGGCGGTGCCCGGGAAGGCGCGGTGCAGCGTCAGCGGCTGCCCTCCGATCACCTCCGCCACGATGTCCACCGCCTCCTCTGCGACGACCGCGTCGCCGGTCAGGGTAGCGTAGGTCCTGGGCTCGCCGACCAGGACCGGGATCGGCACCAGCCCCCGCTCCGGGAGCCCGAGGGACCGGGCCGCCGCTCGCTGCAGGGCATCGACCCGCTCGACCACGGCGGCGGTGGGGACGCCGGGGAAGCTCTCCGGCCCGAGGCCCATGTCGGCGGCGCGGACCACGACGCAGAGGTTGGCGATGTCCACCACGGAGACCTCCAGGGTGCCCAGGCCCGGGACCTCGAGCCGATCGCGGGGCGCACCGGTCGGCAGCAGCCGGCCGGTCACCCCCCCCACCGTCTGGCGGAAGTCGAGCAGGATCTCGGCCCCGCTCCCGGGCACCCCGTCGACGGTGCCGGCACCCTCGACCCTGGCGTGCCCGCCCGTCAGCGGGACCTCGGCGAAGAGGATCCGGCGGGTGTTGGTGTTGTGGATCCGCACCGTCGCCACCGGCTGGCCGGACGGCACCAGCCCCTGCTCGACCGCGTAGACCCCGACCGCGGCCGAGATGTTGCCGCAGTTCATGTCGAAGTCCACCCGCGGCTCGCGCAGGCTCACCTGGGCGAAGGTGTAGTCGAGGTCGGCCCCCTCCACGCTCGGGGGGCCGATGATGGCCACCTTGCTGGTCAGGAGGTCGGCCCCGCCCAGACCATCGATCTGACGGGGATCGGGGCTGCCCATGAGGGCCAGCAGGAAGCGGACCCGCTGGTCGGGGTCGGTCGGGACCACCCGGGCGTCGAGGAAGACCGCCTTGCTGGTGCCGCCCCGGAGGATGGCGCAGGGCACGCCCGTCAGCTCGCCCTGGGGCTGCCAGCCCCTGGGGACCGCGGCGGGTAGGGGGATCGGGGTCGAGGTGGAGGCGGGCATGAGCAATGCGCTCCCCCCCTACGCGACCAGGATGTTGACGGTGCAGGCGGTCCCCTCGACCCCCTGGGCCTTGCCCCCGCGGCAGTGGGCCAGGCCGACCCGGGCCCCGGGGATCTGCCGAGCCCCGGCGTCCCCGCGCAGCTGACGCACCACCTCCACCACCTGGGCCACGCCGGTGGCCCCCAGCGGGTGCCCCTTGCCGAGCAGGCCGCCGCTGCCGTTGATCGGCAGCCGCCCCCCGAGGTCGGCCTCCCCCCGGGCCACCCGCGCCGGGTACTCCCCGTGGGGGAAGAGCCCCAGGCCCTCCACCCGCAGCGCCTCGGCGATGCTGAAGCAGTCGTGGACCTCAGCGAAGCGGACCTCGTCGGGACCGATGCCCGCCTGGCGGTACGCCTCCTGGGCGGCCCGCCCCGTCAGGTCCTCCACGGTCATGTCCGGCAGGCCCACCTCGCTGCGCCCGCTCTTGAGGGCGCTCGCCGCCAGCCGCACGGCCCGGGTGGCGCCCAGGCGGTCGCGCCCACGCCGGCTGGTCAGCACCACCGCCGCCGCGCCGTCGCTGACCGGGGCGCACTCCTGCAGGTGCAGCGGCTCCGCGATCAGGCGCGAGGCCAGGACCTCCTCCAGGGTGACCGGGTTCTTGAACTGGGCCAGCGGGTTGAGGCTGGCGTTGTACTTGTTCTTGACCGCGATCCGGGCCAGCTGCTCGGCCGTGGTCCCGTACTGGGCCATGTGGCGCTGGGCCCGCATGGCGTAGACGGCGGGCATGGTCAGGCCGATGTGGGCCTCGGCGTCGGACTCGTCGGGGGTGAAGGCGCCCCGGAAGCGCTGGCTGAGGTGCTCGACCCCCAGCGCCAGGCAGATGTCGTAGGCCCCGGCCCGGATGGCCAGGGCGGCGTCGAAGATCGCGGTCGAGCCGCTGCTGCAGGCGTTCTCCACGTTGACGATGGGCATCCCCGAGAGCCCGGCCTGGCCCAGGGCCCGCTGGCCCATGGCCATCCCCTGGAAGACGTGGCCCACCCAGGCCGCCTCGACGTCGTCGCGTCCGGCCCCGGCGTCCTCCAGGGCCAGCAGCACCGCCTCGGCCCCCAGGTCGGCGGCGGTCTGCGTCGGGTGCTTGCCGAAGGGGGTCATCCCGATCCCGGCGACATAGACCTCATCCACGGTCGTTCCTCCTCGATGGCAGCGGGCGAGCGTGGACCAGGGTGACCGGGGCCCCGTCGGCCAGCCGGGGCCCGGGCGCCAGGACCAGGTCCACCTCGTCGCCGATGGTGGGCGGCTGCTCGCCCAGGAAGGGCAGCAGGACCCGGACGGCTTCCGGGAAGTCCACGTAGGCCAGCACGTACGGCGCCTGGAAGTCGGGCGTCGACTGGTGGACCCGGCTGAAGGTGTAGACGGTGCCCACCGGCCCCAGGCGCACCGGTTCCAGGTCGCGGTGGCCGCAGCCGGCGCACACCGGCCGGGGCGGGTGGAACACGGCCTGGCAGGCACGGCAGCGGCTGCCCCGCAGGTGCACCCGCTCGTCCTCGACCTCGTAGCTCGCGTCGACCGGGCTCACGGCCACGGTTCCTGTCCTGGTCACAGCGCTCCCTCGCCTCCTGCTGACCGATTGCTCATCTCAGGCGGCCCCCACGCTGCGGCCGCCGCAGACGTAGAGGAGCTGGCCGGTGACGTACCACGAGGCGTCGTCGGCGAAGAACGCCACCGCGCCGGCCACCTCGTCGACGCCGCCGATCCGCCCCACCGGCACGCTCGCGATCAGGCGCGCCTGCACCTCCTCCTTCAGGCCCCGGAAGAGCGGGGTGTCCACCAGCCCCGGGGCCACCGCGTTGGCGGTGATCTGGTACTTGCCCAGCTCCAGGGCCAGGGTGCGGGTGAGGCTCACCACCCCGCCCTTGGAGGCGCTGTAGTTGGCCTGCCCCGGGCCCCCCAGCCAGGCCCGGGAGGCGATGTTGACGATGCGGCCATAGCGGCGCTCCATCATGGCCCGGGCGGCGGCGCGGGTGCAGAGGAACTGGGAGCGGAGGTTGACCGCCATCACCTGGTCCCAGTCCTCGTCCGACATCTTCACCAGCCAGCGGTCGCGGGCGATCCCGGCGTTGTTGACCAGGATGTCGAGCTGGCCGAAACGCTCCAGGGCGTGGGCGATGAGCGCCTCCGCGCCGGCGGCCTGGGCGATGTCCGCCACCAGGTAGGTGGCCTGCGCCCCCGCGGCCGTGAGGTCGGCCGTCACCTCGGCCACCCGCGCCTCCTCCACGTCGTTGAGGACGACCCGCGCGCCCCCCGCCGCCAGCCGCCGGGCCACGCCGGCGCCGATCCCCTGGCCGCTGCCGGTGATCACCGCCACCCGATCCTGGAATCCCATCTGGCCTCGTCCCTCCTGGCTCGCGTCCAACCCGACCCGCTCAGCGCCCCTGGAACTGCGGGGCCCGCTTCTCCAGGAAGGCGCGCATGCCCTCCTGGCGATCCGCCGACCCGCGCAGCAGGGCATGGCACTGGGCCTCGAACTGCAGGCCGGTGGCCAGGTCGCTGCTCTCAGCCACCAGCACCGAGCGCTTGATGGCGGCCAGGGCGAGCGGGGCGCCCTTGGCCAGCTGCGCCGCCCAGGCCACGGCCTGGGCCTCCAGCTCCCCCTCCCCCACCAGCCGGTCGACCAGCCCCAGGCGCCAGGCCTCGGCGGCGGCGATGCGCTCCCCGGAGAACATCAAGGCCATCGCGGTGCTGGGGCCGACCAGCCGGGTGAGACGCTGGGTGCCGCCGGCGCCCGGCATGCTGCCCACCTTGACCTCGGGGAAGCCGAACTGGGCGCTGGGGTCGGCGATGCGCAGGTCGCAGGCCAGGGCCAGCTCCAGCCCCCCGCCCAGGACGTACCCGGCCAGGGCCGCGATCACCGGCTTGCTCATCGCCCCGAGGTAGGCGAACAGGCTCCGGATCACCTCGCCCAGCGGGTCCGCCCCCCCGGGGGCGTCGTACTCCGCCACCCGCCCCCGCAGGTCGGCCCCGACCGAGAACGCCCGCGGCTGCCCGGCCAGGACGACCACCCGGCAGGCGGGGTCCCGCTCCAGCTCCCGGCAGTGCTCGGCCAATCCCTCCAGCATCCCCGGGGTCAGGGCGTTGAGCGCCTCCTCCCGGTTCAGGGTGATCCGGGCCACCGCCTCCAGCCGCTCCACCACGATCAGCTCGCCCACGCGGTCTCCCCTCCCTCACCGGGCCGGCGCCACTGCGACACCGCCCCGCTCTCCAACCATCCCCGGATGCGGGTCGCCGGGACGCCCATCTCCGCCAGGATCTCCGTCGTCTGCTCCCCCGCCAGAGGCGCGGCCGCCCCGGGCGCGGCCGGCGTGGCCGAGAGCCGGGCCGGCATCCCCACCCCGGGCATCGGCCCCAGGACCGGATGGGTCACGGCCGGGAAGCGCTCCGGGGTCATGACCTCGGGGTGCTGGGCCAGGGCGGCGTAGTCCAGGATGGGGGCGCAGACGATGTCCTCCGCCTCCAGGGCCGCGAGCCAGGCCGCCGTGGTCCGGGTCCGCAGCCGGCCCGCCAGCTGCTCGCCCAGCTCGGCCCGGTGGGCGACGCGGTCGGCGACGGTGGCAAAGCGGGGGTCCGCGGCCAGCGCCTCCAGCTCCAGGACCGCCAGCAGCCGCCGCCAGCGGTCGGGCCAGTAGGCGGCGATCATGATGTGCCCGTCGGCGGTGGGGTAGGCCTCATTGGGAGCGGCGTAGGGCGCGGCGCTGCCCTGGCGGCCGGGGGACTCGCCGCTGGCCAGGAACATGGACCAGGGCACCGTCTGGAACATCAGCATGGCGTCGAAGAGGGAGACGTCGACGCGCTGCCCGCGACCGCTCCGGGCCCGGGCCAGGAGCGCCAGGAGCACGCCCTGGGCGGCCAGGACCCCGGCCAGGGTGTCGGCCGCCGGCACGCCGACCTTGACCGGACCGCCGTCGCGCTCCCCGGTGACGCTCATGATCCCGCTCATCGCCTGGACGATGCCGTCGACCCCGGGCTTGTCCCGCCAGGGCCCGTCCTGCCCGAAGGCGGTGATGGCGCAGTACACCAGGGTCGGGTGGTCCGCCGAGAGGGCCGCGTAGCCGACCCCGAGACGGTCCAGGACCCCGGGGCGGAAGCTCTCCAGGAGGACGTCACACCGCTGGGCCAGCTCCCGCACCACGGCGGGGCCGTCGGGGTGCTTCAGGTTGACCACCAGCGACCGCTTGCCGCGGTTCATGCCACAGTAGGCCGCCGCCTGGCCCTCGATGAAGGGTGGGCCCAGCCCCCGGCCCCACTCACCCCCGGGCGGATCGACCTTGACCACCGTGGCCCCGTACTCGCCCAGCATCATCCCGGCGATGGGGCCGGCCGCCCCCTGGGAGAGGTCGAGGACGCGGACCCCCTCAAGCGCGGCCGGCATGGCTCATCCTCCCCCGGGCCCCGTCCCGGGCCCCGGTCATCATGGCCCAGCCGCGCTCCACCGCCTCCTCGTTGAGGCGGGCGAAGGCCGCGGGCGAGCGCCGCCCGGCGGCCGCCCGCAGCGTCGCCAGCGGGACCCGGTCGAGCAGGCACCCCAGCGCCCCCACCGCCAGCATGTTGGCCACCACCTTGGCCCCCAGCTCGTCCCGGGCCACGGCCTCGAAGGGGAGCGCGATGACTCCCGGCCCGGCCCGGCCGGTCTGGACCCGGTCGCCGTCGACGAGCAGGGTGCCGCGCCCGGCAGCCACCGCCGGGGTGACGAAGCGGTCCCAGGCCCGCTGGTGCAGGACCAGCCACAGGTCCGGGAACGGGCACTCGGGGTTGGCGATCGGCACGTCGGAGAGGGCCAGGTCGGAGCGCGAGGAGCCGCCGCGAGCCTCCGGACCGTAGTTCTGGACCACGGTCACGGTGTGGCCCGCCACCAGGGCACCCTCGGCCAGGACGGTGGCCGCCAGGGCCAGCCCCTGGCCTCCGGACCCGGCCAGCCGGACGTCAACGCGCCAGCTCATCGCCACCTCCCCCGACGCCCAGGGCCTCGGCCAGCGTTGGCCGCCGGCTCTGGTGGAACACCCCCATCGGCAGGGTGGGCCGGACCGCGGTCTCGGCCACCGGGCGCAGCGTCGGCCGCGCCGCCAGGTCCACCCCGATCGCGGGCTCGGCCCGGGACTGGCTCTGGAGCAGGTCGACCCCGGTGCCCAGGCGGTTGGTGCGCCCGAAGTACTCGGTGCAGTCGGTCAGCACCTCCAGGAAGGCGAAGCCCCGATGGTCCAGGGCCTGCTCCAGGATGCCCTCGAACAGCTGGGGCCGGTAGCTCTGGGCCCGGGCCACGAAGGTCGCGCCGGCGGCCTCGGCCAGGCGGGCGGCGTCGAAGGGCGTCTCCCGGTTGCCGCCGGGGGTGGTCGAGGTGTAGGCCCCGCGGACGGTGGTCGGCGCCGCCTGGCCGCCGGTCATCCCGTAGACCTCGTTGTTGAACAGCAGGCAGGTGAGGTCGACGTTGCGGCGGGCGGCGTGGATCAGGTGGTTGCCGCCGATGGAGAGCCCGTCGCCGTCGCCGGTGACCACGATCACCGTCAGCTCCGGCCGGGCCATCTTGAGCCCGGTGGCGAAGGTCAGGGGGCGGCCGTGGGTGGTGTGGAGGGTGCCGGCATCGATGTAGCCGACGATGCGGCTGGAGCAGCCGATCCCGGCCACGAAGACCACCTGGTCGAGGGTGGCGAAGCGGCGGTCGAGCACCCGCAGCATGGCCTCGAAGACGATCCCGTGGCCGCAGCCGGGGCAGAGCATGTGGGGCATCATGTCGGGGCGCAGGAGCCGCTTCTCGGTGTTCACGGCGCCACCGTCCGGGCCCGGGCGCCCAGCACGTGCTGGGTCAGCTCCTCGGCGGTGATGACGCTCCCGCCCGCCTTCAGGCAGGGCGCCGAGGGGACCCCGGGCCCGAGCACCCGGTCCACCTCGCGGGCCCATTGCCCGCGGTTCATCTCGGCGACCACCACCAGCTCGGCCCCAGCCAGGGCCTGAGCCATCGCCTGCTCCGGCACCGGCCAGAGGAGCCGGGGGCGCCACAGCCCGGCTGGGACCCCCTGGTCGCGCAGGGCGTCGACCGCCGCCCGGGCGATGCGGGCGGTGATCCCGTAGGCGACCAGGACCACGCGGGCGTCCGCCAGCCGGTAGGTGTCCGCCGGCACCAGGTCGACGGCCGGCGCCACCTTGCGCTCGAGCCGGTCCAGCAGCGCCGCGGCCACCACGGGGTCGGAGGTGGGGCGGCCGCGCTCGTCGTGCATCAGGCCAGTGACATGGAAGCGGTACCCCCGACCGAAGGCGGGCAGCTCGGCCACCCCGGCGGCGTTGGGCCGGTAGGGGGCGAACGCGGGCCCGGGGGGCTGAGCCGGTCCCGGACGCGGCGGGGGCGGGGCCTGGGAGGCGTCCGGCAACCGCATCCCCTCGCGCATGTGGGCGATGACCTCGTCGGCCAGCACCACCACCGGCGTCCGCAGCCGCTCCGCCAACTCGAAGGCGACCCGGGTCAGCTCCAGCATCTCGGCCACCCCCCCGGGGGCCAGGACCACGGCGGCCCGGTCGCCGTGGGACCCCCACTGGGCCTGCATGACGTCGCCCTGAGCGGGCAGGGTGGGCAGGCCGGTGCTGGGCCCGCCGCGCATGACGTCGACCACCACGCACGGGATCTCGGCCAGGGAGGCGTACCCGAGGTGCTCCTGCATGAGGGAGAAGCCGGGACCCGAGGTCGCCGTCATCGCCCGGGCCCCGCCCAGCGACGCCCCCAGAACCGCCCCCAGCGAGGCCATCTCGTCCTCCATCTGGAGGAAGACGCCGCCGCAGCCCGGCAGCTCCCGGGCCATCAGCTCGGCGATCTCGGAGGAGGGCGAGATGGGGTAGCCGGCGAAGAACCGGCAGCCGGCCGCCAGCGCGCCCCTGGCGCAGGCCTCGTTGCCCTGCACCAGGGTCAGGGTGGGGTGGGCGCCGTTGCCGGCCGGGGCGGCCGGGGGCAGCGGCCGCGTGGGCTCCGGGAGGCGGCGGGCCCGGCTCATGCCGGCACCGGGGCGGCGGCGGCAGCGGCCACGTCGATGGCGAGGTCGGGGCAGAGCCAGGAGCAGAGCCGGCAGCCGGTGCAGCGCTCGGGGTGGGCGAAGACCGCGATGTCGTGGGCGTCCATCACCAGGCAGCGCTCGGGGCAGACCGCGACACAGATCTCGCAGCCCTTGCACCACGCCGCCTCGATGGTCACGACCGGGGCCGGGGGCGGCTCGGCCGGCGGCCCGACCGCAGGTGCGGGCGCCACCCGGGGGAGCGTGCCCGCCCGGGGCGCCTCCCAGCGGCGACCCCGCTCGAAGGCCAGCAGGTTGTCGGGGACCGACTTGGCGGGGGCCCAGCGCTCGATCGCCGCCGTCCAGGCGTCGGCGGGGAACTCCAGCTGCCGCGACAGCACCCCCAGCATGACCGTCTGGGCCACGGCGGCCTTGGCCGCCGCCGCCTCGGCCGCGATGGTGAAGGTGTCCACCGGCACCACCTGCTCCGGCACGACCTGGTCCAGGGGATAGGCGACATGCCCGCCGCGGCGGTCGTCCAGCGCCGAGGGCGGCACCCACCGCTCCCGGCTGATGAAGGCCGTCCCGCCCGGCCCCAGGAGCCCCAGGCAGCGCAGGCCCTCGGCCCACTCGAAGGCCACCACCCAGTCCGCCGTGTGGGGCTCCACCGTCACCGAGTGGACGGTGGGGCCGAAGCGGATGTGGCTGACCACGGTCCCGCCGCGCTGCGACATCCCGTGGACCTCGGACTTCTTGACGTCGAGCCCGGCGTCCAGGCAGACCTGGGCCACCACGTTGCTGGCCAGGAGGACGCCCTGGCCGCCGACCCCGGCCAGGATCAGGCTGCGCGGCGCGGCGGCGGCGGTCACGACGGCCCGGCCGCGCCGACCGGCTCCGGCTCGGGGGCCACGACGGGGCCGATCGCCTCCTGGGGGCAGAGCTGGGCGCAGACGGTGCAGCCGGAGCAGAGCTGGGGGTCGATCCAGACTCGCCGCGGCGGCTCCGTCCGCGCCTGGTCCCACAGCAGCGCCGGGCAGCCCAGGTTCATGCAGAGCTGGCAGCCGTCGCAGCGGGCCGCGGCCACGGTGTAGACCCGGCCCCGGTTCTTCACCGGCGCCTCCACGCAGGCCCGGCTGGTCACCACCACCGATACCCCGCGCTGCCGCACCGCCGCGCGCAGGGCGCGGCGGGTGGCCCCCAGGTCGTACGGGTCAACGACCATCACCGTCGCCACCCCGAGCGCCCGGCAGATGTCGGGGATGCTGGCCCGGGGGGCCGCCTGGCCGCGGAGGTCGCTGCCGGAGCCCGGGGTGGGTTGGCCCCCGGTCATGGCGGTGACCCCGTTGTCGAGGATCACCACCGTGATGTCGGCCCGGCTGTAGACGGCCTCCAGCAGCGCCGCCATGCCGGAGTGGAAGAAGGTCGAGTCCCCGATGGTGGCCACCACCGGGCGCCCGGGGGACCCGGCCCGGGCCATCCCCACCGCCATCCCGATGCTGGAGCCCATCGCCAGGCAGGTGTCCATGGCGGCCAGGGGCTCGGTCGCGGCCAGGGTGTAGCAGCCGATGTCCCCGTGCACCACCGCCCCCAGCTCCCGCAGGACCAGGAAGGGGGTGGCGTGGGAGCAGCCGGCGCACAGCACCGGCGGCCGCGGGCGCAGCGCCAGCGCGGGGGCGGCCGCGGCCGCCGGAGGCGCCTCCAGAACCCCCGCCGCCTGCAGGCCCTGGCGCACCAGCTCGGGGGACAGCTCCCCGGCCCTCGGGAACCAGCGCTTGCCCTCGACCGCCAGGCCCAGGCCCCGGATCTCGTCCTCCAGGTACGGCTCCAGCTCCTCGACCACCAGCAGCCGCCGCACGGCGCCGGCGAAGCGACGGATCCGCTCCACCGGCAGCGGGAAGGTGATCCCCAGCTTCAGGACGCTGGCTGTGGGCAGCACCTCGCGCACGTACTGGTAGGCCATGCCGGAGGCGACGACCCCCACGGCCCGGTCGCCCATCTCCTCACGGGCGGCGGGGTGGGTCTCCACCAGCGCCTGGAGGCGCGGGAGCCGCTCCAGCTGGGCCAGGTGACGGACCCGGGCGTGGGCCGGGAGCATGACGTACTTGCGGGCCTGGCGCACGAACGGCCGTGGGCTCACATCCGCGGCCGGCCCCGGCACCACCCGGGAGCGGGCGTGGGAGGTGCGGGTGGTGGTGCGCAGGATGCAGGGCGTGTCCCACTCCTCGCTCAGCTGGAGCGCGGTCTGGATGAACTCGTAGGCCTCCTGGCTGTCGGCCGGCTCGAAGAGCGGCACCCCGGCGAAGCGGGCCAGCAGCCGGGAGTCCTGCTCGTTCTGGGAGCTGTGCATCCCCGGGTCGTCGGCGCAGAGCACCACCAGCCCGGCCCCCACCCCCATCAGGGGACTGGTCATGAGGCTGTCCATGGCGACGTTGAGCCCGACATGCTTCATGGTGACCAGCACCCGCGCCCCGCCCAGCGAGGCTCCCACCCCCACGTCGAGGGCCACCTTCTCGTTGGGGGCCCAGTCGACGTGGACGGACGCGGGGGCGATCCGGGCCAGCTGCTCCAGCACCTCGGTGCTGGGGGTCCCGGGGTACCCCGTGGCCACCCGGACGCCGGCGTGGAGCGCCCCCAGGGCGATGGCCTCGTTGCCGGAGAGGAGGGTCGCCGCGGGCGCCGCCGAGGTCATGAGCCCCGCCTCACGCCGGCACGGGGGCGTCGTGGTGGGACGGCCGCCCCTCCAGATGGTCCAGGATCGCCTGGGTCTCGGCCTCGTCCAGCACGTGCTCGGCCTGCTTGGCGGCCTCGAGGATCGCCGCCAGCCGCGCCGGCGTGCCCTCCAGGCCGTGGGCCTCGAGCCAGCAGAGGGCGTTGGACCGTCCGCTCATGGGCCCCACGGTGATCGTCTGACGCCGGCCCACCAGCCCCGCCGGCACCGCGCTGTAGATCCGGTCGGCCAGCCAGGCGTCGCCCTTGGCCTGGGCCTTGGCCACCGCGGCCGCGTGGACCCCGGTGCTGGTGGTGAACACGTCGGCGCCCACGACGGGGTAGCGCGCCTCGACGGGGACCCCGGTCATCTCGCTGGCCAGGCGGACGTACTCGGGCAGGGTGCTGAGGTCGAGGGCCATCCAGCCCAGGAGGGCGAGGTTGGTCAGCAGAAGGTCCATGGCGGTGTTGCCGGCCCGCTCGCCGATGCCGAGGGCACAGCCGTGCACCCGCTCGACCCCCCCCGCCAGCGCCGCCAGCGCGTTCACCACGTCCAGCCCCCGGTCCCGGTGCCCGTGCCAGTCGAGGGGCAGGTCCCCGAAGCCCGCCCCGCCCAGCCGCTCGTGCACGAACCGGGCCAGGGCCTGCACCCCGCTGGGGGTGGCGTGGCCGACGGTGTCAGCCAGGCACAGCCGGGTGGCACCCGCCCCGGCCGCGGCCAGGTAGAGGGCGGCGACGTCGTCCGGGTGGGCCCGGGTGGTGTCCTCGGTCACGAACATCACCGCCAGCCCCCGGCTGGTGGCGAAGGTCACCGCCGCCTCCACCGTCCGCAGGAGGTACGCGAGGTCCCACCCCTCCACCCACTGGCGGATGCGGCTGGAGCCGATGAAGAGGGCGGCGTCGATGGCCACCCCCGACCGCTCCTGCGCCTCCAGGATGGGCAGGATGTCGTTGACGTGCGTTCGTCCGGCGCAGTTGGGCTGGATGGGCAGGTGCTCCGCCACCAGGGTCTGGGCCAGGGCCACCACGTCCGCCAGCAGCGCCGGGCTCGCTCCCGGGTAGCCCAGGTTGGCGGCCCCGATCCCGAGGGCGGGCAGCCGGCGCAGGAACGCCTGCTTCTGCTCCAGGGAGGGCTGCCGGACCGACGGGCACTGGAGGCCGTCCCGCAGCGTCTCGTCGTTGAGCACGATCCGCGCCGGACGCTCCAGGCTGCAGCTGGCCGGGGCCAGCTGGTTCCAGTCGTAGACCAGGTCGCTCTCGGCCCGATGGGCCGGTCGCCGCGGTGCCCCCATGACGCAGGCCTCCCGAACTGGCGTCTCCGCCACTCGACGGCTTCGTTGGACGCCCAACTACACGTTCAGCGTGTGGCTGCACAATAGACCATCCGGTCGGTCAAGTCAACGGCCCGGGCCCGGCCCCCCCGACATCGCAGGGCCACCTCGCCGCAGCCCCCGCTCGGCCGCACCCGGCAGACCGGAGCCGCGGTGGAGCCCGGGACCGGATGAGGAACCGGCCGGGCGCGCGCCCGCACGCGCAACCGGCCCGGGCGGGTGTCAGGAGCCCAGCACCACCCACCCGAGCGATCGAGCGGCGGCGGCCTGGCGCTGGTCGCAGGTCGCGAACGCAAGCCCGCCCCCACCCACCACCTGCGCGGCGCCCAGGTGAAGGGCGTCGAGGGTGCGCGCGCCGCTGAGCTCGGCGAGGTCGACCGCCGCCTCCACCACCTCGGCGGTGAGCTCGACGACGGCCATGGCGGACCAATCGCGCTCGAACTGCAGGCGTGCGGCGGCCAGCTCCGGCCCGGCGAGAGCCCGGGCCAGGTTGCGCCTCACCTCGGCCCTGGTGTGGCGCGCCGTCACCCAGGCCGGGTCGTCGAGCAGGATCCCCTCGCAGCGAGCGCTCGCCGGCTCCCCGAAGTACACCGTGAGCAGGAGGCTGCTGTCGACGTAGACGGTCACCCGCCGCGGTCCTCGGCGATGAGGTCAGCGACGGTGCGGGTGGCGCGGAAGCGACGGCGCGGCGTCGTCACCGGCGCCTGGCTTGAGGGCTGAACCCAGCCCTCGGAGATGCCGCGGTCCAGCGATACCCGGCCCGGGACCGGCCCCAGGATCGCCTTGGGCCGTCCTCGCTCGGTCACCCGCACCACCTCCCCACGCTCTGCGCGGTCCAGGATTTCCGAGAGGTGCGCCTTCAGTTCACGGACCCCGACCTCCATGTGTCCACATTAGCACGCACTGGTGACCTCATTCTGGCGCGCCCCCCCCACCAGCCGTGCGGCCCGGGGCGCGTCCTCGAACCCGACGGGCCCGAACCCCAGCGGCGCCACGGCGGCACCGGCTGGGCCCGCACTTGACGTCGGGGAATCTGGCCCAGCGGCCCGCGTGACGGCCGGAGAGCGCGGCGCCGGGACCGCGGCGGCCGCCCTTGGACCGACCCGGCCCAGCGGTGCTGGGTCCCGGGGCGGTGGCCGCCGTGCCCACGGTCGCGCGCAGGCGGCAAAGGCCTCGGCCCGACCGGGTGAGGGCGGGTCGGGCGTGGTCGCGGGCGGCTCCCAGCAAGTTGGCTGCCGGGTGCCGGCCGGCGCCCGCGTCCCGATTGCCTGGGTCGCCGTCGAGGACCCCGCTCCGGCGGCCACGCGCAGCCCATCGCCGCAGGCCCCCCCCCGCGGGCCGGGAGCCGAAGGACTTGACACGATCGATCGATCGATCGATACTCTGCCAATGCCGACGGCCCCACCGATGACGACCGAGCAGCGAGTACGGGCGGAGGCTCTTCGCCTCTTCGCGACCCGCGGCTTCGAGGCCACCGGCATCCGCGACATCGCCAGAGCCGCCGGAATCTCGCTGGCCACCCTCTACCACTACATGGACACCAAGGAGGACCTCCTGATGTCCATGCTCCACGAGGGCATGAGCGCCCTCCTCGGCCTGGCCGAGGCGGAGCTGCAGGGCGTCGACGACCCGGCGGCGCAGATCGCCGCTCTGATCAGCGTCCACGTGCACCGTCACGGGGAGCACCGCCGGCTGCACAGCCTCTCCGACAACGAGGTGCGGGTGCGCTCCCTGAGCCCCGACCGCCGAGCGGAGCTGGTGGCCCTGCGCGACGCCTACGAGGCGTTCTGGTTGCGGGCTCTGCGGCTGGGGGTTGCCACCGGCCGCTTCCGCGTGCCCGACGCCAAGCTGGCCGTCTACGCGCTCTTGGAGATGTGCACCGGCGTCGCCCACTGGTACAGGCCCGAGGGCCGGCTGTCGCTGGATGAGATCAGCTCCGCCTTCACCGAGATGGCCTTCGCCCTCCTCCACGTCCAGCCGAGCGAGGGCCCAACACCGGAGTTGGGGGCCCTGCCCCCCCGGGTGGCGACGACGACCGGGGCCGAAGCCGGCGAGCGCACGCACCCGAAGGCAGGCAGTCCACCACCCGCACATGGAGAGGGACAGTGACCACCCAAGCCAACGACCCGTCGGCACCCCGTTCGGACTTCCTCTCGACACCGGCGGACGAGATCCCCCACCTGCGCGCCGGCGCCCTGTCGACGGTCGACCTCGTCGCCGCGGGCATGGCCCAGATCGCACCCGCCATCGCCAGCTTCTTCGTCCTCGGGGCCATCGTCGCCGTCGCCGGGGTCGGGACCCCTCTGGTCGTCCTCATCGCCGGTCTGGGGTTCGCCTTCCACGTCAACTCCACGGCCGAGTTCAACCGGACCATCCCCTCGGCCGGCTCATACGTGACCTACCTCGGCCGCGCCTTCGGCGACCGGGTCGGCGCCGCGGGCGCCGCCGTCTTCACCCTGGCCCAGCTCACCATCGGGATGGCGCTCTTCTACCAGGTCGGCGTCTGGACCGCGAGCTCCGTGCAGGCGGCCTTCGGCGTCACCCTCGCGTGGTGGATCCCCACCCTCGTCGTCGAGGCCGCGGTGGCCGCGCTGGTCGTGATCGGGATCCGCCTCTCCATTCGCGTCGCGATCACCATGTTCCTCTTCGAGATCGCCATCCTGGCCCTGGGGGCGCTGGCGATGCTCATCCACCAGCACGCCGCCATCAGCGCCGCCGGGTTCCTCCCCTCGCACATCACCTCCGGCCTGGGCGGGCTGGGGCTGGGCTTCCCGCTGGCCATCTTCCTCTTCCTGGGAGCGAGCACCCCGGCCCCGCTGGCCGAGGAGACCACCCGCCCGCGCCGGGCGGTCCCCATGGCCGTCTTCACCGCCTGCGCCCTCGCCATCGTCATCTATGTCGGGGTCGCCTGGGCCCAGGGCATCGGCTTCCGCAACAATGTCGCCGCCCTGACCAAGGTGCCCTTCCCCTTCATCACCGCCGCCGGCAACGCCTTCGGACCCATGACCGACCTCATGTACCTGGCCGGGTTCACCAGCGCCGTGGCCGTGCTCCTGGCCTTCGCCAACTCCACCAGCCGGGTCTGGTACAGCATGGCCCGCGATGGTCTGCTGCCCTCGTGGCTGAACGCCACCCACCCCACCTTCAAGACGCCCGCCCGGGTCGTGATCAGTGCAGCGGCGCTGATGATGGTCGCCACCCTCGTGCTCGGCGTGCTCGCCGGCGCCGACAACGGCTTCGGGTGGTCGGCCTCCTTCGGGACCATCGGTCTGGTGCTCATCTTCATCGCCGTGAACTTCGCCCTGACGGCCTTCTACTTCCGTCAGCGCCGAGCCCAGTTCTCCGTGGCCCGGCACGTCGCGGCGCCCCTCATCGGCACTGTGGCCTTCGCATGGCCTCTCTGGCAGACGGTGAACCCCGGGCAGGCCAGCCCCTTCAACTGGTTCGGGGCGGCCTGGATCGGCCTGCTGGTCCTCGCCGTCGTCTACGGGCACCTGATGGCGCGCCGGGGCGTGAAGGTGGGAAGCCACCTGGCCGCGGCCGACGGGGCGGCGGTGTAGCCTCAGCCGGCGCCAGCCAGCCGACCCCGGCGGCGCCACCGGGCCCGCGGCGGTTCGCCGGTGCCGGGCCCCCCGACCCGCCTCACCATCCCCATGCCACCAAGAGAAGGACGGCCATCGAAGTGACTGCTGACCCCACCGTCGCCGCCGACCCCGTGCCAACCGTGGACTACCAGTACCAGGACGGCATCGCCCGGATCTGGCTCAACCGGCCCCACCGCCTCAACGCCGTGATCCCAGAGATGGTGGAGGGCCTCTGCCGGGCCCTGGACCACGCCCTCCGCGACAGTCCACGGGCGCTGATCCTCGCCGGCCGGGGACGGGCCTTCTGCGCGGGCCACGACCTCCGCCACGAGGAGCCGGTACCGCCTCTGCCCGAGGAGCGCCGTCGCCTGCAGCGGATCCAGGACGTCACCCGCAAGATACGCCAGGCCCCGTTCGTCGTGATCGGCTCAGTGCATGGGTACGCCCTCGGAGCCGGCTGCGAGTTCGCGCTGGCCTGCGACCTGGTGGTGGCGGCCGAGGACGCGGTCTTCGGCTTCCCCGAGGTCGGCGTGGGCCTGTCGGTCACCGGGGGGATCTCCCACCTGCTGCCAGCCGCGCTCGGCCTGTCCAGGGCCAAGGAGCTGGTGCTGCTCGGCGAGCATTTCAGCGCCGCCCAGGCGCTCGACCTTCACCTCGTCAACCTGGTGGTCGGGTCCGAGCGCCGGGAGGAGGCGGCGGCGGACCTTGCGCAGCGGGTGGCCGCGCGCCCGCCGCACGCGCTGGCCCGGGCCAAGTTCCTGCTGGACCGCGGCTCCCAGGCCGGGATCGACGCCGCCTTCGAGCTGGAGGTCGACTCCGGGATGGCCTCGCGCGGCTCGGATGAGGCCGCGCAGGCCGCCCGGGCGTTCCGAGGGCGCTCCCGCTCCCGGCGGGAGGCGCCAGGGGAGCCGTCGTGACGGCCTCGTCCCCGGGCGTCGGCGCGTCGGCGCCCGCGAGCGCGCTGCGGGCGCTCCTGGCCCCGGAGGTGCTGGTGGTCGTCGGAGCGTCGCGGGACCCGCGCAAGTGGGGCAGCCGGGTGCTGCGCTACACCGCCGGCGCCGGCTTCATCGGGCGGCTCTACGCGGTGAACCCCAACGCCGCTCCGGGGACGGTCGAGGGAGTCCGGTACGTGAGGAGGGTGGCGGACATTCCCGACGCGATCGACTGCGCCATGATCGCCCTTCCCCGGGAGCGGGTGCCGGATGCGGTCGCCGAGTGCGCGGCCGTGGGCGCGCGCTCAGCCATCATCCCGGCGTCGGGGTTCCGCGAGCTGGGCGCGGAGGGCGGGCGCATCGAGCAGGCGCTGCTGGTGGTGGCGCAGGCCGCCGGCATGCGCCTCCTGGGGCCCAACTGCTTTGGCCTGTACCGCAGCCCAGCGGGGGTCAACCTCACCCCGCGGGAGCAGGTCCCCGCCGGCTCCATCGGCCTGGTCACCCAGTCTGGCAACGTCGCCATCGCCCTCTTCAACGAGGCGCGCGCGGTCCAGGTCGGGTTCTCCACCTGCATCGGCGTCGGCAACCAGCTGGACATCGGCTTCGGCGAAGTCCTGGCGACTCTGGCCGGGGACCCACACACCAAGGCGGTGGGGGTCTATGTCGAGGGGCTGCCGGCGGCCGACGGGCCGTCGTTCTCGGCCGGGCTGGGCGCGTGCGCCGACGCGGGCAAGCCGGTGTTCGTGCTCAAGGCCGGGCGCAGCGCCCACGGCGCGGCCGCGGTGCAGACCCACACCGGAGCGCTGGCGGCCGACGACCGCGTGTGGCAGGCGGTGATCGAGACCGGCGGGTCGGTCCGGGTGAACTCCACCCAGGAGATGATGGACTGCCTCCAGGTGGCGGTCCGCGTCCCACGCACCGCCGGACGGGTCCTGGTCCTGACCGACGGGGGCGGCGACTCGGTGATGGCCACCGACGCCATCGCGGGCTCGCGGCTGTCCCTGGCGACGCTCGGGCGGGCGACCCAGTCCCGGCTCGCCGCGCTGGTGCCCCCGGTGGCCCCGCGGCTGCTGGGCGGCAACCCCGTCACCCTGGACACACCGGGCGGGCTGCAGGACGATCCGCTCCTGCTGGTCCGGTGCGCCGATGTCGCCGCGCAGGACCCCGGCGTGGACGCCATTGTCGTGGGCGGGGTCTTCGGCGGCTACCGGGAGCATCGCGCCGAGGAGATGGCTGCCGTTGAACGGCTGGCCCGGCTGCACGCCGACCGGCTGCCGGTCCTGGTCCAGTCGGCCTACGACGCGGTCGACGAGGAGCCGATCCTGGCCCTGCGCGCCGCCGGCATTCCCACCCTGCCCACGATCCAGCGTCTGGTGGCCGCGCTCTCGGCCACGGTGGCCGAGCCGCCGCCGCCACCGCCGCCGCCGCCGCCGCGGACGAGCCCACCCTCCGGCGCACACCCGCTCTCCCCGCAGGAGGCGGCCACGCTCCTGCAGGCATGCGGGGTCCAGCTGCCGACGCTCGAGACCGTGCGCTCGCCCGCGGAGCTGGCGCCCGCGTGCGCGGCGGTGGGCCTGCCCGCCTGCGTGAAGCTGACCGACCCGCTCGTCGTGCACAAGTCCGACGTCCGTGGCGTCATCCTCGACCTGGCCGACCTCCCGGCGGTGAACCGGGCGGCGGGCGACCTGTGGCGGCGCTTCCCCGGCAGCGCCCTGACGCTCATGCCCATGCTGCCGCCCGGACTGGAGCTCCTCCTCGGCACCACCAGCGACCCGGTCTTCGGACCGGTCATCATAGTGGGCCGCGGCGGGGTGTCGGCCGAGTCCGACCCGGACGTGGTCGTTCGTCTGGCCCCGGTGACGGCCGAGCAGGCCCGGGGCGCCATCGCCCAGCTCCGGCTGTCGCCGCTGCTGCGCGGCTTCCGCGGCCAGCCCGCCCTCGACACCGGCGCACTGGTCGACCTGATGGTGGCCCTGTCTCACCAGGCCGCGGGGCACCGCGAGCTGTCCATCGACCTCAACCCCGTCTTCCTGTACCCGTCGGGCTACGCGGTGGCGGACCTCCGGGTCCTGCGTCAGGAGCCCCACCCAGGCGGCGGGGACCGTCCGGAGGGCTCCTGACGAGAGCGGCCCCAAGGCACTCGGCCGAGACGCCGACCCCACTCCCTGCCGCCGGCCGACGCTCCCGATGAGCTGCCCGCGCTCGCGCGCCCGGGCGCGCACCGCCACGGGGCGCCGCGCTCCGGCCAGGCGGTCCGCCGGAGCGCCCGGCCTGCCGACGAGGCGCCCGACGACGTCCTGAGCTGGCGCCCTGGGCAACACCTCGATGCCGTCGTCGCGCCCGCCGGCGGCTCCCCCTGCCCCCCGGCCCGAATCGGGACTGCCACCCCGACCCACGCGTCACCCTGGCGCACCTCCCAACCACCTGTTCCCACGCCGTCGCTGAACGGCCCAACAAAGTTGTTGACATCAGTGGGGCCATGAGCTAGCCTTGCGCAACTGAATTCAGAATTCAGTCAATGCGGCGGTTTGAGGGGGTGCAGGGGACATGGCAGGCACGCTGACCCCGGCCGGCACCGGGGCGACTCAACAACTCGGCGAGAAGCGTCTCTCGGTGGTGGATGCCATCGCGCAGTCCGTTGGCTTCATGGGACCGGTGTTCTCCGCCGCCCTCCTCATCCCGCTCATCGTGGGTGCCGGTGCGGCCGGCAAGGGCGCCGGTATCGCCAGCCCGCTCGCGATCATCCTGGCCACCTTCGGTGTCGGAGCCCTGGGATGGATCATCGCGACCTACTCCCGCCGCATCCACGCCGCGGGCGCGCTCTACGACTACGTCACCGACGGCTTCGGCAAGCGGGTCGGCTTCGTCGCCGGCTGGCTCTACTACGGCTGCACCCTGCTCCTCGCCAGCGGGATCGTGGTGGTCGTCGGTGGGATAGCCTCCGGCTTCCTGAGCTCCACCTACGGCCTCAACATCCCCTACTGGGTGCTCGACCTCCTCTACGCCGCGCTGCTGTTCGCCGTGCTGTACCTCGGGGTCCGCATCTCAACCAGGGCCCAGCTGGTGCTGGTCTCCTGCTCCGCCCTGCTGGTGCTGGCGTTCTTCGTCTCGATCATCGTGCGGGGCGGGCACGGAGGGAACTCGCTCCGGCCCTTCGAGCCCAGTGCCAGCGCTGATGGCTGGTCCGGGATCTTCTTCGGGATCATCTACGCCATCCTCATCTTCGTGGGATTCGAGTCGGCGGCCAACCTTGGCGAAGAGACCGCCAATCCCAAGCGGGCGGTGCCGATCGCGATTCTCGGCTCCGTGGGCGTGGTCGGCCTCTTCTACGTCCTGGCGGCCTATGCCCAGGACATCGGCTTCGGACTCAACGTGGTGAAGTGGACCACGAGCCCGGCTCCACTGTTCACCCTCGGCGCTCCGGGCGACTTCGGCACGTCGCTCCTGCTCGCCCTGCTCAACATCGTGGTCATCCTGGACATCATGGCGGTGGGCATCGGCGCCGCCGTGTCCTCCACCCGCGGGATCTTCGCCATGGCCAGAGACCGCCGACTCCCGCGCCTCCTCGCCAAGGTCGATCGTCACCGGGGGACACCGGTCAATGCCATCATCTTCCAGGTCCTCCTGGCGGTGGCCTTTGTTCTCCTGGTGCACCTCGCCCACGGCGTCTTCCCGCTCAACGGGGCGCCGGAGTTCTTTCCGTTCTTCGCCTGGATGGTTGGCCTGGGCGGCCTGGGCCTGGTGGTGGTCTACGCCACCATCGCCCTCGGTGCAGTGCCGGGGCTCTGGAACCACACCAACCGAGCCGGGCTGCTGATCGCCGCCACGCTGGGGTTCATCGTCGCCGCCGGTGGTGTCCTCGGCAGTATCTACAAGGTCCCGGCGCCCGACAACCAGTGGATCTGGTACGTCGTCCTCTGGGTGGTGATCGGGTTCGTCCTCACCGTCTGGAACGTCGCCCATGAGAGCCACAGCGTCGTCGCGGTGCGAAGCGCGGGTGCGGAATGATCGACTCCCGGCCGCGGCCCAGTCCCGCCCGCCCGGCCGGCCCGCGCGTCCGCTCCGGCCCGGACCGCACCGCGCAGGTGCGGTCCGCCGGAGCCGACACACCTCGGTGGCATCGGGCCCGGCCCACTCCGCGGGTCCCGCGGCGCCGACTCCCGACCTCGCTTGACAGTGGCTACCCTGCTCGGGAGACTGGGAACACGTTTGCATACAGAATTCCGTCCGAGGTGACGCTTCACGTGCCCGAGCCCTTGCAGCGCGCAGACCGCCGACTCGTCAACGAGGTCCACGAACGGCTGCGGGAGATGATCGCCAGCGGCGAGTTCACTCCCGATACCCGCCTCTACCAGGAACGACTCGCCGCCAGCCTGGCCGTCAGCCGGACGCCGCTGCGGGAGGCCCTCCTTCGCCTGGAGCGGGAGGGGCTCGTCTACACCGTGCCCGGCCGGGGGATGTTCGTCCGCAACTTCACACCCGAACAGGCCGCTGACCTCTATCAGCTCCGGGACGTCCTCGAACCCCTGGCGGCGCGCCTGGCCTGCGAGCGCGCCAGCGACGAGCAGATGGCCCGGCTCGAGGCCATCCAGCGCCAACACGAGCGCGACTACCCGGTCGATGTGGTCGAAGCCTTTCGCGGCAACTTCGACCTGCACACATCCCTGGTGGCACCGTGTCCGAATCACCGGCTGTGCGAATTCCTCCGCGACATCTGGGGCCAGAACTCGGCCCTGCTGATCTTCGGCTACTACACCCACAACGTCGGCGCGGTCAGCACCATGGTCACCGAGCACCGGGCGATCGTCGACGCGTTCGTCCAGCGGGATGCCCCGACCGTCGAGCGCCTGCTCCGGCAGCACATCCAGGATGCTTCGGAGTCGCTGATCCGGCGCCTCCATCAGTCCGACGGGACAGGGGAGGGACGATAGCGTGTGCGGACAGTGCGGCTTGATCCTTGAACGCGCCGGTCCAGTGGGCCACCTTCTCCGCGTCATGGAAGGGGCCATGCTTCACCGGGGACCGGATTCCACCGGCTTCGCCCTCTACGGGGAGGAGCCGAAGTCCGGACGCATCGTCGTGCGGACCCGCATCGCCGATGGGACCGGGGCGGACAGGGTCGCGGGGCGGGTCGCGGACGAGGTGGCGCGCGTCCAGGGGCAGCTCGCCGGCGAGCCCGATGTCCGCATGAGCCTTGGCGGCGACGCCGCTCTGTGTCGCCTGCTCGTTAACTTCGATGGCCCGCCGGCCGTCCTGCTCGCCGCCATCGAGGGCGTCGAAGGCGTCTACGTCCACTCCATGGGCCGGCGCCTCGAGATCATCAAGGACGTCGGGACCGCCGAGCAAGTGGCCGCGCGTCACGGCGTGGACCAGTTCATCGGCACCCACGGGCTGGCGCACTCGCGGCTGGCCACCGAGTCCACCGTCGATGTGGAGATGTCGCACCCGTTCTGGGCCCGCCCCTATCTCGACGTGGCGATCACGCACAACGGGCAGCTCACCAACTTCCACAAGATGCGACGTCTCATGAGCCAGCGAGGCCTCCAGTTCCTGACCGACAACGACTCGGAGCTGATCTCGGTCTACATCGCGGAACAGCTGTCGTTGGGACGATCCCTGGAGGATGCTCTGCGGCGCTCGATCACTGACCTGGACGGAGTCTTCACATACCTGCTCTCCACAGCGGACGCAGTGGGGTGCGCCACCGACCCGCTCGCCATCAAGCCGCTGGTCCTGAGCCACGTGGCCGGCACCGTGGCCATGGCCACCGAGGAGCAGGCCATTCGGCAGGTGTTCGACTCCGAGCTGGTCACCGAGTACGTTCGGGAGGGCGCGGTGGTCGTGTGGGATGTCGCGCGTACCAGCAGATCTGCAGTGGGGGCACACAGTGAACCGCAGTGACTCGGCGGTCCGGACCTGGCCTGGCGTTCCCGCCGATGCCGTTCACCTGGACGCTGACGGGCTCGACGCGCGAGAGTTCAACCGGAAACTGCAGGAGTTGGCCCAGGTCCATGACCTGCTCGCGGTCGACAATCCCCGGGCCCGTCACAATCTCGGCATCGGGCTGGAGACCGGCGCGGCTCATATCCACTTCCTCGGTAGCGTCGGGTACTACTGCGGGGGATTCAATGCCGGAGCCGAGATCACGGTGCACGGCAACGCCGGCTGGGGACTGGGTGAGGCGATGGCCGCTGGACAGATCACGGTCCGCGGCTCAACCGCCTGGTCGGCGGGAGCGGGCATGCGGGGCGGCACCATCGTCATTACCGGGGACGCCGGGCCCCGTACCGGCATCGCCATGAAGGGCGGGAACATCCTGGTCGCCGGCACGGTCGGCTTCATGTCCGGCTTCATGGCTCACCAGGGGAAGCTGGTCGCGCTGGGCGGCGCCGGCGACGCGCTCGGCGCTTCCATGTACGAGGGCCGCATCTTCGTGGCGGGGCCAGTCGCCGGCCTCGGCGCCGACGCCATCGAGCGCGACCTCGATGGCGTCGACCTTGAGGAGTTGCGCCGCGACCTGGCCCAGGCCGGGCTCGCCTGGCCCGCCCAACCCTTGCACAAGATCGAGGCAGAGGGCCGGCTCTGGTACTTCGACAAGCATGACGCCCGCATTTGGAGAAACATATGAGCAGCCCTCATGGCTCGGCAGGCGACAACCCGACGGGTCGGCCCGAGTACGGAGGGATGCGCGAGAGTCCGCTCTGGGATCGCTATACCATCGAGGAGATCCAGGCCAAGGCCCAGCTGGGACGGTACCGGATCAGCGGCTTCTCGCTGCACCGCCGCATACCGCGCCTCGACGATCTGGTGTTCCTGCCGGCGGCGATGACCCGGCTACCGCTTGAGGGGTACCGGGAGAGCTGCGAGACCAAGACCGTCCTCGGGGCCCGGCACGGCTGCGCCAAGCCGATCGAACTCTCCGTCCCCGTCTACATCACCTCGATGTCCTTCGGGGCCCTCTCCTGGAACGCCAAGGCCGCCCTCGGACGAGCGGCGTCGGCCATCGGCACCTGCACCTGCACCGGTGAGGGCGGGATGCTCGCCGAAGAGCGCGAGGAATCCTCCCTCCTCGTCTATCAGATGACGCCGTCGCGCTACATGCTGGACCTGGAGCACCTGCGTCGCGCCGATGCGATCGAGGTCGCCATGGGGCAGGGGGCCAAGCCGGGCACCGGCGGCCTGCTGCCCGGGGCCAAGGTGGCCGATCGCGTCGCGGAGATGCGCACCCTGCCGAAGGGCATCGATCAGCGCTCGGCCGTGCGGCACCCGGACTTTCTCGGGGCCGACGACATGGAGGTCAAGCTGGAGGAGCTGCGGATCGCCACCGACAACCAGGTGCCGATCTTCGTCAAGATGCCGGCGACCCGGGTGCGCGAGGACGTCAAGATGGCGGCCAAGGCCGGGGCCGACGTGATCGTCGTCGACGGCATGGAGGGAGCCACCGGTGCCTCTCCGGAGTTCCTCCTGGACCACACCGGCATCCCCACGGTCGCCGCGGTGGCCACGGCCCGCGAGGCCCTGGAGGAGATGGGACTCTACGGTGAGGTCAACCTGGTCGTGTCCGGCGGCATCGGCAGCGGGGCCGACGCGGCCAAGGCGCTGGCCCTCGGTGCTGACGCCGTGGCCATCGGGACCGCCGCGCTCATCGCCCTCAACTGCAACGCTCCGATCTACCAGGACGACTATGCCCGCCTGGGCACGGCGCCTGGCTTCTGCCACCACTGTCACACCGGCCTGTGCCCGGTGGGGATCACCACCCAGGAGCCGGACCTAGTCGCCCGCCTCGACATCCAGGCGGCCGCCGACCGGGTGGAGAACTTCATCAATGCCATGGTCCTGGAGATGACGCTGATGGCCAAGGCGTGCGGCAAGAGCAACGTGCACAACCTTGAGAGCGAGGACTTGCGGGCCTTGACCATCGAGGCGGCCGCGATGGCCCACGTCCCCCTGGCCGGGACCGACTGGATTCCGGGCCGTGAGGCCCGCAGATAGGGCCATGCTGCGAAGGGGGCACAATGGACATCACTGAGGTTGAGCGGATCTGCGCGGAGCAGGGGCTCCACACGATCGAGTGCTCGTTCCCAGACGCCCAAGGGGTCCCTCGGGGAAAGAGGATCCCGACGGCGCACTTCCTTAAGACCGCGCACCGCGGCTTCGAGCTCGCCAACGCCGCCCTGGTGTGGGGACGCCACAACGACGTCATTCAGGACACCGTCTACACCAACTTTGGGACCGGCTACCCCGACATGATCGCCGTACCCGACCTCTCCACCTTCCGGCCCGTGCCGTGGCGCCCCGGTGCCGCATCGGTCATCTGCGACTGCCGCGAGCACGACGGGCGGGAGGTGGCCGTCAGCACCCGGCACGTGCTGAAGCAAGTAGTGGCCGAGGCGCGCCGCATGGGCTACGAGCCCCAGATCGGGCCCGAGCTGGAGTTCTACGTGCTGGACCAGGCGGGGGCACCGGTGTATCCGGGCACGGACTGCTACAGCCTGACCCGAGGCGCAACGCTGGAGCCCCTGCTGGGGCGAGTCCGCGAGTCGCTCGGTCAGATGGGGATCGAGGTCGAGGCCTGCAACACCGAGTACGGCCCGGCACAGGTCGAAATCAACATCCACTACTCCGATGCGCTCGAGGCCGCCGACAACACCATGCGCTTCAAGATGGCCGTCAAGGAGATCGCCTGCGATCTCGGCTACCGGGTGACCTTCATGGCCAAGCCGTTTGCCGGAGAGTCGGGCTCAGGGTTCCACGTCCACCAGTCGCTGAACGGCTCCGAGAGCGGAGCCAACGCCTTCGGCGGCTCCAGCCCGGACGGGCTGGACGGTGACCTGATGGGCCAGTATCTGGCGGGCGTGCTGGCCCACATGGTCGCGATCAACGCTCTCGGCTCCTCCACCATCAACGCCTACAAGCGGGTGGACGACCACACCTTCGCCCCGACCCAGGTCTGCTGGGGGATGGACAACCGGACCGTCGGCGTCCGCGCCATCGCCGGCCAGGGGCCGGCCAACCGGCTCGAGTGGCGAGGGGGCGCGGCCGATGCCAACCCGTACCTGGCCATCGCCGGAAGCCTGGCAGCGGGCCTGGACGGGGTCAGGCTGGGCCTGCGCCCTCCGGCACGGGTCGAGGGAGACGCGTACGCCCGCGCGGAGCTCGCCCCCTTGCCGACCACATTGGAGGCCGGGCTCGACGCCATCGAGCACGACTGCTTCGCCGAGCGGACGCTGGGGGCGTTCCTGCAGGTCTTCGTCGCGCTCGGACGCCACGAGCTGTCGCTGTGGCGGTCAGCCGTGACGGACTGGGAGCAGGCGCGCTACATGGACGACTGACGTCCGGCCGGCGCCAGACCAGTGCCAGTGCAACCGACCAGTCACGAGTGCGACCGTGCCGGGCGAGGGTACCCTCCCCGGCAGATCACGGGGTCGCACTCGTCCAGCCAGGAGGAGGGGCCATGACCGCGCGAATGCTGATTGGCGGGGAGTGGACGGCGTCTGTGGGGGGACGCACGTTCGAGACAATTGACCCCGCGACCGGCGAGGTCCTGGACCTCGTGCCAGAGGGGACGGCCGCAGATGTCGACGCCGCCGTCAGCGCCGCGGCCAAGGCCTTCGAGGCGCCCGAGTGGGGCGGCATGCTGCCCGCCGCCCGGGCCCGACTGCTCTGGCGCATCGCCGACCTCATCGAGGAGCACGGGGACGAGTTGGCTCGGCTCGAGACTCGGGACCAGGGCCAGCCCTTGGCTATCAGCAGCGGCATCTCGGTCCCCAACGCGGTCGAGCACTTTCGCTACTACGCCGGTTGGGCCACCAAGCTCCACGGCCTCACGGTGCCGGTGTCGATCCCAGGCGTTGACTACCGCAACCACCGGGAGCCGCTGGGGGTGTGCGGGTTGATCACCCCCTGGAACTTCCCGCTGATGATCGCGGCCTGGAAGCTGGCGCCCGCCCTGGTCACCGGGAACACCGTGGTCCTGAAGCCCGCGGAGCAGACACCGCTGTCGACCCTGCGCCTGGCCGAGCTGTGCCTGGAGGCGGGAGTTCCGAGCGGCGTCCTCAACGTGGTGACGGGCGGCCCCGAGGTCGGACGGGCAATCGTCCGGCATCCGAAGGTGGCCAAGATCTCCTTCACCGGGTCGACCGAGGTCGGTCGCGAGATCGCGGCCGAGGCGGGGCGTCGGCTCGCCCGCGTCTCACTGGAGCTCGGAGGCAAGGCTCCGAGCATCATCACCCCGGACGCCGACATCGACGCCATCCTGGAGGGCAACATCATGGGCGGCCTGCTCAACTGTGGGCAGGTCTGCGCGGCATACACACGCTTCTACGTCGACCACAAGCGCTCGGGCGAGTTTGCCGAGAAGATCGCCGCCATCGCCGGTGGCATGCATCTGGGCAACGGCCTTGACCCCTCGACCCACCTGGGACCGCTGGTATCCCAGGAACAGCTCGATCGCGTCGACCGCTATGTGCGCGCCGGCGAGGCGGCAGGGGCGACCCTCGTCACCGGGGGATCACGCGCGGACGGCGACCTCGCCGGCGGCTTCTTCTACCGACCGACGGTCTTCGCTGGTGTCGACGACTCGATGACCATCGCCCGGGAGGAGATCTTCGGGCCCGTCCTCAGCGTCATTGCCTACGAGGACGTGGCGGAGCTTGCCGGCCGGGCCAACGACACCGAGTACGGCCTGGCCGCGGTGGTCTGGTCTCGGGACATCGGCACCGCCAACCGGCTGGCGCGCCAGATCAGGGCCGGGACCGTGTGGATCAACCTCCCGCCCTTCCTCGACGCCGCCGCTCCCTGGGGCGGGATGAAGGCCTCGGGGGTCGGGCGGGAAATGGGCTGGGAGGCGATCGCCTCCTACACGGACATCAAGAGCGTCTGGACCAGCCTGGCCTGACCCCATGCAGAGGGCGACATCTCCCGGCGGGGTCATCGCGCCCCGCCGGGAGGCAGCCTCCTGGGTGGAGCGCGATCCAGCGCTCCGCCGTGTAGCCGGCCCCTGCGGCCGGGTCAGAGCAGGTGCTGCGGCGCGCTCGCCTTCCCCTCACGGAAGCGCCCCAGCCGGAACGGGGTCAGGTCATGGCCACTGCTGCCACGAGTCACAAGCTCCGCGACGATGCGTCCAACCGCGGGCGCGATCCCGAAGCCGTGACCGCTCAGCCCGGTGGCCACCACCAGGCCGGCCGCCTGGTCGATGGCATCGATGACGGGGAGGGCGTCAGGGGTCCCGTCGATCGTCCCCGCCCAGGCCGTGGCCACGTCCAGGCGGAGATCCGGGAAGTAGCGGGTCATCGCCTGCAGGGAACGGGCCACGTCGGAGTAGAGCGGAGCCTCCTCGAGCGGCTCGCCCGGCCGGCGGGACCTCAGCGCGCCGAGGACCGCGCGCGGCCGGATCCGCAGGTAGGCGCGGTTCTTCCAATACATCGGCAGGGCCTGACGCGCCCCGCGTGGCGACAGGAGGAATCCCAGCGAGGCGAGGTCGACCCGCACGTCGCCCCGCCCCCCCGACGAGAGCACGACTTCGCCTGAGGGTGCCTGCCGGAAGCCGATCTCCCCGGTCCAGACGCAGGCGCTGGTCAACCTCGGCACGGGGCTGGTCAGCGCGACCGTCTGAGTCACCAACTGGACCGGCATCTCCAGCCCCACGCTGCGGAGCAGCGCCGCCGACCCCACTCCCGCCGCCAGCACCACGTTCGATGCGCCGATGAACCCATCGTCGGTCAGCACGCCCACGGCGCGCTGACCGGCCGTGACGATCGCCCGGGCCCGGGAATTCTCGCGGATGGTCACGCCCATCGCGCGCAGGGCTCGCGCATATCCGTCGACGACCTTCACCGGGTTGGCCTGCCCGTCGCTGGGGGTGAGGATCGCCATCAGGTACCGTCCGGCGAAGCCCGGCACCAGACGGCCCACCTCGTCGGGTTGGACGATCCGGCTGTCGAGTCCGAAGGTGCGGGCGGTATCGACCCAGCGGCGGTAGTCCTCGGCGCGTTCGGGGCTGTCCGTCAGCCGCAGGTTGCCCCCCTGGACCCAGTCCAGCTCACACCCCAGCTGGGCTGCGAGCTGGGGCCACATGCGGTTGGCCTCGATCATGATCGGCAGCTCTGCCGCGGCCCGCCCCTGCTGTCGGATGAAACCCCAGTTGCGCGTGGACTGGGCCGCCCCCACCCGGGCGCTGTCGAGCAGGCACACCTTCATCCCCTCATGGGCCAGATGGAAGGCAGCGGCCAGACCCACGACCCCTCCGCCGATCACCACCGCATCCGGCCGGCCCCCCGCCAGATCACGCCCGAGGCGTCGATGGGAGCGCGGCACGGTGGGGTCGTCCGTCCCTCGCCCGAGCTCGGGATCAGCCGACCCTATCTCCATCCACCCTCCTCCGACCGCTCACGGCCTCCGTCGCAGGATGGACCGCGCGGAAGGAGCAGCCCGGGCCGGGCTGAGGACGCCATCGATCAGGTGGCGCCGGCGGTGCCCGCCACCGACACCGCGGGGACCGGGGCCGCCGCCCGCAGCGCCTGCTCCACCACCACTCGCACCATCCGCTTGCGCCAGAAGTGACTGCCGTCGGCGTTGTCCAGGGGCTTGGCCGGGCCGGCCGCCAGCCGCGCCCCCTCCAGGACCGTCTCCTCGTCCCACCGCCGCCCGGTGAGGAAGGCCTCGGCGGCGACGGCCTCGACGGGCGAGGATCCCACCGCCGACAGGACGATCCGCGCGCTGACGATCGCCGGTCCGTCCAGGTCCAGGGCGACCGCCGCCCCCGCGATGGGGAAGTCAATGGACCCGCGCCGGCGCAGCTTGACGTAGGCGCTGCGCCGCCCCGGCGGCGCCGGCAGCCGCAGGCGGGCCACCACCTCGTGGGGCCGCTTGGCCAGGTAGTCGATGCCGTCGTCGCGGTAGAGGTCGGCCACCGGCAGCTCGCGCTCCCCGTCGGGCCCCACCAGGACCACCACCCCCTGGAGGGCAATCGCCATCGGGGCGGTGTCGGAGGAGGAGACCGCCCAGCAGCGGGAGCTGCCGGGCGCCACCAGGCACTGGACCCCATCCTTCTTCAGGCAGTAGCCGATGGCCCGGCGCCACTCCTCCCCCATGTCGTAGTAGTTGCACCGGGTGTCGACGCAGAGGTTGCCCCCGATGGTGCCCGCCTCGCGCAGCGGCGGCGATGAGACCTGCCCCGCCGCCGTCGCGTACCCGGGCAGAGCCCCGACCAGTGTCCGGTCGCCGGCCGCCGCGGCCAGGGTGACCCCACCGCCGACCTCGACCGCCCCGGCCGGTCCCGGCCGGATCCCGGCCAGCTCCGCCAGGTGGCGCACATCGACCAGGACCCGGGCGGCCAGCTGACGCCGCTTCAGCTTGGGGAGCAGGTCGGTGCCCCCCGCCAGCAGGAGGGTCTGCTCGGGGTCCTCGGCCACCATGGCCGCGGCCTCGCGCGCGCTGGCCGGGCGGCGGTAGCTAAACCGTGGCAGTCGCAGCATCGGGGGGTGCCACCTTGATGCAGGCGGGATACGGGATGGCCGGGAAGGTCCGCGGGCCCACCCGACCGGCGCCCCCGCGGGCTCGGTCCGTCAGGGCGCGCAGCACCTTCTCCGGCGTGACCGGGACCTCGTCAACCCAGACGCCGAGGGCGTCGTGGACGGCGCTGGCCAGGGCCGGGACGACGGGCAGGAGCGGCCCCTGGCCGGCCTCCTTGGCGCCGTACGGGCCCTCGGGGTCGAGGGTCTCGACCAGGAAGGTCTCGATGGGGGGCATGTCGAGGGCGGTCAGGGACTTGTACTCCAGCATGGAGGGCCACTTGTGCAGCCCCTTGCGGTAGACCTGCTCCTCAAGGAGCGCCTCCCCCAGGGCCATGTAGACCCCGCCCTCCACCTGACCCACCACCAGCTGCGGGTTGATGGCCCGTCCCACATCGTGAGCCAGCCACACCCGCTGCACGGCCACCACCCCGGTCCGGGGGTCGGCCTCCACCTCCACCACCGCGGCCGAGTAGCTGTAGGCCGGGCTGGGACCGACCCCGGCACCCTTGTAGGGGCCGGTCAGGTCGGGCGGGGTGTAGCTGCCCGACGCCGACACCACCCCGAGGCGCTCCTCGGCCAGCGCCGCCGCCGCCTCGAAGCTGCGGTCGCCGACCCGCCCCTGGGCCACGACCACCTCCTGCGGGGCGCAGCCCATCGCCGCCGCCACCGCCTCGACCAGCAGGGCGCGGGCCCGGCGGGCCGCCTGGAGGACGGCGTTGCCGGCCATGAAGGTCACGCGTGAGGAGTAGGAGCCCAGGTCGACCGGGGTGAGGTCGGTGTCGGCGGTCACCAGCCGGATGGCGCCGGGCTGCAGGCCCAGCTCCTCGGCCACGATGGTCGCCAGCACCGAGTCCGACCCCTGCCCGATGTCGGTGGCCCCGCTGAAGACGGTCACCCCGCCGCGGTCGATGGTCACCTGGCACTCGCTGTGGGGCATCCGGTTCCAGTAGATCGCCGTCCCGGCCCCGGAGAGGTAGCTGGAGACCGCGAAGCCCATGCCATGCCCCGGGCGGCGCGGGCGGGTGTGGTACGAGGAGGCCTCCACCACCCGCCGGGTGCACTCCTCCAGCCCGCAGGAGGTGATCCGCAACCAGTTGACGGTGCGGGTGAAGGGCCGGGTGAAGTTGCGTTGGCGCAGGCTGACCGGGTCCATGCCCAGGTCCTCCGCCAGCTTGTCCAGGGCCAGCTCCAGGGCGAAGCGGGGCTGGGGCGTGCCGTGGCCGCGCTTGGGGCCGCAGGGAGCCTTATTGGTGAACACCCGGCAGCCCTCGAAGCGGTAGGCGGGGATGGCGTAGGTGGTGGTCTGCAGGGCCCCGGTGTAGAAGGTCGAGGCCACGCCGTAGGAGCCGTAGGCCCCGCCGTCGAGGGCGGTCCGCATGTGCAGGGCCGTGATCGCCCCGTCGCGGGTGGCCCCCAGGCGGACCGACATCAGCACCGGGTGGCGTCCGCGGTGGGCGTAGAAGACCTCCTCCCGGGTCAGGGTGCACCGCACCGGCCGCCCGGTCATCATCGCCAGCTTGCAGACCACGATCTCGTGGGCGAAGGGATCGCTCTTGCCGCCGAACCCGCCGCCGTGGGGCGTGGCGATGACCCGGATCTGGGCCATCGGCAGCCCCAGCACCCGGGAGAGGGCCCGGTGCACGTAGTGGGGCGTCTGGGTGGACGACCACAGCGTCACCCGCCCGTCGACCGCCGCTGCGGTCGACGCGTGCTGCTCGATGGGCAGGTGGGTGTTGCCCTCGTAGAAGAAGAGGTCCTCGCGCACGACCTCGGCCCGGGCGAAGCCCTCGTCCACGTCGCCGAACTCCAGCCCCACCAGCTTGTGGATGTTGGCCGGGCCGCCGTAGTCCTGGATCGGCTCGTCGACGGGGGCCCGCAGCGCGGCCTCGATGGACATCACCGGGCCCAGCACCTCGTACTCGACCACGATGTGGTCGAGGGCCGCCTGGGCCGTCTCCTCGTCGACCGCGGCCACGGCGGCCACGGGGTCGCCGACGAACCGTACCTTGGAGGGTTCCAGGGCGTGCTCGTCCTGGGTGACGGGGAGGATGCCGTAAGCCACCGGCAGGTCGGCCCCGGTGATGACCGCGTGCACGCCCGGCAGGCGGCGCGCCCCGTCGGCGTCGATGGCCAGCACCCGGGCGTGGGGGTGCGGGCTGCGCAGGAGCTTGCAGTGCAGGGTCCGCGGCAGGACCACGTCGTCCGCGTACACGGTGCGCCCGGTGACCTTGGCCACGGCGTCCACCTTGGGCAGGGGGCGGCCAACGACCTGCAGCTCCCCGCCGCCCCCCGGCACCGTCTCAGGCCCCGGCGCCGTCGACCGGCCCGTCCGGCATGCGCCCGGTCCCGGCCCGGTCGGCGGCCAGCAGCACCGCGTCGACGATCTTGACGTAGCCGGTGCAGCGGCACAGGTTCCCGGCCAGGGCGGCCTCGACCTCGGCCCGGGACGGGTGCGGCTGCTCCTCGAGGAGGGCGGCCGCGGTCAGGAGCATGCCCGGGGTGCAGTAGCCGCACTGGACCGCCCCCGTCTCGACGAAGCTCCGCTGGAGCGGGTGGAGGTCGGGCCCCACCGCCATCCCCTCGATGGTGGTGATCTCCCGCCCCTCCACCTGCACCGGCAGGGCCAGGCAGCTCAGCTGCGGGCGCCCGTCGACCAGCACCGTGCAGGCGCCGCACTCGCCCAGCTCGCACCCGTGCTTGGTGCCGGTCAGCCCCAGCTGCTCCCTCAGGACCTCCAGGAGGGTGGCGTGCACCGGGGCCAGGGCCGAGCGCAGCTCCCCGTTGACCCGCAGGCGAACCACCCGCACCTCCCCCGCGGTCGCCGTCTCGTTCACCATGACGAACTGCCTGGACGCCCAACGAGTCGGGGTGAACTGGCGCCTCTCCCCTCCGGTCCCGGTCCCGAACCGGTGCAGACACTCACAGGATCACTGTCGGGGCCGGGCCCCGAGCGATGCAAGCGCGCCCGGTGACGTTCGGTGGAGCGGACGTCAGAGGCTGGCGGCGGCCCCGGGCGCGGAGGGCGGAAGGTCGCCGGCGGCAGCCTGCGCCGCCGCCATCGTGCGCAGGAGGGGCTCGATGCCGCCGTGGCGGAGCACGTCCAGCATCGGCTCCGGGATCCGATCGGCGCTGAGCACCGACCCACCGTCCCCCACCGTCACCCGGCCCTGGGCCACGTCCACCGCCACCAGATCGCCGTCCCGGGTTGCGGCGCTGATGCCCGGGCAGGTCAGCACCGGCAGCCCCACGGCGATGGCGTTGCGGGCGAAGATCCGGGCCAGCGAGTCGGCCACCACGGCCGCCACCCCGAGGTCGACCAGGTGCTGCGGGGCGGACTCCCGGCTGGAGCCGCAGCCGAAGTTGGGGCCGGCGACCACGATGTCGCCCGGGCGCACCGCCCCCGCGAACTCGGGGCGGGCCGCCTCCAGGACGTGGCGCAGGCGCTCGGGCATCGGATGATGCACGTACTGGCCCGGGGAGAGCATGTCGGTGCTGATGTCGGCGCCAAAGCACCAGGCACGGCCGCGTAGCTCATGCAGGGACGGCATCTGCTCCCTCCTCCCTGTCCCCCGTGCCCGGGTGCTCCGCCAGCCAGGGCCTGGGGTCGCTGATCCGGCCCTGCAGCGCCGAGACCGCGGCGGTGAAGGGAGAGCCCAGGTAGATCTCCGCGTCGGGGCTACCCATCCGGCCCCGGAAGTTGCGGTTGTGGGTCCCGAGGCAGCGCTCGCCGGGGGCCAGCAGCCCCATGTGGCCGCCGAAGCAGGGACCGCAGCCCGGCCCCTCGACCAGGGCCCCCGCCCCCACCAGGTCGTCGACCAGCCCTTCCCGCAGGGCCTGACGGTAGACGGTGGACGAAGCCGGGGTGACGATGAGGCGCACCCCCTTGGCGATGTGCCGCCCCCGCAGCACCACGGCCACCTGGCGCAGGTCCTCGATGCGGCCGTTGGTGCAGGAGCCCACGAACACCTGATCCAGCGCCGTTCCCTCCACCTCCGTCACCGGGAGCACGCTCTCCACGTGGTGGGGGATGGCCACCTGGGGGGCCAGCGTGTCCAGCTGAATGAGCTGGGTGGCAACGTAGCCGGGCCCGTCGGGGGCCGAGGTCGCGTCCGGGAAGATGGAGAACTTCGCCCCCATCTCCACCCCCATGTTGGCGATCGTCATCCGTGCGGCCCGGCCCAGGCTGGCGACCCCCTCCCCGCCGTACTCCACCGACCGGGACTGGGCCTGCCGCGAGCCCAGGTCGCGCATCTGGGACAGGACCAGGTCCTTGGCCGTCACCCCGGGGGCCAGCCGGCCCTCCAACTCCACCGCGATCGTCTCCGGCACCCGGAACCAGAGCCGGCCGGTGGCCAGGGCGTAGGCCATCTCCGAGCTGCCGATGCCGCAGCCGGCGGCACCCACCGCTCCGTAGGTGGTGCTGTGGGAGTCGGTGCCGACCACCAACTGGCCCGGGCCCACCCGCCCCTCCTCCACCATCACCTGGTGGCAAATGCCGCGTCCCATCTCGAAGAAGGCCTCGATGCCATAGGCCCGCAGCAACCGGCGGGCCGCCGCCTGGTGCGCCGCCGCCGCCACCGAGGGGGCGGGGACCATGTGGTCGAAGATCACCGTCACCCGCTCGGGATCGGACAGGCGTCGGATGCCGGTCCGCTCCAGCAGGCCCAGCACGTCGGCGGCGAAGATGTCGTGCAGCATCAGGGCGTCGAGCTCGGCCACCACGTACTCACCGGCCCGGACCGACTCGCGGCCGCTGGCCCGGGCCAGGATCGTCTCCGCCGCGGTCGCGCTCATGCCGAGGCCCCAGCGGCGACCGCCTGGGCCTCCCGCCAGAGCCGGTGGGCCTCGGCCCACTCCCCCTCGTCGAGGAGCTCGTCCGCCATCGGGAAGAGAACCGCCTCCTCCTTCTCGATGTGCGGAGGCAGGAGCTGGAGGATCCGCTCCGCGGCCGCCGTCAGCGCCTCCGGGCCGGCCTCGCCGGGGCCGGCGTCGACCGCGGCCAGCCCCGCCACGTACTCCGCCTGCGCCTGGCGGAGCTCGCGGTGCTCCTCGAGCATGACCGCGATCGGTCCACCCTCGGCGCCGATGCGACGGCCGAGGACGACGAAGAGGGCCGCCTCCTCCTCCTGGAAGTGGCTGGCGACCTCGGTCTGGAGGGTCTCCCGGCAGGCCGACAGCTCGCCCAGGAGGCCGGGGCCGCCCGCGCCCTCCTGGGCCAGGCGCCGGACCGCGGCCCGCAGCGCGGTCAGCATCTCGGTGGCACGCCGGTGCTGCTGGTAGAGCTCCTCGAGCATGGGGTCCACGGCTTCCCTCTCCTAGACCATCGTGAGGCCACCGTTGACGCTCAGCGTCTGCCCGGTGATGTAGGTGGCCTGGCCCGAGGCCAGGAAGAGGATCGCCTGGGCCACCTCCTCGGGACGGCCCAGGCGGCGCATGGGGATGGACCGGACGATGGCCTCCATCAGGCGCTCGCTGCCGACGCTGACCTCGGCCAGCATGGGGGTGTCGGTGAGGCCGGGGGCGACGCAGTTGACCGCGATCCCCGAGCGCGCCACCTCGCGGGCCACCCCCTTGGTGAAGGCGATCACCGCCCCCTTGGCCCCGGAGTACACCACCTCCCCGCTGGAGCCGACGCGCCCGGCGTCGGAGGCCACGGTCACGATCCGGCCGGCGCCGCGCTCGATCATGGCCGGGAGGACGGCGTGGACGCAGGCCAGGTGCCCGCGAAAGTTGATGGCGATGACCTTGTCCCAGAGCGCCTCGTCGGTCTCCACGAACGGCCCGGTGCGGTCCCAGCCGGCGTTGGAGACCAACACGTCGATGCGGCCGAACCGGTCCAGGACGGTGCGCACCATCTGGCGCACCTGCTCGGCGGCGGTGACGTCGACCGCGACCGCCAGCGCCCGCTCCGCCCCCGCCTCCGCCGCCACCGCCTCGGCGCGCGCGACATCGATGTCGGCCACCGCCACCACCGCCCCCTCGCGCGCCAGCTGCAGCGCTGTCTCCCGGCCGATGCCGCTGCCGGCCCCGGTCACGATCGCCACCTGGTCCTGAAATCGCACTCAGAGCCCTCCAAGGATGCCGCGGGGATCTAGCTGGCGCAGAACGGTGAGCTCCTCCGCGCTGGGCGGGGGCGTCACCGGTAGCGGGTCGGGGACCCACAGCTCGAAGCCGGTGCGGTGGCGGACCTGGTCCAGGTCGACCCCCGGATGGAGGCTCCGCAGGCCCATGCGCAGGCTGACCGGGTCGAAGGCCATGGTGCAGAGCGGCGTCACCACCAGCTGGGGGCCCCCGCCGGTCAGCGCCGCCGCCGCCCACTCCGCGGGACCGCCCAGGAAGCCCGGGCCGCTGCGGAAGTCCACCCGCTCCACGAAGGTGCGGGGCGTGTGGGACATGGTGTAGAGCAGGACCCGGCGCACCCGGGCCAGGAAGGGCAGGCCCACCCCGCCGGGCCCGCGCAGCGTCGGCTGCTGCCAGGGGCCCACCGCGGCCAGGTTGCAGTTGCCGTAGGCGTCGATCTGCAGGCCGCCGGCGAAGAAGATGTCGAAGACGTCGCCCCGCCCCTCCAGCATCACCACGTCCGGCAGGGTCAGGGCGGTGTCCGCCCGCAGCAGCCCCACGTCGCAGCAGGAGGACCCCAGCGGCGCCAGGTGCGGGTTGACCCCGCAGGTGCCGCCGGCCACGTACCAGAAGTCGGGGGCGTGGGTCAGCTGGGCCAGACGGCAGGCCGCCTGGGGAACGGCGGCGGCGGTCCCCATCACCGCCACCTCGCCGTCGTGGAGGTGACGCGACAGCTCGGCCGCCATCAGCTCGCCCGGGGTCCAGGGCCGCGGCTCCCCGGAGCCCGGCGCGGTCACCGTCGCCCCGGCGGTCACCGCCCCACCTCGGCACCGAAGGCGCCCGCCGGCGCCGCCACCGTCCGCCGGTACTGGTCCTCGGAGCCGCCGGTGACGTAGCGCCGCAGGTAGGTGGCGGCGCCCTCCGGCTCCCGGGCCAGCGCCAGGTACTCGCGCAGGTGGTCCTCGTCCGCGGCGTAGGCGCCGTGCGAGGCGGTGGGATGACAGCCCCCGGGGGCCTCCACCACCGCCTGGACCAGGAAGCCAGGGATGGTGGTCCCGGCCGGGTGGACCGCGATCCGCTCCCCCGGCACCACCCGCTCCACCTGGACCACCACCCGCCGGGCCGCCAGCGCCATCAGGCGGTCGGTGAAGGCGGCGCCCCCGAAGACCGCGTTGCCGGCGGCGTCAGCCTCCAGGGCGTGCACGAAGGCCAGGTCAGGCCGCAGCGGAGGCACCGCCACCACCGTCCGGTCGCCGAACGGGTCCCGGACCGGGCGGTAGGCGTCGGGATTGATGCCGGGGACGTCGGAGACCTCCAGCCCCGGCGGCAGGGGGATGAAGGGCAGGCCGGCGGCTCCGGCGTAGAGCCCGTGGGTGAGGGCCGCCTCATCGCACTCCAGCAGGCGCACCGTGTGGCCCTCGACCGCGCGCCGAAAGCCGGGGGCCAGCCCCAGGTGCTCAAAGCCGACGTACGAGGTGACGATCTCGTCGACCAGGCCGGCGGTGAGCAGGAGGTCGGCGTTGAGCGCGGCGCAGGGGCTGGTCAGCAGCCGCCGCACCCGGCGCCCCTGCCGAACCACCTCCCGCACCAGGGCCATCGGATTGTTGTGGGCGTGCATGCCCCCCACCGCCAGCAGGGCGGTGTCGGCGGTGAGGAAGCGGGCCACCGCCGCCTCGGGGGAGAGGAGCTTGGTGGCGGCTATGACCCGGCCTCCCCGCTGGCCTCGGGCGCCATCTCGGCGCCGCAGCGCCCGCAGTGGGTGAACTCGGAGGGGATGCCCTTGGCCTGGCAGGCCGGGCAGGTGCCGGTGTACGGTCCCCAGACGAACTCGCTGGACCCGCCCTCGGCGGCCCGCTGGCGCACCCCCCGGTAGTCCGGCTGCCGCTTCTCCACGAAGGCGGTCATCCCTTCCCACGGCTCCAGGGAGGTGTAGTGGAGGGCCAGCCACTCCTTGGCGTGCCCCACCGTCATGTTCCAGGAGAGGTCCTTCCAGAAGTTGACCTGCTGCTTGGTGTAGCGAGTGCACTCGGGGAACTTGTCGATCATCTTGGCGCAGAGCTCGTCCACCGCCTGGTCGAGGTCGGCGTAGGGCACGACCCGGTTGACCAGCCCCCAGTCGAGGGCGGTGGCGGCGTCGATGGCGTCGCAGGTGAAGAGCATCTCCCGGGCCCGACGGTCCCCGACCATGATCGGCAGCCACTGGGTGGCCCCCCCGGCGGCGACGCTGCCGACCCGGGTCCCGACCTGACGGATGGTGGCGTGGTCGGCCATGACGGCCAGGTCGCAGGCCATGTTGAACTCGTTGCCGCCGCCGACCACCATGCCGTTGAGCCGAGCGATGGTGGGCTTGCCGATGTTGCGCAGGAGGTCGTGACAGGCGACGAAGACCCCCATCCACTTCCAGTAGTCGCGGGGCCGGCGCAGGAAGTCCCGCTGGTACTCGGTGACGTCCCCCCCGGTGCAGAAGGCCTTCTCGCCCTCGCCGGTGAGGACCACCACCGCCACCCCGTCGTCCCAGGACGCGTCCTGGAAGGCGCGGGTCATCTCGTGCAGCGTCTTGGTGCTGTAGGCGTTGTAGACCTCGGGGCGGTTGATGGTGACACGGGCGACCCCGTCCCGCTTCTCGTAGCGGATCTCGTCGAAGACGAACTCCTGGGCCGGCCGGGGATCGAACTGGCTCACCACGCTCCTCCTCTGTTCACGACTGTCAACTCGCCAGCACCGCCGGCGAGGTCTCACCCAGGGCGCGCTGCTCCCACTCCCCAGAGGCCTGCAGCTTGGCCACCCGGTCCAGGGCCAGGAGGCCGGCGCCGAGCGCGCCCGCGAAGTGGCCCATGGCGTCGTCGGGAACCTGCACCGGCTTGCCCAGCTTGCTCTCCAGGGCCCGGACGAAGGCCAGATTGCGGCTCATGCCGCCCACGCAGGCGTAGGCCGGCTCCATCCCCACCCGCTTCATCAGCTGCAGCGAGCGGCCCGCCAGCGACAGCACCGCGCCGTACATGATGTCCTCGGCGCGGCGGCCGTCGGTGAGGTGGTTGATCACCTCCGACTCGGCGAAGACCGCGCAGACGCTGGAGATCGTCACCGGGTCCTGCGACGCCATGGCCAGGTCGGCGATGGCGTCAGGCTCGTAACCCATGTAGCGAACGGTCTTCTCCAGGAAGGCCCCGGTACCGGCGGCGCACTTGTCGTTGAGGCGGAAGCTGCGCACCCGGCCGCGCTCGTCGACCCGCATCGCCTTGACCGTCTGGCCCCCGACGTCGAGGACGGTGCGCACCTCGGGGAAGAGGAAGACCGTGCCCCGCCCGTGGCAGGTGAGTTCGGTGATCTGGATGTCCCGGAAGGGGACCACATAGCGCCCGTAGCCGGTGCTGGCCACGTAGCTGATCGCCGCCGGCTCCAGCCCCGCCTCCTCCAGCACCGCCTGGTAGGCCTTGGTGGCCGCGCCGGCCAGGTTGAACCCGGTCGGGACCAGCACCCGGGCCAGGCACTGGCGGCTCTCGTCGAGCACGATCGCCTTGGTGTAGTTGGCGCCCACGTCAAGGCCGGCGGTGCGGATCATGCCGGCACCTCCGTGGCCAGGGGCTCGGCCGCCGCCGGGACCCCGCTGCACGTGTCACAGGCCGGGATGGTCCGGCGCATCGCGTCCAGGGGACCGGCCAGGGGGTCGGCGGCCAGGGCCTCCAGGGCCCCGGCGGGCCCCTCGCCGGCCTTCTCCAGGCCGAAGAGGGCGGCCCCGATGGCCCCCATGTAGTGCGCCTCGGGACTGACGTTGAGCGGTGTCTGCAGCAGCTCCTGGAGGATCTGCACCATGGCGCTGTTGCGGGTGACGCCGCCGGTGAAGGTCACCTCCGACTCCACCCCCACCCGCCGCAGCAGGGAGAGGCTGCGAGTGGCGATGGCCTGGTGGACCCCCATCAGAACGTCCTCCACCTTCTTGCCCCGGGCCAGCCAGTTGATGATCTCCGACTCGGCGAAGACGGTGCAGGTGGTGGTGATCTTGACCGGGGTGGTGGCGCGCAGGGCCAGCGGCCCCAGGTCCGAGAGGGGGATGTCGAGGGCGAAGGCCCCGGCCCCCAGGAAGCGGCCGGTCCCGGCCGCGCACTTGTCGTTCATGCTGAAGTCCAGGACCTGCCCCTCGGGGCCGACCTTGATGGCCTTGGTGTCCTGGCCCCCGATGTCGAGGACGGTCCGGGTCCGGGGGAACAGGTACTGCGCGCCCCTCGCATGGCAGCTGATCTCCGTCACCTGGGTGTGCCCGAAGCGCACGTTGTAGCGACCGTACCCGGTCCCGACCACGTACGAGACCGCGCTCTCGGCCACGCCGCCGTCGGCGGTCGCGGCGGCGAAGGCGCTGCGGGCCGCCTTGTCGATGTTGGCACCGGTGTCCACCAGGGCCCGGCCGACGATGCGACGCTGCGCGTCCAGCACCACCGCCTTGGTCTGGGTGGAGCCGACGTCGACTCCGGCTACCAGCATGGGATCACCTCCTGCCTGCGGCGGCCGCCGCCTTGCGAGCCCCGAGGGCCTCGAAGAAGGCGTCCACCCGGTTCTTCACCTGGGCCTCGGACCACAGCCGCGGGTCCACCAGGTCGGACTCGATCGAGAGGGCGGGGATGTCGCGGGTGCGGACCAGGTACTCCCGGCTGTCGGCCATGCCGGTGGAGACCGTGCGGCAGCTCTTGACGGCGTGGTAGACGATGCCGTCGGCATGCCAGTCCCGTACCGTGTCCGCCAGCTGGTCCTGCGAGAAGAACATGTTGGACATGCTGCGCTGGCCCGTCAGCAGCAGCTGCTCGGCCAGGCTCTCCAGGGGCCGGCTGGTGTCGAACTGGATGCCGCGGTCGAGGCCGCCCCCGGCGTAGGCCAGGTACTCGGAGTTGACGAAGACCGCGCCCCAGTTCTGGAAGAGCTCCAGGAAGCGGCGGAAGTGGCTGTAGCAGGCGGTGCCCACGAAGTGGAGGCGGAAGCGCTCGTCCTCCACCGTCCCCAGGCCGCGCGCCACCCGCTCCTCCATCTCGGCGCGCAGGTCCTCCATGTACTGGGCCCCGAGCTCGGTGCCCCGGTAGGCGCTGAGCACGCCCATGTAGGTGATGGCGTCCCCCATGGCGTTGAAGGGCGCGGGCACGTTCTGGTTGAGCCGGAGCACCTCGCGCCAGGCGGCCCCCATCCGATTGACGTGCTCCATGGCCTGGACCAGGCGGTCGACATCGAACGGCTTGCCGCTGATGCGGGAGGCCAGCTCGATCAGCTCCTCCAGCTGGGCCTGGACGTAGCGCCGGTCGGCCTCGAACCCGGCCTCGCCGGGGTTGGCGCGCCAGCCGATCCCGCGCTGTCCGGGGATGTCGAGGACGAAGACCGGGCAGTGGTACATCCGCTCCCAGATCTCCACCCACTTGACGTAGGTGTTGCACATGTTGGTGGCGATGACCAGGCTGGGCCGGGGGATGACCCCATTGGGGTGCTGGCGGTCACGCAGGTGCACCCCGACGTCGGCCTTGACGTAGCCGCAGACATCGGGTGAGTAGCCGCTGTCCTCGGCCGCATTGAGGTAGTCGAGGGAGACCCGGTGCACCGCGGTCTGCAGGGAGTTGATCTCCGGGAAGACCATGTGGAAGTCGAAGGCCCGCAGCACCTCGGCGCACGAGCCCATCACGAAGACGTAGGCGGTCGGCTCCCCGTTGGCGTCGGCCTGGCCCAGGGCGCCGTACCAGTCACGGAAGAGCCGGCTCCCCTGGCGGCGTCCGCGCCCCACCACCTGGTCCTCCTGGTCGCCCGGCGGACGGGTCCGAATGTCGGTCGCCATCACATGCCTCCTCAGTCGAAGAGGATCGACTCGACGAAGGTTTCCACCTCCATCCGCAGCCGCTCCAGGCCGGTCATCTTCTCCTCGAACTCCAGCAGCAGATGGGGGATGCCACGGGCCTCGCAGACCTTCTGGTACGCCACCTGCTCGTCCAGGCCCGGCTCGCACATCTTGGCCGCGGCCAGGATGACCGCCTGGGCCTGGGCCTCGTCGACCCGGGCCATCAGCATCGCCTCCTTGGGCTTGCGGTCGTCGTGCTGGACGCAGCTGTAGGTGGAGTGCTCCAGATAGGCGTCGGCCAGGGCCCCCAGCGGGTCGTCACCGGCGACCACGTCCTCGGTGAGCCAGCGCATGCCGATCAGCAGGTCGTCGTCGACGACGTAGCAGGCCTCCTCCAGCAGGCCCAGCATGTCCAGCGGTGGCTGCTCGCAGAACCCACCCTCGAAGACCACCCGCACCCGGTCCTGGCGGCGGCCGGAACGCTGCGCCAGCGCGGCCAGGGCCTCGGCCAGGATCTGGTTGTGCTCCTCGCGGGGCATGACGCTCCCGGCCCGGGTGAGGACGTAGGCCTCGCTGGAGGTGACCAGCCACGGGCTCTCCCGCTTCAGCTGGTAGAGCTGGCGCAGGAGGCGGCGGTTCTCGTTGTAGACGCCGATGCTCTGGCGCAGGGCCGCGTCGGCGATGGGACGGCCGCCGATGGCCTCCAGCTCCCCCACCAGCCGCTGGTACTCGTCACGCAGGTAGGTGGCGGCGTGCCGGGAGGTGGCGTTCTGGGGCAGGTAGAGGATCTGCGACACCTGCGCGGGGAAGTTGCGCCCCCAGATGCCGGCCAGGTTGCGGGCCACGTCACAGATCGGCAGGGTGAAGAAGCCCGACAGGGCGTCGAGCCGCCCACTGAGGCCGAGCTCCAGCGAGGTCCGGCAGATGGAGCAGATGAAGGAGCCGATGTGGGAGTCGGCCTGCTTGGCGTCGATCCGGCTGCCGGCCCCCATCACCGTGATCGGCAGCATCCCCGCGGCGTGGATGATCTCCTCGGGGAAGTAGACCTGGAAGTGGCCGATCACCCGGCCGTCGGGGTGCTGCTCCCGCCAGCGCGCGACCGCCGGCAGGTCCGGGTCCTCGGCCAGCTCCCGGCACTGGTCGAGGATCGCCTCCAACCGCCCGTCCGCCCTCGGGGCCGTCGCCACTGCCATCACCGCGTCCTCCGGCTCACCGGGGCTCAGCTCGCGACCGCTTGCAGGCCGTCGACCCGCCGCCGGGCCGCGTCCTGGTCGCGTCGATAGAGCGCGTTGATCTCGACGAAGGGGCGCCACTCCTCCGGCAGGTCCTCCTCGGCGAAGATGGCGTCCACCGGGCAGGGGTCGACGCAGGCCGCGCAGTCGATGCACTCGTCGGGGTCGATGTAGAGCATCCGGTCCTGGTCCTCGTCGGACCCGAGGATGCAGTCCACCGGGCAGACCTCCACGCACGACTTGTCCTTGACGTCGATGCAGGTGGCGCCGATCACGTAGGTCATCCGGATAACTCCACTCAACGTTGAGTCCGTGGCCACATATTAGACTGACCGGATAGTCAGGTCAACCCCCCAGGGAATCTCCGTCCCCCGGACCCGGCGGGCGCGGTGGCCCGCCCCGCCCCTGGAGCGCCCCGGCCTTAGACGACGGCCCCGCCGGCCTCCGCCCCCGCCGGACGCATCAGGTACGCCAGCACCGCCCGCTTGCAGATCTCGCGGTACCAGCCGTGCCGCCGGACCCAGTCCTCCTCCTGCAGCCACTGCAGGAAGAGCCCCTCGATGATGGCCCGCACCACCGCGGCCGCCTCCTCGGCGTCCCCGACCTGGAAGGCCCCCTCGGCCACCCCCTGCTCGATGACCTCGGCGTAGAGCCCGTTGACGATGGACCGGAAGGTGGCGCTGAGCTGGCCGAAGCTGTCGACCCGCGCGGCGTGGTCCACCAGGTCCAGGTAGGTCAGGTAGAAGTGGCGGTTGACCTGGGGCCCGACGAAGATGGCCTCGATCATCGCCAGGACCTTGGACTCGGGGAGCTGGGAGCGGGCCATGGCGTGGCGGATCCGGTCGGCGGCCTGGTCCAGCACCCAGCGCATCATGGTGAGGATCAGGTTCTCTTTGCTCTTGAAGTGGTAGAGGACCACACCCTTGCTGACCCCGGCGGCGGCCGCGATCTCCTGCAGCGGGACGCGCTGCACCCCCCGCTCGCCCATGGCCCGGTAGGCGCAGCGCAGCAGCTGCTCCTGGCGGGAGGAGATCGTCTCGCGGAGGAGGCGGTCGGCGCCGAGGGTCTGGTCCACGCTGGCGCGTAGTCTAGGGCGGGGGCGGGCCCCCCGGCCGGGCCGGTCCCGCGATCCCAGGCGGCGCCTGGCCCGGACCGAAGCCGGCACCGATGACCCCAGGGGCACGGTCGAGGCCGGGCCCGCAGGCACGGCGGCGCGCCCCGTGCCGGGCCGGACGCCGGCGTTCGGTTCGGCCGCCGCCGCTCTGTTCGCCGGACCGAACGCAGAGCCCACGGGCCGCGCCCGTCCAATCCCCTGCCTAGAGTGGCGGCGTCCGCCGGGGAGACGCAGGGGACCATCGCCGCGGTCGTCGCCCGGCACCGCCGTGCCGCCATCGCAGGAGGGCCCAGCCCGTGGCTCACACCCCCAGCCCGACCCACTCGCCGAGCGCAGTCATCGCCCGCCTCGACCGCCTCTCGGTCTGGTCGCTGCCCTACCTGTTCATCGGGGTGATCGGCGTCGGCTTCCTCTTCACCTTCTACGACATCTTCGACATCAACGTCTCGTTCATCCAGACCTGCACCCAGATCATCCCTCACTGCACCCCGCCGGCGGCCGGCAACTATCTCGGCCTGCCGGTGCTGCTCAACCTGGTCGGCTACGCGGTGGGCACGGTCGTCCTCAGCCCGCTCGCCGACCGCGTCGGCCGCCGCCAGATGCTGCTGGTGACCATGGCCCTGACCGGCGTCGGCTCGCTGCTGACCGCCTTCGTCGGCAACTACGCCCTCTTCGACGCCGCCCGGACCCTGACCGGCCTCGGCATCGGGGCCGACCTGGCCATCGTCAACACCTACATCGGCGAGGTCGCGCCCACCGGGCAGCGGGCCCGCTACACCGCCTTCATCTTCATCATGTCGGGGCTGGGGGCGGTGGCCGGCATCTGGATCGGGCTCTGGCTCACCACCCCGGCCACGCCCTTCCCCCTGGGCCTCCCCTTCGCGGCGGCCGGTCCCACCCTGACCAACGGCTGGCGGATCATGTACGTCATCGGGGCGGCTCTGGCCGGCGTGGGCCTCCTGCTCCGCTACCAGCTCCCCGAGTCGCCGCGCTGGCTGGTCAGCCAGAACCGGCTCGCGGAGGCCGACGCCATCGTCACCACCATGGAGCAGCGGGCGGCGCGCCACGGCCCGCTGGCGGCGCCGGTGGAGGACACCGCGCCCAGCATCGAGCCGGAGCGCATCCCCTACCTGGCCATCTTCCGCAACCCCCTCTACGTCCGGCGCTCCGCCATCATGCTCACGGTCTGGCTGATCGGCTACGTGACCGTCTACTCGTACGCTGCCGGCTTCACCTCCCTGCTGGTGCAGCTGCACTACGCGCCGCCCGAGGCCGGCCTCATCGCCGCCTTCGGCACCTTCGGCTTCGTGGCCTGCGCGGTGATGGCCTTCTTCGTCGGCGAGCGGCTGGAGCGCAAGGCCTGGCTGCCGGTGGCGGCGTTGATCACCCTCCTGGGCGGCGTCGTGATCGCCCTCTCCGGCACCGTCCTGGCGCTGACCATGATCGGCGCCTGCATCCTCTTCTTCGGCTTCAACATCTGGATCCCGATGACCTACAGCTGGTCGGCGGAGAACTTCCCCACCCAGGCCCGCACCACCGGCTTCGGGCTGGTTGACGGCGTCGGCCACATCGGGGGCGGGATCGGGGTCCAGTGGGTGGCCCCCTTCGCCGCGGGGCTGACGGTGCTGCCCGCCTTCCTGCTCATCTCCGGCTTCCTGGTGGTGGCCTCGGGGGTGGCCCAGCTGGGGGCCAACACCCGTGGCCGCCGCCTGGACGAGGTCTCGCCCTGAGCGGACCCGCGGGGCCCGGCGGGGCGCGCCCGGCGGGGCCCCGCCCGCGGTCGGGCGC
>JAKABB010000009.1 GCA_021802045.1 bacterium
CGAGGCGGCGGCCCGCTACCGCACCCCGCTGCTCGACCTCGAACTCACCGGCGCCGGTGTCCGGGGCACGGTCGGGCTGCCGGCCCAGGCCGCTGGCGTGCGCGCGGCGCTGGCCGTGGCCTGGCCCGGGGCCCCCGTCGAGCTGCGGGTGCTCAGCCAGCGCCGGCCCCGCTGCGGCTGCCACCCACAGGCTCCGGCCCTCGACATCTGGCGCCAGCCGCCGGTGGCGGGGGGGCCGCCGCCGGAGCGGGCCACCCAGCTCCTGCCCGGGGACCCGCCGGCGGACCTGCTCGCGGTGCGGGGCGGGGCCTGCCTGGTCCGGGCCCCGGGCGACGCCCTGGGCTGGGTGGCGCGGGACCAGGCCTGGCGGCTGGGGCCCCGGCTGACGCCCGAGGCCCTGGGGCTGCGGGTCGTCCGCCCCGGGGAGCCGGTCGCCGGGGCGGTGGATTGGCCCGTGGTCCGGGCTCGGGCCCTGGCCGCCGTGGGCCTGCCCTACCGGTGGGGAGGCACCGGGGGCGGGGGCGTGGACTGCTCCGGCCTGGTCTGGCGCGCCTTCCTGGCGGCCGGGGTCTGCCTGCCCCGCCACAGCCGGGCCCAGCGGGCCTGCGGCCAGCGGATCCCGGTGGACGCCGTCCGGGCCGGCGACCTGGTGGCCGCCGTCTACCGCGGCCCCCGGCGCACCAGCCACGTCGGGCTGGCCCTCGACGCCGGCACCGTCCTCCACGCCTGCAGCGCCCTCGGCCAGGTGCGCATCGAGCCCCGCGCCGACTTCGAGGAGCGGTACCAGGTCCTGGCCTGGCGCCGGATCGGCGATCTCGCCGGGGGCGGCTGACCCCCCCGGCGGTGGGCCGCCCCCGCCCCGGTGGGGGCGGGCGGGGCCGTAGCATGCCAGGGATGCGGCCTGCGCTCGACGGTCCCCGGGGGCCACGACGATGACCGCCGGTGCCACCATCCCGGACGCGCGGGCTGCGATCCGGCTGGCGCCCTCCCTGGCGCTCCACCGGGCCCAGCGAGTGGATGTCGTCGGGGTGGCCGGCATCGAGGGGGCGGAGGTCGCCCGCCTGCTGCTGGCCGCCGGCTTCACCCAGGTGGTGGGGCACGACCAGGCGGCCCGGCCGGACTTCCCGGCCGCGTTCGACCGGGCCCACGCCGGGCTGCGCCCGGCGGAGCGGGCCGCGAGGCGGGCCGCGCTCCTGGCGGGCCTGGCCGAGGTGCAGCTGGGTGACGCCTACCTGCGCGGCATCGAGCGGACGGCGCTGGTCATCCCCGGCCAGGCCTGGTTCCTGCACCCGGCCAACGCCCCCCTCCAGGAGCTGGCGGCCGCCGGCACCCCGTTCTACTCGCTCACCCAGGCCTACCTCGACGGCGCCGCCGGGACGGTGATCGGGGTGAGCGGCAGCCACGGCAAGACGACGACCACCTGGCTGCTGGCGGCACTGGCCCGGGCGACGGGGCGGTTCGCCCGGGTGCACCTGGCCGGCAACGACCGCCACCACGCCCAGTGCCTGCTGGAGGTGGCGACCGGCGGCCCCGACGACTGCCTGATCCTGGAGATCAGCAACCGGCAGCTGCTGCAGGTCACCAGCGCCCCCGCCGTTGCCTGCCTGACCAACGTCACCCCCAACCACCTGGGCGAGCACGGGGGCCTGGCTGGCTACCTGCGGGCCAAGCACCGGCTCTTCGCTCTGCCCGGGAACCGGGTGGCGGTCCGCAACGGCGACGACCCGCTCAGCCTGCGCCACTGCCCGCCGGCCGCCGGCGCCACCGAGTGGCGGTTCGCGGCCGGTGCCCGCGCCCTGGACGGGCACGACGGGGCCTACGAGGAGGCGGGGACCATCGTGGTGCGGATCGGGGACCGCCAGTGGCCGGTCGTGGACACCAGGGCCCTGCGCCTCCCGGGGGCCCACAACCGGGCCAACGTCCGGGCCGCGCTGGCCACGGTGGCCGCCGCCACCGGCGCGGTGCCCTCCGACGCCGCGGCCACGCTCCAGGCCTTCGCCCCGCTGCGGCACCGGCTCCAGCTGGTCTGGCAGCAGGACGGCGTCGACTGGTTCGACGACCTCAACAGCACCACCCCGCAGTCGACGGTGGCCGCGATCCGAGCCCTGGGCCGGCCCTGCCGGCTCATCGCCGGCGGCGACGACAAGGGGCTGGACTTCAGCGAGCTGGCGGCCCTGGTGCCGGAGCCGGTGCGCCAGGTCCTCCTCCTGCCCGGCTCCGGGTCGGCGCGGCTCCGGGCCGCGCTGGCCGCGGCCGGCGCGGCGGGGCACTGCCGGCCGGTGGCCGACCTGGCCGGAGCGGTGGCGGCGGCGGCCGGGGCGGCCCGGTCGGGCGAGGCGGTCCTGCTCTCGCCGGCCTGCCCCGGGGTCTTCGGGGCCTTCTACGGGCCGGGGGGGTTCCGCGCCGCCATCCGCCGACTGGTGGGCGGTGCTACTTCTCCTCCTCCTCGAAGGGGATCAGGGTGAACGGGCGCAGGGCGGCCACCTCGAAGGCGCTCCCGCACGCCCCGCACTCCACGATCTCGCCCACCGTGCGGCCGGGCGCCTCTGCCAGGGCCGTCCCGCAGTCCGGGCAGGCCGACCGCGGATCCGTGGTCGCGGGGTTCGTCACCGGGGCACCTCCGCCGTGAGCTCGCGTTCGGCGCTGGCGGTGGCTCCGGCCGCCTGGTCGCCCGAGGTCGGTCAGTGGGTGCACGCCAGCCTGTTCGACCTGAGTCTATCGGCGGCCGATCGCGTGACGCTGGGGGAGGGGCAGACCGCCCAGGTGCCGGCCCCGGCCCTGGGCGCCCGCCTGGGGGCCGGGGACCTGTGGCTGAAGCGGGAGGACCAGAACCCCAGCGGGTCGCACAAGGCGCGCAGCCTGGGCCTGCAGGCGAGCTGGCGCCGGGCCCGGGGTGGGGGCCCGGCGGTCATCTCCTCCTCGGGCAACGCCGCCGTGGCGGCCGCCTGCTACGCGGCCGCCGCCGGCCTGCCGGTCCTGGTCCTGGTCTCGCCCGCGACGCCGGCGGTCAAGCTGCGCCAGCTGGGGGGGCTGCCGGGGCCGGTGGCCGTCACCCCCACGCCGGTGGCCCTGCTGCGCCACGCGGTCCGGCGCTTCGGCTGCGAGGACTGGCGGCCTTCCGTCCACCCCCTGGCGGCGGTGGCCCACCGGGGCCTGGCGGCCGAGCTGGCGCGCCTCGACCCCCTGGACGCGGTCTTCCTCTACGCCAGCAGCGGCGCCACCGTGGTCGGGCTGGCGGAGGGCTTCCAGCGGCTCCACGCCGCCGGCCGGCTCACCCGGTTCCCGGCGATCCACGTGGTCCAGGCCAGCACCACCAACGGCCTGATCCGTCCCTGGGTGCCCGACCTGCCCGCCGAGATGCCAAGCCCCATCGCCGACCTCGGGGCCCGGCGCTCCCGCCGGGCCGCGGCCGTGCACCGGCTGGTCGACGCCTCCGGCGGCCGCGGCTGGCACGTCGACCAGCCGGCGCTGGCCGCGGCCCGGGCCGACGCGGCCGCCTTTGGGGTGGTCACCTCCTGGGAGGGGCTGGCGGCCCTGGCCGCGGTGCGGGCGGCGGCGTCCCAGCTCGGCGGGCGGCGGGTGGTGGCGATCCTGACCGGGCATGCCACCCAGCTGGACCTGCGGGTCGAGCCCGCGCCTGAGACGGTGGCCCGGGTGGACTCCCCGGAGGCCCTGGACCGGCTGCTGCGGCAGGCGGGTTGGGTGCCGGAGGCCGGCGATGCCCGCTAGGAGGCCGGCCGCGGAGCCTCGCCCGGTGTTCGTCGGCACCGATGTCGTCCCCGCGCTCGCCGGGAACGTCTCCGTCATCTGCGCCGACGGCTGTGAGGTGGAGGCGGACGGCAGCGGGTCGATCACGGTCGAGCCGCTGGGCGGGGTGCCCTCGGCGGTGGCCCTCCTGGAGCGACCCGCCGTCCAGCGGCGGATCCGGCGCGAGGCCGAAGCGGTCATCGTCTGGAAGCCGTCGGTGCGGAGCGAGGATCTGGTGCGGGAGTGCGGGGTGCCGGTGGCCAACGCCCGGCCGGCGATCGCCCGCCGGCTGGAGAACAAGGTCTACTTCGCCCGGTCGGCCCCCGACGCCTGGCTGCCGGTGCCGCGGATGGTGGCCGGCGAGGCGGGACCGGCCCTCCTGGAAGAGGCCGGCCCGCTGCGCGCCCCCTACGTCTTCCAGCTGGCCCGGGGCTTCTCCGGCCAGCACACCCACCGCGCCGCGACCCCGGCCGAGCTGACGGCGCTGGTGACCGCCTACCGGGGCCGGCTCTGCCGGATCGCCGAGTTCATCGCCGGCGACCCGGTCACCGTCACCGGGATCGTCGGCGAGCGGGAGGTGGTCCTGGGCGCCCCCTGCCGCCAGGCGACCGGCATCGCCGCCTGCACCCCATACCCGCTGGGCTCCTGCGGCAACGACTTCGGGCAGCCGGCGCCGGCGGCCAACGCCGTCCGCTCGGTGGCGGCCCGGGTGGCCGCCTGGCTGCAGCGTGAGGGGCACCGCGGCGTCTACGGGGCGGACATGGTGGTGGCGCCCGACGGCGAGGTCTGGTGCCTGGAGGTCAACCCCAGGCTGGTGGCCTCGGTCCCGCTGTGGAACCTCGCCGCTCGGGACCGCGGCGAGCCCTCGATGCTGGGCTGGCACCGGGCGGTCTTCGCCGACCCCGCCGTGGCCCTCCCGGCCCGCCTCGAGTGCCACTGGTCCCAGCTGATCCTGCACAACCTGCGCGCCGCCTCCCAGCAGCCCCCCCGGCTCCAGACCGGGGTCGGCCGCATCGACGATGAGGGCCGCTTCCACCGCACCGGGCCGCTGCGGCTTCTCGGCCCCGCGCCCGGGGAGGCGGCCCTGATCGTGCGCCAGCGCGCCAGCCGGGGCCACGAGGTGGCCCGGGTCCTCTTCGAGGGCCCGTGCCTGGAGCCGGACGGCCAGCTGCTGCCGCGGATGGCCGCCCTGGTCGCGGACCTGCGCGACGGGCTCGGCGAGCGCTGACCGCGGTGCCTCGCCCGCTGCGCCGCACGCCCGTTTGTCGACGCGGCCCGCACGGGTAGGGTGGGGACGTGGAGTTCCGTGACTACTACGCGGTCCTGGGGGTGCCCCGGACGGCCACCGACAAGGAGATCCGGGCCGCCTTCCGCAAGCAGGCGCGCCGGCTCCACCCGGACGTCAACAAGGACCCCAAGGCGACCGAGGCCTTCAAGCGGGTGAGCGAGGCCCACGAGGTCCTCAAGGATCCCAAGAAGCGGGCCAAGTACGACAGCCTGGGGGCCGACTGGGAGCGGGTCGAGCGCGAGACGGCCGCCCGCGAGCAGGCGCGGCGGGCGGCCGGTGCCGCCGGCGCCGGCGGCCGGGACTCGCACCGCTTCTCCGGCTTCAGCGACTTCTTCGAGACCTTCTTCGGCGGTCGCGCGGGCGGCGGGCCCGGGGCCGACCCCCTCGGCGACCTCGACGCCGGCGGGAGGGGCCATGTTGCCCGCCGGGGCCCGGACGCCGGGGACGACGTGGCCGTGACCCTGGCCGAGGCGATCCGCGGCGGGCAGCGCACCCTGCGGATCGCCCTCGGCGAGCCCTGCGCGGTGTGCCGGGGGCAGGGGATCGTGGCCGCCACGCCCGCGGGCGGCAGCGGGCGCACGGCCACCCTGGAGGCGCGGGCCTGCGAGGCCTGCCAGGGCACCGGTCAGCAGACCAGGCAGCGGACCCTCAACGTGGAGATCCCGGCCGGGGTCGTCGAGGGCGCCCGCATCCGGGTGGCCGGGGAGGGGGGCCGGGGCCGGAACGGGGGCGCCGCCGGCGACCTCTACCTGACGGTGCGCCTCCAGGTGCCGGCGGGGGTGACCGTGCGCGGGCGCGACCTTCACACCGACCTGCCGGTGCGCGACTACCGGGCGGTCCTGGGGGGGCAGGTGACGGCCGACGGTCCCAGCGGCCGGGTGGAGGTGACCCTGCCCCCGGGGTGCCCGGCGGGCCGGGTCTTCCGCCTGCGGGGCAAGGGCATCCCGGCCCTGCGCGGCGCCGGGACCGGGGGCGACCTGTACCTCACGGCGCGCATCACCACCAGCGGGCGATCCCCGCTGCCGCCGGCGGAGCGGGAGGCGTACCAGGCGCTGGCGCGGGCCGATGGGGTGCGGGACCCAGCGTAGCGGTCGCCCCGGGCGCCTCCGGCAGAGGTGTAACACCGCCCGGCTGAGTGTTGCGCTTCGGGGGTGCCCACCAAACGCCCGCGCCACATGATCACGGAGAGGGAGGAGGTCGCGCGTGCGCTGGACGCCGCCGCCAGGCGCTGGCCCGAGGACCGCCACCACCGCAGCAGGCTCCTGATCCGGTTGCTGGCGGAGGAGCACCGGGCTGTCACGGAGCAGCAGGGGCGCCTTGTCGCCGCCCGGCGCGCGGCGGTGACCCGCACCGAGGGAAGCCTGACCGGGGTCTACGGTCCGGGCCACCTGGCCGACCTGCGCCAGGACTGGCCGGCGTGACCGTGCTCGACGCCAGTGTCCTCATCGCCCACTTCGACGCGACGGATGCGCATCACCGGCCAGCCGGCACCCCGCTGGCTGCCGGCGCTGACGAGCCGCTGGCGGCGAGCGCGCGCACCCTCGCGGAGGTGCTGGTCGGCCCCGCGCGCGCGGGGCAGCTCGACCGGGGCACGGCGGCGGTGCGCGAGCTGGGCGTGACCAGCGTGGGCCTGGCGGACGACGCTCCGGCGCGACTGGCGATGCTGCGCGCGACGACCGCCCTGGGACTGCCCGACTGCTGCGTGCTGCTGGCGGCGGAGCAGGCCAACGCGGCCGTGGCCACCCTCAACGCCCGCCTGGCGACGGCCGCGCGGGAGCGCGGCCTCACCGTCCGCGATCAGTAGGCCTGGCGCGGAGGTCACGGGGGAACCGCTCGACACGGTTCCGGGGTCACGCGGACGCGACCCAGGGGGCCGTCGCCGCCGGAGGGGCGTCGCCGCCCGGGCCACCTCGGCCGCCGCGGTCCTGACGGGCTCAGCGAGCTCCCGCACCCGGCGACGCGGGTGGAGAGCGATCGGGTCCCGCGTGGGCTGTGGCCAGGCGCCGTGTTCGCCGTCTGCGTGAGGCTGGCGCCCCCTCGTTCAGGATCATCGGGGCGGTCCAGTCCACCGTGCGGCGGTGGAGCGATGCGTGCCGCGCCGACAGCCGATGCCATCCGTGAGCGTATCCAGGCGATCGCCCGTGCGCTCGGGCGCTGGGTCCGGACCGGGAACCGCGTCCGGTGGACCGGGCCCTCCCGCCCAGGCCCGCGTCCGGTGCGCACCGGCCCGGGCCTGGGTCGCCTCGGCCCCGACCATCCGACGACTCGCTCCGGGGCCGTCTCGGCGAGGCGGGGCTGCTCGCAAACGTTCCCGCACCCCGACATGCGTGCCCGTCAGCGGCCGAGCTCGCCAGCGCGCGGCGCGAGGCGGGCCAGGGGCGTTCGCTCACCGACTGTGTCCTCGAGGGCCGCGACTGAGCCTCTTCGCCGATGTGTCGGCTGTGGTCAAGCGGTACGCCGCCGAGGAGGCCTCCGACGCCGTCCGCCAGGCGGGCCCTCTCGTAACTTCCGAGTTGACACGCGTCGAGGTCGTCTCGGCCATCCGACGCAAGTCCCGAGATGACCAGATCGCGCGGCGGCACGCTGATGCCCTCATCGCTGCCTTTGAGCACGACCTGGCCGACACCGCCGGGCCGCTGCCGGGGCCCTTCGTGGTCATTCGTCTCCGGACCGACATCCTGGACGAGGCCGTCACGCTCCTCGATCGCTGGCCCCTCAAGGCCGCGGACGCTCTCCAGCTGGCGACGGCGGTGGTGACGCGCCGGCTGGCCCCCGAGCTCACCACTGTCCTGTGTCTTGACCGCCAGCTCGCCGCCGCGTTCAGAGCCGACAACTTCATCGTGCGTGCGAACGTGGGCGGTGAGTGAGCCGGGTGGGTTACCCGGTCCCGCAGGCAGGATGGGCGCACCGGGGCGACGGTGTCGGAGAGCTCGGTGGACGACCCGACGCGGTGGCACGCGCCGCCGCACCTCCGAGGGACGCGTGCCGTCCGTGACGGCTCCGGGCCCTCTCTTCCAGCGGGGCAGCCCGCGGCGCGGCGTGGTCGCGTGCGCGGCTCGGTACAGCGGGGCGAGGAGGGGGGCACCCCGGGGAGGACGGCCAGCCCTTCGCGCTGCCGTCGGCGGGCCGGTACGCTGGCGGCGTGCGCGAGCCGCTGACGATCCGCGCCGCGGGGGTGACCGACGACATGCCCGGCTGGGCCCGGCGGTCGTGGGGGGACACGGTCATGGCGGTGCAGGGGCGGGTCTACGACCTGGCCCGCCGGCCGGCCCTGGTCGCGGTGGCGCCAGGATCGCTGGTCGGGGTGCTGACCTACGCCGTGGAGGGTGAGGCCCTGGAGATCATCTCCTGCGACGCGGACCCTCACGGGCACGGCGTCGGCCGGCGGCTGGTCCGGGCTGCCGTGGACGTGGCCCGGGAGCGATCGCTGCGGCGGGTCCGGTGCACGACCACCAACGGCAACCTGCCGGCGTTGGGCTTCTGGCAGGCGGTCGGCTTCACCCTCAGCAGCCTGCGCCCCGGTGCGGTCGCCGCCGCGCGCCAGCTCAAGCCGGCCATTCCCACCCAGGGCCACCGGGGCCTGCCCATCCGCGACGAGATCGACCTCGAGCTCGTCCTGCCCGCTCCCGTGGACGCCGGCGGGGCCGACCGGCTCCGCGTCCTGGAGGATCCGGCGGGGAGGACCGTGTGATGCCCTCTGGAGCGGCGCGGGTCGGCGGGGACGAGGCGCGGGCCGCGCTGGAGGCCGCCTACACCGGCCTGGCGGCTGTCGTGTCGGCGCTGGGGCCCGCCGACCGCCGGCGGCCGACGCTGTGTGCGGGATGGCGGGTGGAGGCCCTGCTCTTCCACTGCCTGCTGGATCCCCAGCGGGCGCTGGTCGCCCTGGCGACGCCCACCACGGAGCCGGTGGACGTCGACTTCGTGACCTACTGGCGCGACTACCAGCCGGGGGACCCCGGCGCCCGGGCGCACGCCCGGTTCGTCCGCCGGGTGGCCGCGGCCGTCGATGACTGGGCGGCGCTGGCGGGGTGGTGGGCGCAGACCGCGCAGGCGATGCTGCAGGTGGTGGCGGCGGCGCCGGTTCGCCGGCGCCTGGCCACCCAGGGGCACGTGCTGACCCTCCCCGACCTGGCCGCGACCCTGGCCGTCGAGGCGACCATCCACCACCTGGACCTGGCCGTGGCGGTGCCGGACGCCGGGGCCCCGGCGGCGGCGGCGCTCCAGATGGTGCGCCGGACCCTCGACGGCCTGCTGGGGACGGCGCCGCCGCTGCCCTGGGACGACGTCGCCTACGCCCTCAAGGGGACGGGACGGATGGCGCTGACCCGCAGCGAGCGCGCGCGCCTCGGCGAGCGGGCCCAGGCCTTCCCGCTGCTGGCCTGACCGCCGCCGAGCCCGGAGGCGCGGTGGCTATACTCTCTCCCAGCCACCTTGAAGCCGGTCCGGTGAGGCCGGGAAGGGGACCCGTGGCGCCGCCGCGGCCGCCGTCCTCGCCCCGCCGAGCCCACGGGAGGACGTCGATGGCCCCCAGCGCCCCGCCAGCGGCCGGACCCCTGCGGCACGTGCTCTCCGCCCAGGAGTTCGACCGGGCGCGGCTGGAGACGCTGTTCGCCGATGCCCGGGCCATGGAGGCCGTGCTGGCGGCCGGCGGGGACGAGCGACTGCGGGGCCGGGTCATGGCGACCCTCTTCTACGAGCCCTCCACCCGCACCCGGCTCAGCTTCGAGAGCGCCATGCTGCGCCTGGGCGGGTCCGTGATCAGCACCGAGAACGCCCGCGACTTCTCCTCGGCGATCAAGGGGGAGACCCTGGAGGACACGGTCCGGATGGTGAGCGGCTACGCCGACTGCATCGTCCTGCGCCACCCGGAGGAGGGCGCCGCCGCGCGGGCCGGGCGGGTGGCCGGGGTCCCGGTGATCAACGCCGGCGACGGCCCGGGCCAGCACCCGACCCAGTCGCTCCTCGACCTCTACACGATCAGCCGCGAGCTGGGCCGCCTCGACGACCTGCAGGTGGTGCTGGTCGGTGACCTGGCCCACGGGCGCACGGTGCGGTCCCTGGCCTACCTGCTGGCCAAGTTCCGGGACGTCCGCCTGACCTTCGTGGCCCCGGCGATGACCCGCATGCGGCCCGACATCACGGGCTACCTGACCGCGCAGGGGGTCCCGGTCAGGGAGACCGAGGACCTGCTGGAGGCGGTGCCCAGCGCCGACGTCGTGTACCAGACCCGGGTCCAGCGCGAGCGCTTCCACGACGATCAGAGCTGGGCGGCCGCGGCCGCGGTCCGCGAGCGCTACGCCATCACCCCCGCGGTGATGGCCCGGATGCCCGCCCGCTCCGTGCTCCTCCACCCCCTGCCCCGGGTGGACGAGATCGACCCGGCGGTGGACCTGGACCCGCGGGCCGCCTACTTCCGCCAGGCCCGCAACGGGGTGGCGGTGCGCATGGCCCTGCTGGCGCAGGTGCTCGCCTGATGGCCCAGCTGGCCCCCCCCGCCGCCCGTCTGGTGGTGGACGGGGCCGGCCTCGACCGCCTGGTCTGGCGGTTGGCGCGGGAGCTGCAGGAGCGCCGCCCGGCGGGGGGGACGGCCGTGCTCTGCGGCATCCGCAGCCGGGGGGAGCCGCTGGCCCGCCGCCTGCGCGACACCATCGCCCGCCAGGGTGGCGGCGACTGGCCGGCGGTGGGGGTCGATGTCGGCCCCTATCGCGACGACGCCCCCCGCCCGCCGCTCGCCGCCGACGGCCTGCTGGCCCCGGCCTCACGGGCCGACATCCAGGACCGCGTCGTGGTCCTGGTCGACGACGTCCTCTTCCATGGGCGCACCGCCCGGGCGGCCCTGGCCGCCCTGGCCCAGGTGGGACGGCCGGGGGCCGTCGAGCTGTGCGTGCTCGTCGACCGGGGCCACCGGGAGCTGCCGGTGCGCGCGACCTACGTCGGCAAGAACCTTCCCACCGCGCCGGCGGAGCACGTCGCCGTCCGGCTGCGGGAGACCGATGGCCAGGACGGGCTCTACCTCCTGCCCACCTGGCCGCCCGCATGACGGTCCCCACGGCGGTGCGGCTGCTGCGCTCGGTGCGCGTGCTGGACCCCGGCAGCGGCCGTGACCAGCCGGGGTGCGACGTGCTCATCGAGGGGCCGCGCATCGCCGCCATCGGCCGCGGCCTGCCCGTCCCGCCCGGGGCCGAGCTGTGGTCGCACCCGGGCAGCGTGGTGACCCCCGGCTTCCTCGACCTCCACTGCCACCTGCGCGACCCCGGGGCCCCCGAGGAGGAGACGGTGGCCACCGGGACCGCCGCCGCGGCGCGCGGCGGCTTCGCCGCGGTGTGCGCCATGGCCAACCACGCCCCGCCCATCGACGACCCGGCCCGTCTGGCCGCCGCCCGGGCCCACGATGCCGGGCAGGCGCTGGTGCCGGTGCACCGCTTCGCCGCCTGCACCCGGGGCCTGGCCGGGGCGGAGCCGGTGGACGTCGACGGCTGTGTGGCCGCGGGCGCGGCCGGCTTCTCCGACGACGGGCGCCACGCCCTGGGGCCGGTCCAGCTGGAGTGGGTGCTGCGGGCTGCGGCCCGCCACGGGCGCGTGGTGGCCATCCACCCCGAGGACGAGGTCGCCCTGGCGGCGGTGAACGCCGGCGGAGCCCCCGCCACCTGGGCCCACCGGCCCGGGGGCGCCGAGATCGCCGCGGTGCGGTCGGCGCTGAAGGTCCTGCGCGCCCTGGCGGGGACCGGGGCCCGGCTCCACCTGCAGCACCTCAGCACCGCCGAGGCGGTGGCGGCGCTGCGGGCGGCGCGGGCCGAGGGGTTGCCGGTCACGGGCGAGGTCACCCCGCACCACCTGGCCCTCGATGCCCCCCCTGGCGGCCCGCCGGGCGCCCCCTGGAAGGTGAACCCGCCGCTGCGCGGCCCCGAGGACCGGCGGGCCCTGTGGGCCGCCGTCCGCGACGGCACCCTCCAGGCGATCGCCACCGACCATGCCCCCCACGAGGCCGCCGTCACGACGGGCGACCCCTGGCGCGACGCCGCCGGGATCAGCGGGCTGGAGACGGCGCTGGCGGTCTGCCTGCGCCTGCCGGGGGCGGCGGCGGCGCTGCCGCAGCTGGTGGCCGCCCTGACCGTGGGGCCGTGGACGGTCCTGGGCCCGGCCGCCGGCGTGCCCCGCCCTGCCCTGCGGGTCGGGGGCCCGGCCACCTGCACCTGGTTCGACCCGGAGGAGCGCTGGACCCCGGCCCGGGAGGCCGACGCCTGGCGCTCCCGGGGCCGGAACACGCCCTTCTGGGCGGCGCCCCTCACCGGGCGGGTGCTGGCGACCCTGGTCGGGGGCCGCCCGGCGTACCGCCGGGCCGCGTCGCCGGCGGAGCCGGTCCATGTCTGAGGGGGTGCTGGTCCTGGAGAGCGGGGCCGCCTTCTGGGGTCGGTGGATCGGCGCCGCCCCGGCGGCCGCGACCGACCCCGACGGCCTGACCACCGGCGAGGTGGTCTTCAACACCTGCATGACCGGGTACCAGGAGGTCTGCACCGACCCCTCGTACGCCGGGCAGGTCGTGGTCTTCACCCATCCCCACATCGGCAACGTGGGGACGGCGCCGGTGGACATGGAGTCGGGGCGGGCCCACTGCCGGGCCGTGATCGTGGGCGAGAACAGCCCGACCGCGCCCCACTGGCAGTCCACCCGCCCCTTCGCGACCTGGCTCGCCGAGCAGGGGGTCCCCGGCCTGACCGGGGTCGACACCCGCGCCCTGACGCGCCACCTGCGCGACCACGGCACCCTGCGGGGCGTGCTCGCCGCCCGCCCGGCGGGCGCCCCCCCCCTGGACGTGCCGGCGCTGGCGGCCCGGGCCCGCCGGGCGCCGTCGGTCTCCGAGCAGGACCTGGTGGCGGCCGTCACCTGCGCCGCCCCCTACCAGGCCACCGAGGCGCTCCACCCGGCGCTGCGGCGCGGCCTCCCGGCCGGGGCCACCGCCGAGGGCGGCCCGGGGCCGCGGCTGCGCATCGCCGTTGTCGACTTCGGGGTCAAGCGGGGCATGCTGCGGGCCCTGGTCAGCCGCGGGGTCGAGGTCCAGGTCCTGCCGGCCTCGACCACCCTGGCCCAGCTGGAGGCCTGCCGGCCGGACGGCGTCGTCCTCAGCAACGGCCCGGGCGATCCCGCCAGCCTGCCGGAGGCGGTGGCGCTGACGGCGGCCATCCTCGACCGCTACCCGGTCCTGGCGATCTGCCTCGGGCACCAGCTGGTGGGCCGGGCCATCGGCGCCACCACCAGCCGCCTGCGCTTCGGGCACCACGGCGGCAACCACCCGGTCCGCGACCTGGTCACGGGGCAGGTCTTCGTCACCTCCCAGAACCACGAGTTCCAGGTCGACGGCGAGAGCGTGCCCCCGGGGTCCGGCTGGTTCGTCTCGGAGCGCAACCTCAACGACCAGTCGGTGGAGGGGCTGCGCCACGCCACCCTGCCGGTGCTGGCCGTCCAGTACCACCCGGAGGGCTGCCCCGGGCCCCAGGACCGCCAGCCGCTGTTCGACGAGTTCCTCAGCAGCTGCCGCGACCACCGGGCCGGGCGGGCGCGGCCGCCGGTCGGGCCCCGGGCGCCGGTGCCGGCGCCGGCCCCGCCCCGCAGCGTCCTGGTCCTCGGCAGCGGCCCCATCGTGATCGGGCAGGCGGCCGAGTTCGACTACGCCGGCACCCAGGCCTGCCAGGCCCTGCGCGAGGAGGGGGTGCGGGTCATCCTGGTCAACAGCAACCCGGCGACGATCATGACCGACGAGGAGAGCGCCGACCGGGTCTACCTGGAGCCGCTGACGGTGGAGGCGGTCAGCCGGGTCATCGAGCGGGAGCGCCCGGAGGGGCTGCTGGCCAGCCTGGGCGGGCAGACGGCCCTCAACCTGGCGGTCGCCCTCGACGACCAGGGGGTGCTGGCGCGGTGGGGGGTCCGGGTCCTGGGCACGCCGCTGGAGGCGGTCCGCGACGGCGAGGACCGGGAGCGCTTCCGGGCGCGCATGCTGGCCCTGGGGGAGCCCCTGCCGCCGTCGCGCACGGTGCGCAGCTGGGAGGAGGCCACCGCCTTCGCCCGCGAGCTGGGCCTGCCCCTGGTGGTGCGGCCGGCCTTCACCCTGGGGGGCACCGGGGGCGGGCTGGCGCAGACCCCCGAGGAGTACGAGGCGACCGTCCGCCGCGGCCTGCGGGCCAGCCCCATCGGCCAGGTGCTGGTGGAGCGGGCCCTGCTGGGGTGGCGGGAGCTGGAGTACGAGGTCATCCGCGACGCCGACGACACCTGCATCGTCATCTGCAACATGGAGAACCTGGACCCGATGGGGGTCCACACCGGGGACTCCATCGTGGTCGCCCCCAGCCAGACGCTGACCGACAAGGAGCACCAGCAGCTGCGCTCGGCGGCGCTGCGCATCGTCCGCGCGCTGGGCATCGAGGGGGGATGCAACGTCCAGTTCGCCCTGGCCCCCGACTCCGCCGCCTACTACGTCATCGAGGTCAACCCGCGGGTGAGCCGCTCCTCGGCGCTGGCCTCCAAGGCCACCGGCTACCCGATCGCCCGGGTCACGGCCAAGATCGCGGTCGGGCGCCGGCTCCCGGAGATCCCCAACCGGGTGACCGGCGAGACCTCCGCGGCCTTCGAGCCCACCCTCGACTACTGCGTCGTCAAGATGCCGCGCTGGCCCTTCGACAAGTTCCCCGAGGGGGACCGGCGCCTGGGCACCCAGATGAAGTCCACCGGCGAGGTCATGGCCATCGCCCGCACCTTCCCGGCCGGGATCAGCAAGGCCATCCGCTCCCTGGAGCAGCCGCTGCCGCCGCCGCCGGCCATGGGGCTGGACCGCCAGCTCCAGCAGCTGGCGGTGGCCGACGACCTGCGGCTCTTCCGCATCCTCGACGCCCTGCGGGCCGGCGCCGCCCCCGAGGCCGTCGCCGAGCGCGCGGGGTACGCCCCCTGGTTCTGCGACCGCCTCCAGGACCTCGTCGCCGCCGAGGCCGCCTGCGCCGCCCCCCTGGGGGAGGCGGCGCTGCGCCAGGCCAAGCGCTTTGGGATTGGGGACGCGGCCATCGCCGCCGTGGCCGGGATGCCGGTGGCCGCCGTGGCCGCGCGGCGCGCCGAGGCCGGCATCCGGCCGGTCTTCAAGTGCGTCGACACCTGCGCCGCCGAGTTCGCCGCCACGACCCCCTACTTCTACTCCGCCTACGAGGTCGAGGACGAGCAGGCGGCCCCGGGCGGCGCGGCCATCGTGCTGGGGTCGGGCCCGATCCGCATCGGCCAGGGGATCGAGTTCGACTACTGCTCGGTGCGGGCGGCGCGGGCGCTGCGGGTGGCCGGGGTGGAGGCGGTGCTGGTCAACAGCAACCCGGAGACGGTCTCCACCGACTTCGACTGCAGCACCCGGCTGTACTTCGAGCCGCTGGACCTGGAGTCGGTGGCGGCCGTCTGCGCGGCGGAGCGGCCCCGGGGGGTGGTGGTGCAGTTCGGGGGCCAGACGGCGGTCAACCTGGCCGGTCCCCTGCACCGGCTCGGCATCCCCCTGCTGGGCTCGCCGGTCGAGGCGATCGATGTCGCCGAGGACCGGGGGCGCTTCGACGCCCTGCTGGGGCGGCTGGGGATCCCCCGGCCGTCGGGCGCGGTGACGCGGGTGCCCCAGGAGGCGGCGGCCATCGCCGACCGCATCGGGTACCCGGTGCTGGTGCGCCCGTCGTACGTCCTGGGTGGCCGGGGGATGGAGATCGTCCACGACCGCCCCGAGCTGGAGCGGTACCTGGGGGCCGCCCTGGCCGCCGCCGGTGAGGCTGGGGGTGAGGTCCTGGTGGACAAGTACCTGCTCGGCCCCGAGGTGGAGGTGGACGCCATCAGCGATGGGGAGACGGTGGTCATCCCCGGCATCCTGGAGCACATCGAGCGGGCCGGGGTCCACTCCGGCGACTCCATGGCGGTCTACCCGCCGCAGCGGCTGGAGCCCCACATCGTGGACCGCCTGCTGGCGGTCACCCGCCTGCTGGCCATGGGCACCGGCACCCGCGGCCTGCTCAACATCCAGTACGTCATCCGCCACGGCCAGGTCCTGGTGCTGGAGGTCAACCCCCGCGCCAGCCGGACGGTCCCCTTCCTCAGCAAGGTGACCGGGGTGCCGATGGTCGACCTGGCCACCCAGGTCCTGCTGGGGGCGCGGCTGCCGGCGCTGGGGTGGGCCGACGGCCTGGCCCCGGAGCCGCCGCTGGTCGCGGTCAAGGCCCCGGTCTTCTCCATGCGCAAGCTGGACAGCGTCGACGCCCTCCTGGGGCCGGAGATGAAGTCCACCGGGGAGGTGATGGGGGTGGACACCACCCTGGGGGCCGCCCTGGAGAAGGCCTGCATCGCCAGCTTCGGCCAGCTGCCAGAGGGGGGTGGGGCGCTGATCAGCATCGCCGATGCCGACAAGGCGGAGCTCCTGCCGGTGGCCGCCCGTCTGGCCGAGCTCGGCTTCACCCTGTACGCCACCGACGGGACGGCGGCGGCGCTCGCCGGCGCCGGGGTGTCGGCGGAGTGGGTGGCCAAGCTCCTGGCCGGCAGCCCGAGCGTGGTCGACGTCATCCGCGACGGCCGGGTCGATCTGGTGATCAACACCATCTCCCGGATCCGCACCGACGAGATGACCGATGACGACGAGGCCGGCGCCCCCCGCCCCGTGCGCGACGGCTACCGGATCCGGCAGGCGGCGGTGCAGGCGGGCATCCCCTGCCTCACCTCCATCGACACCGCGGCCGCCCTGGTGGCGGCGCTGGCCCGGCGGGCGGAGGGCGAGCCCATGCGCGTGGCCACGGTGGGGGAGTACCGGCACCCCGACCGGGCCGGGCCGCCCCCCGCGTCCGGCGGCGGGCCCCTGGGGCTGCTGGAGGCCGGGGCCGCCGGTGGGTCGCGCCCCGCACCGTGAGCCGGCCCGTCGCCGCCCTGCCGGCCAGCGACCTCGGCCGGGCCGTCGACCGCTCGGCGCGCGTGTCCCAGGTGCTCGATCTCGGGGCCGGGAGCTGGGAGCTCACCCTGGAATGCCCGGAGATCGCCACCCGGGCCCGCCCGGGCGAGTTCCTCCAGGTGCAGGTGGACCCGGCGCCGGTGCCCCTGCTGCGCCGGCCCTTCTCCGTGTGCCGGGCCGACCCGGCGGCCGGGACGCTGGGGATCTACTTCGGGGTCACGGGGATCGGGACCGCCCGGCTCGCCGGCCTGACCGTCGGGGATGAGGTGCGGGTCCTGGGGCCCCTGGGCCGAGGCTACTCCCTGCCGCCGGGCCCGGCGCGCGCCCTGTGCGTCGCCGGCGGCCTGGGCGCGGCGCCGTTCCCGTTCCTGGCCCGGGCGCTCAGCGCCGCCGGGGCCACCGTCCACTGGCTCAACGGCGCCGCCACCGCGGGCCGTCTCTACCCGGTGGAGCGCCTGGGGGCGCCGGTGGACGTGACCGTGGTCACGCAGGACGGCAGCCGCGGGGTGCGCGGGGTGGTCACGGACGTCCTGCCGGATCTCCTGACCGCCGCCGACCGGGTCTACGCGTGCGGTCCCAACCCGATGCTGGCCGCGGTGGCCGCCCTGTGCGCCAGCGCCCCCACCCCGGTGGCCCTGGAGGTCTCCCTGGAGGCCCCGATGGGCTGTGGCTTCGGGACCTGCCTCGGGTGCGCCCTGCCGGTCGGGGGCCCGGAGGCGCTGGCGCTGTGCTGCCGCCAGGGGCCGGTGCTGGCGGCGGAGGCGGTGGACTGGCCGGCCCTCCTGGCCCTGCCCCCGGCCCACGTCGCATGACGGCCGCCGCCCCGGCGACCCTGGACCCGCGGGTCGACCTGGGGCGGGGGCTGGTCCTGCCCAACCCGGTGGGGGTGGCTTCCGGCACCTTCGGCTACGGCTTCGAGCTGGAGCAGCTGGTCGACATCCAGCGGCTGGGGGCGATCTTCAGCAAGGGGACCACGCCCCGGTCGCGCCCCGGCAACCGCCCGCCCCGGGTGGCGGAGACCACGGCCGGCATGCTGAACGCCATCGGGCTCCAGAACCCGGGGGTTGAGGCGGTGGCGAGCGAGTACGCCCCACGCTGGGCCGGCTGGCGGGTCCCGGTGGTGGTCAACGTCGCCGCCGAGGACATCCCCGGCTACGTGGCCGTGGTCCGTCGGCTGGCCGGGGTGCCGGGGGTGGCCGGGGTCGAGCTCAACATCTCCTGCCCCAACATCGCCCACGGGCTGGACTTCGGCCAGGACCCGCAGGCCGCGGCCCGCTGCGTGGAGGCGGTGCGCCGGGCGACGCCGGCCCCCCTCATCGTCAAGCTCAGCCCCAACGTCACCGACATCGGGGCGGTGGCGGCCGCCGTGGCCGCCGCCGGCGCCGATGCGGTCAGCGTGGTCAACACCTACCTGGGGTTGAAGGTGTCGCTGGCGCTGCGCCGGCCGGTGCTGCCGGGCGCCGGGACCGGTGGCCTCAGCGGGCCGGCGATCAAGCCCCTGGCGCTGGCGGCGGTGCGGCGGGTGCGCCAGGCGGTCTCGATCCCGGTGGTCGGGGTCGGTGGCATCCAGACCGCCGCCGACGCCCTGGAGTTCTTCGTGGTGGGGGCCGACGCCGTCCAGGTCGGGACCGCCACCTTCCGCAACCCGGCGGCGGCTCTGGAGGTCCTCGACGGCTGCCTGGCCTACGCCGCGGCTCAAGGGCTGCGGCGCTGGACCGACCTGCGCGCCACGGCGCGGCCCGCTGACGCCCCCGGGCCCACGGTGGGCCCGGGGGCGTAGACCGCCCGGTGCCGCCGGGCTGCCGAGGCGGTCGCGGACCGCGGGCCGCGCGCGGCCGGCTCCCGGTGTGCTGGGCCCGGTGGGGGAGCGGGCCGGGCCCCCCGGCCCCTCGGTCCACTGGACGGAATCGCGGCCGCAGTGGCGCGGCCCCAGGTCCCGCTGCCGGGCCGGCGGCCTCCTCCTGGACCTCCCGGCGGCTGCGGATTGACAGCTTGCCGCCGCCGAGGGGTACCATGCGGAGGATGTCCATGATGGTCAAGATCGGCACCCTTCGACTTAGCTGACGGCGAGCGCCCGTGGTGCTCGCCGACGACCTCCTGCGCTGACGCAGGGGGTTTTTTGTTGCCCTGGGGCCCTCCCCGCCATCCCACGCGAGAGTCGATGCCTCCCAAGCCCACGACCCCGAAGCCGATGCCGTTCGACAAGTACCGGCCCTTCCGGCCCCTGCTGCCGCGCCTGTCCGACCGGGCCTGGCCCGATGCGCAGATCGAGCGGGCGCCGCTGTGGTGCTCGGTGGATCTGCGCGACGGCAACCAGGCCCTCATCGACCCCATGGACCCGGCCCGCAAGCGGCACATGTTCGAGGCCCTGGTGGCGATGGGGTTCAAGGAGATCGAGGTCGGCTTCCCCGCGGCCAGCCAGCCCGACTACGACTTCATCCGCCAGCTCATCGAGGAGGATCGGATCCCGGACGACGTCACCATCCAGGTGCTGGTCCAGTGCCGGCCCGAGCTGATCCAGCGGACCTACGAGTGCCTGCGCGGCGTCCCGCGGGTGATCGTCCACTTCTACAACTCCACCTCCGTGCTGCAAAGACGGGTGGTCTTCGGCCTCGACCGGGCCGGGGTCACCCGGATCGCGGTTGATGCCGCCCGGCTCTGCCGCCGGCTGGAGGCGCAGCTTCTGGGCGCCAGCGACATCCGCTACGAGTACTCCCCGGAGAGCTTCACCGGCACCGAGCTGGACTACGCCCTGGAGATCTGCCAGGCGGTGATGGACGTGATCGAGCCGACCCCGGAGCGGCGGATCATCCTCAACCTGCCGTCCACGGTGGAGATGTACACCCCCAGCATCTATGGCGACACCGTCGAGTGGTTCCTGCGCCAGCTCCCCCACCGCGAGCGGGTGGTGCTGTCCCTCCACCCGCACAACGACCGCGGCACCGCGGTGGCCGCCGCCGAGGTGGGGATGATGGCCGGGGCGGACCGGGTGGAGGGCACGCTGTTCGGCAACGGCGAGCGCACCGGCAACGCCGACCTGATCACCCTGGCCCTCAACCTCTTCAGCCAGGGCGTGGACCCCGGGCTGGACCTCGGCGACATCGACGCCCTGCGCCGGGTGGCGGAGTACTGCAACCGCCTGCCCGTGTCCCCCCGCCACCCCTACGCCGGCGACCTGGTCTACACCGCGTTCTCGGGCTCCCATCAGGACGCCATCAAGAAGGGCCTGGCGGCGCTGCCCGAGGACTACCAGACCTGGGAGGTCCCCTACCTGCCCATCGATCCCAAGCACGTCGGCCGGACCTATGAGGCCGTCATCCGGGTCAACAGCCAGTCGGGCAAGGGCGGCGTCGCCTACCTCATGGAGGCCGAGCACGGTCTGGTCCTGCCCCGGCGCCTGCAGATCGAGTTCTCCAAGACGATCCAGGCCATCAGCGAGGACACCGGCACCGAGATCCCCCCGGCCCAGCTGTGGACCGCCTTCGAGGCGGAGTACCTGTCCGGGCACGGGGGCATCGAGCTCCAGAGCCACCAGACCACCACCACCGGGGAGGGCGCGTCCACCACCGTGCACCTGCTGGTGGACGGTGCGCCCCGGACGGTCACCGGCCAGGGGAACGGCCCCATCGCGGCCTTCGTGCACGCGCTGGGGACAGGCCTTGGGGTGGTGGTCGAGGTCCGGGACTACGCGGAGCACGCCGTGGGCGCCGGCACCGACGCCACCGCCGTCGCCTACGTCGAGGTCGCCAGCCCCAGCGGCGACCGGCGTTGGGGGGTGGGGATGGACGAGAGCATCCTCACGGCCTCCTTGCAGGCGGTGCTCAGTGCCGTCAACCGGCTGGCCCCCGCCGCCTCGGACCCCGGCTACAGGATGCTCTTGGCCCGCTCGTAGTCGCCCTTGGCAAAGCGCGAGAGACGCAGCGGCCGCAGGTCGAAGGGCGTGCTCCCGGCGGTGGCCAGGTCCGCGACCACCTCCCCCAGGATCGGGCCCAGGGCGAACCCGTGGCCGCTGAGCCCGGTGGCCACGATCAGCCCCCGGGGCGCGTCCAGGGCCTGCACCACCGGCAGCAGGTCGGGGGTGCCGTCGATGACGCCGGCCCACGCCTGCGCCACCTGGGGCCGGGGCCGCTGGGGGAACCACTGCGCGAAGCGGTCGGTCAGGGTCGCGACCACGCGCGGGTTGGGCTCCGGCTCGCCGGGGCGCCAGTCCCGGCGCGCGCGGGGGTCCAGCCCGGCCAGGGCGGCCCGTCCCAGCTGGAGGTGGAACGACCGGCGATTGTGCCAGAAGGTGGGGAAGAACAGGCGCAGGTGCTGCAGGCTCTGGGGGGTGATGGCCATGTCGGCGGCCTCTCCGCTGATCACCAGCGCCCCCGAGGGCATCTGGCGGAAGGCCAGGTCCGGTCCCCAGACCGCGACCGTGGTCAGGCCCGGGACCGGCTCGGTCGCCAGCACCGTCTCGCGCACCGTGTTCTGGGGCAGGTCCACCCCGGCCGTGCCCAGCAGCCGCCGCGACCAGCGCCCGGCCGCGCACACCACCGTCTGGCAGTGGACCGGGCCGCGCTCGGTCTCGACGCCGATCACCCGCCCGCCCGCGGTGGTGATGGCGGTGGCGGCGCAGTCCGTCACCACGCGGGCCCCCGCGGCCGCCGCCGCTCCCGCGATCGCCAGGGTCGCCTTCAAGGGGTTGGCGTGGCCGTCCGACGGCGTGAGGAGGCCCAGCGTGGCCCGCGTCCGGACGCCCGGCAGCGCCTCTGCCACCTGGGCCGCCGTCAGGATCCGGGTCCCGAGGCCGAACTGCTGGCCCACCGCCGCCCACTCCCGGTACCGCGCCGCCGCCGCCTCGCCCTCGGCCAGGGCCAGGTTCCCGCCCTGGACCCACTCGATGTCCACCCCGAGCTCCGCGCTCATCCGGCACCACAGCCGGTTGGCGGCCACCATCAGGGGGAGCTCGGCGGGGGCGCGGCCCTGCTGGCGGACGAAGCCCCAGTTGCGCCCCGACTGCTCCCCGGCGATCGCCTGCTTCTCCAGCAGGAGGACCGCGAGGCCGCGGCCGGCGAGGCGGTGGGCCGCCGCCACCCCGACGATGCCGCCGCCGATGATCACCACGTCCGTCCGCGCCGGCAGGGGGGCCGTCGTGGGCGGCGGCGCCGGCGGCAGTCGCGCGCTCCAGTAGGGCACCTGCGGCATCATCGACCCCCTCCCCGGGCGAGCGCACCGACGGGTCGGCGGCGAGCGTTCGCCTGATCGCAGGATAGCGGTCACGGCGCCGCTGACGGGGGCGCCGTGGCGGGGGCGCGCCCTCCCATGGTCCCGGGCCCTGCGAGGGCGCCCCTTACGCGAGCCCGACGATCTGGCCGTCCTCGTCGATGTCGATCCGCTCCGCCGCCGGGTGGGCGGAGAGCCCGGGCATGGTCTGCACGTCGCCGCAGATCGCGTACACGAAGCCGGCTCCGGCCGAGGCCCGGACCTCGCGCACGGGCAGGCGCCAGCCGGTGGGGGCGCCGGTCAGGGCGGGGTCCGCGGAGAGCGAGAGATGGGTCTTGGCGATGCAGACGGGCAGGCGTCCGAAGCCGTTGCGCTGATGGCTGTCGAGCTCGCGGGAGGCCCTTGGGCTGTAGTCCACCCCGGCGGCCCCGTAGACCCGGGTGGCGATCGCCTCCAGCTTCTCGCGGAGCGAGGCCTCGTCGCGGTAGAGGGGCGAGAAGGTGGTGGCGTGCTCGGCTGCCGCCGCCACCGCCTCGGCCAGCTCGGCCGCTCCCCGACCGCCCTCGGCGAAGTTGGTGCAGACGACGGCCGGGGCGCCCATCTCGGCGGCGACCTCCGCGATCGCCGCGTGCTCGGAGGGGAAGTCGGTGGGGAAGGCGTTGATGGCCACCACCGCCGGGACCCCGTGGAGGCGCACGTTCTCCAGCTGCCGGCGCAGGTTGGCGCCCCCGATCGAGACCTCCTCGGGGTTCTCCTCCAGGAGGGCCGGGGGCAGCGGCCGGCCGGGCACGATGCGGTGCCGGCCCGAGTGGGCCTTGAGGGCGCGGACGGTGGCCACGACCACCGCCGCGTCGGGGGCCAGGCCGGAGACCCGGCACTTGATGTTGAAGAACCGCTCCGCCCCCATGTCGGCCCCGAAGCCCGACTCGGTGATCAGGAAGTCGCCGGAGCGGATCCCGATGAGGTCGGCCAGGACCGATGAGTTGCCGGTGGCGATGTTGCCGAAGGGGCCGGCGTGCACCAGGGCGGGGGTGCCCTCCAGGGTCTGCAGGAGGTTGGGCTTGATGGCATCGCGCATCAGCACCGTCATGGCTCCCGCTGCCTTCAGCTGCTCGGCGGTGACCGGCTCCCCGCTGCCGGTGTAGGCCACCACCATCCGGCCCAGGCGCTGACGCAGGTCGCGCAGCGAGGTGGTGAGGCCCAGGATGGCCATGATCTCGCTGGCGGCGGTGATGTCGAAGCCGGTCTGGCGGGGGAGGCCGTCGCGGCGGGTCCCCAGCCCCACCACCAGGTTGCGCAGGACGCGGTCGTTGACGTCCAGGACCCGGCGCCAGGTCACCTGGTGGGGGTCGATACCGAGCGCGTTGCCCTGGTAGAGGTGGTTGTCGAGCATGGCCGCGCACAGGTTGTGGGCCGCGGTCACGGCGTGGCCGTCCCCGGTGAGGTGCAGGTTCAGCGCCTCGAACGGCACCACCTGGCTGTAGCCCCCGCCGGCGGCGCCGCCCTTGATCCCGAAGGTGGGGCCCATCGACGCCTGGCGGATGGAGATGGTGGCCCGCTTGCCGAGGTGGTGGAAGGCCTGCCCGAGGCCGATGGTGGTGGTGGTCTTGCCCTCGCCGAGGGGGGTGGGGGTGATCGCCGTCACCACCACGTACTTGGCCCGCGGCCGGTCGGCCAGCTCGGCCAGGGCCTCCAGGCGGATCTTGGCGACGTGGTCGCCGCACGACTCCAGGAGCTGCGGGGACAGGCCCATCTCGCGGGCCAGCTCGCTCGACGACCGCAGCGTCGCCCGACGGGCGATGTCCAGGGCGGAGGGCGGCGGGAGGGTGGCCCTCACGGCGCGAACCCGGTGCCGGCGCGGTCAGCAGGACGGCGGCCGCTCGCCCGCCCGCGTCCGACCTTCCTGCTCACCACGGGTCGTCAGATGCGCTCGAAGTTCCGCTGGCGCTCCCAGTCGGTGACCGTGGCGTCGAAGGCCTCCTGCTCCATGCGGGCCAGGTGCAGGTAGTGCTCCACCACCTGGGCCCCCAGCAGCTCGCGGGCGGCGGCGCTCCCCTCCAGGAGGTCGATCGCCTCCTCCAGGTTGTGCGGGACCCGGGTCTGCTCCGCGCCCGCGTAGGCGTCGCCGCTGAACATGGGGGGCAGGGCCAGGCCGCGCTCGATCCCGTACCGGCCCGCGGCCAGGATGCTGGCCAGGGCCAGGTAGGGGTTGACGTCGGCTCCCGGATGGCGGGCCTCGATCCGCAGCGAGGCCCCGTGCCCCACCACCCGCAGCCCGCAGGTGCGGTTGTCGTAGCCCCAGACCAGGCGCACCGGCGCGAAGGAGCCCTCGCGGTAGCGCTTGTAGGAGTTGACCCCGGGGGCCGTGAAGACCGAGAGCTCGCGGGAGAGCTGGAGCTGGCCGGCGAGGAACTGCTGGCAGAGGGCGGACATCCCCGGTGCCGCCGCCTGCGGATCGTGGAAGAGGGCGCGGTCGCCGTCACCGGCCCACAGGCTGGTGTGGACGTGGCAGGAGGACCCGGCCTGCTCCGCCGTCCACTTGGCCATGAAGGTCAGCGACATCCCCTGGGCGATGGCGATCTCCTTGGCGCCGTTCTTGTAGAGCACGTGGCGGTCGGCCATCTCGATCGGGTCGGCGTAGCGCAGGTTGATCTCGCCCTGGCCGTGGCCCCACTCGCCCTTGCTGCTCTCGACCGGGATCCCGGCCGCGTCCATCCCGTTGCGGATCGCCCCCAGCAGCCCCTCCACCTTGGAGCCCTGGAGGATGTGGTAGTCCTCGATGTAGTGGCCGGTGGGATGGAGGCCGCGGTACCCCTGGGCCGCCGCCTGCTGGTAGCTGTCCTGGAAGGTGTAGAACTCCAGCTCCGAGGCCATCTTGGCCTGCATGCCGCGGGCGGCCAGCTTCTCCACCTGGCGCCGCAGCACCTGGCGCGGGTACTCCTCGACCGGCTCGCCGTCGGTGGTCTCGAGGTCGCACAGGACGACCGCGGTGGCCGGCAGCCAGGGCACCCGCCGCAGGGTCCCAAGGTCGGGCACCGCGTGGAAGTCCTGGTAGCCGGTGCTCCAGCTGGTGAGGGCGAACCCGGGCAGGGGGGTGTTGTCGACGTCCATCCCCCACAGGTAGGAGCAGGCATGCATCCCCTCACGGGCCACCGAGTCCACGAAGAAGGTCCCCGTCACCCGCTTCCCCACCAGCCGTCCCTGGAGGTCGACCATCGCCACCACCACGGTGTCGACGGCGCCCCGGGCCACCTGGTCCGCCAGGGCGTCGATGGTGAGCCGCCCTGCGGTCCGTGCCGCCTCCTGGTCGGGGCCCTCGGCCATGGCGTCCCTCACTCGGCGCTGATGAAGATGTTCTTGACCTCGGTGTAGAGCTGGAGGGCGTGCATCCCCAACTCCCGCCCGAAGCCACTGCCGCGGTAGCCGCCGAAGGGGGCCTCCTGATGCACGCTGCGGGTGGTGTTGATGCTGAGGACCCCGGTCCGGATCCCGCGGGCGACGCGGATGGCGCGGCCCACGTCGCGGGTCCACACCGAGCCCGAGAGCCCGTAGGGGGAGTCGTTGGCCAGGCGCACCGCCTCGGCCTCGTCCTCGAAGGGGATCACCACCAGGACCGGGCCGAAGATCTCCTCCCGGCTCACGCGCATCGCGGCCGTGGCGCCGGTCAGGACGGTGGGCAGGAGGTACGGCGGCTGCTCCAGGCCCGCGGGCGCGGTCCCGCCGCAGGCCAGCTGCGTCCCCTCCTGGAGGCCGATCTGGATGTAGTCGGCGACATGCTGGCGCTGGGCCTCCGAGATCAGGGGGCCGACCTCCGTCGCCGGGTCCAGCGGGTCCCCCACCCGCAGCTGCTGGGTCGCGGCCACGAAGCGGGCCACGAACTCCTCGACCGCGGGGGCCTGCACCAGGGCGCGGCTGCGCGCGCAGCAGTCCTGGCCGGCGTTGCCGAAGACCGAGAGCGGCGAGCGGCCGGCGGCCTGGGCCAGGTCGGCGTCGGCGAAGACGATGTTGGGGGACTTCCCGCCCAGCTCCAGGCTGACCCGGGTGCAGTTGGCCGCCGCGGCCCGCATGATCGCCTGGCCGGTGACGGTCTCGCCGGTGAAGGCCGCCTTGTCGATGCCGGGGTGGGCCGCCAGCGCCGCCCCCGCGCTCGCCCCGGGGCCGGTGAGGACGTTGAGGACCCCGGCCGGGAGGCCGGCCTCGAGGGCCAGCTCGCCCAGGCGCAGCGCCGTCAGCGGGGTGGCGCTGGCCGGCTTGAGCACCGCGGTGTTGCCGCAGGCCAGGGCCGGCGCCACCTTCCAGGCCGCGATCTGGATCGGGAAGTTCCAGGGGACGATGAGGGCGCAGACGCCGACCGGGTCGCGCCAGGTGAAGTCCAGGCCGTCCGCGGCCACCGGGATCGTCTCCCCGAAGACCTTGGTCGCCGCGCCGGCGTAGTACTCGAAGCAGCCGGCCGCCCCCAGCACCTCGTCGCGGGCGTCGCGCACCGGCTTGCCGGCGTTGCGGGCCTCCAGCAGGGTCAGCTCTTCCACGTGGGCCCGGATCAGCTCGGCCAGGCGGAACAGGACGGTGGCCCGGTCGCGGGCCGCCGTCCGGGGCCAGGGCCCCGCCTCGAACGCCCGCCGGGCCGCGCCCACCGCGCGCTCGACGTCCTCCGGCCCGCCGCGGGGGACGCTGCCCAGGGTGCCGCCGGTGGCCGGCTCGGCCACCGCGAAGGACGCGCCGGTGGCGGCCGCCACCGCCTCCCCGCCGATGATCATGCGATAGGTGGCCGGCTCGGGCACGGGCACCCCTCCTGCCTAGAAGTAGTTGGACGTGATGCCGCCGTCGACCACGAACACCCCGCCGGTGGTCCAGCTGGCCTCGTCGGAGGCGAGGTGGAGCGCCAGGTGGACGATGTCCTCCGGCCGGCCCAGCCGACCCAGCGGGACCCGGTTCAGGCGCAGCGCCCGCTTGGCCGGGTCGCGCAGGAGCTCGGTCAGGAGCGGCGTCTCGATGGGGCCGGGGCAGATGGCGTTGGCGCGGATCTGGTCGGGCCCGTACTGCACCGCCAGCGACTTGGTGAGGGCGATGATCGCTCCCTTGGTGGCGGTGTACGCGTCCTGGGGCACGCTGCACCCGACCAGGGCCACGAAGGAGGCGATGTTGACGATCGAGCCGCCGCCGCTCCGGCGCATCAGGGGGATGGCGTGCTTGCAGCAGCGGAAGACCCCCTTCAGGTTGACGTCCTGGACCCGGTCCCAGAGCTCGCCGTCGATGTCCACCACCGATCCGTCCTCGTCGAGGAAGATGCCGGCGTTGTTGTAGAGGACGTCGAGGCGGCCGTAGCGGCCCTCGATCGTCGCCACCGCGTCCCGGACGGCGCCGTCGTCGGTGACGTCCATGGTCAGCGCCAGGGCCTCCCCGCCCTCGATCCCGGCGACCGTGCGCTCCACAGCCGCCCGGTCCCGGTCGGCGGCGACGACCCGGGCGCCCTCGTCGGCGAACAGCCCGGCCGCCACCCGGCCCATGCCGCTGCCGGCCCCGGTGATGAGGCAGACCTTGCCGGTCAGCCGTCCCTGCCGCTCGGGCATCCGCGTCCCTCCCTGCGCCGGTCGGGGGCCCATGGCCCGCCAGTGGTCTAGTCCATCCGGGAGTCTAGGCGGTGTGGGGGGTGGTGTCAACGCGCGCCGGCCCCGGCCACCGGTGGCGGAATCGCGGAAGGGCCGGCCCCCGTTGACAGGGTGTGGGGTCCCATCTACACTCCCCGGTCTAGACCAATCTTGGCACGGTCGCGGAGGCGTCCGGCGCGGACGGCCCGCCGCGGGCGGCCGGGATCCACGGCCCCGCGCGGCGGGGCCATTCACGCGGGGAGGGCATTCAGGTCATGAGCGGTCCCCAGCCGGTGGTCGCGGCCGAGAGCCACGATACCCACGACTTGGCCCGGTTCGGCTACAAGCAGGAGCTGCACCGACGCCTCGGGGTCTTCAGCTCCTTCGCGGTCGCCTTCAGCTACATCTCGCCCTCGACCGGTATCTTCACCCTCTACGCTCTGGGCCTGGCCACCATCGGCGGGGTCTTCTTCTGGAGCTGGCCCATCGTGGCTCTGGGCCAGTTCATCATCGCCTTGAACTTCGCCGAGGTCTCGACCCAGTTCCCGGTGGCGGGCTCGGTCTTCCAGTGGACCAAGTACCTGGCCCCCAAGCCCTACGCCTGGTTCACCGGCTGGATCTACCTGTTCGCCGGCGCCCTCACCACCACCGCGGTGGTGGTGACGCTGCCGCTGGCCCTGATCCCGGCGTTCGAGGACATGGGCTTCAGCGTCGCCAACACCCTCAACAACCAGCGCATCGTGGCCCTCATCACCCTGGTGGTGATCACCCTGCTCAACATCTTCGGGGTGCGGCTGGTGTCCATCATCAACAACACCGGGGTCATCTTCGAGGTCCTGGGGATGCTGGTCTTCGCCATCGTCCTGGCGGTCCTGCACCACCATCAGTCGCTGGCGGTGGTCACCAACCCGGGGACCACCACCGCCAGCTTCGGCGGCTTCATGGCGGCGATGTTCATGAGCCTGTTCGTGATCTACGGCTTCGACACCGCCAGCACCCTGGCCGAGGAGACGCGCGACCCCCGACGGGCGGCGCCGCTGGCGGTGCTGATGTCGGTGGCGGGGGCCTTCGCCATCGGCGTGGTCTTCCTGCTGGCGACCCTGGTCGCCATCCCCAACCTCAAGACCGCGATCGCCGACGGCTGGGGCCCGGCCAACATCATCTCCGCGGCCCTGCCCGGCGCCATGGCCACCGTCTACCTGGTGGTGGTGTCGGCGGCGATCTTCGTCTGCTGCCTCTCGATCCAGGCCTCCACCATCCGCCTGGCCTTCGGGATGGCCCGCGACCGCCAGATCCCCCTGGCCCACCTGTGGTCGACGGTCAACCAGCGCACCGGATCGCCGTTCGGGGCCTGCCTTTTGATCGCGGTCCTGGCCGGGATCCCGCTGCTGCAGTTCGCCGGAGCGGGCTACATCGCCATCGCCGCCACCGGCATGATCTACCTGACCTACCTGCTGGGCAACCTGGCCGTCCTCCACGTCCGGCTCAAGGGCCAGTGGCGGCCGCGCCACGACAAGCACTACTTCAGCCTCGGCCGCTGGGGGACCCCGATCAACGTCCTGGGCATCATCTGGGGCGCGGCGATGCTGATCAACTTCGCCTGGCCGCGGGCCGCCAGCAACCCCACCCCGGCCCAGACCGTGATCGGCAACGTGCAGGCGTTCTCCTGGGGCCCCCTCCTGGACCACGTACCCGTCCTCTACACCGTCGCCATTGGGATCGTGGTCCTGGGAGCCATCTACTACGCCATCCGCCACCAGCAGATCCCGACGGTCGTCCGTCCGACCATGGGCAGCACCCCAGTGGAGGGCGGGTGAGCCCGCAACTGTGACCCGCCCTCGGGCCATCATCGTGGACTTCAACGGCACCCTCTCCCGCGACGAGCCGTTGTTGGACCGGCTCTTCCGCTCCGTGTTCGCGGGCATCGGGGTCAAGATGTCGAGCGCGCTCTACTACCGGGAGCTGGCCGGGCGGTCGGACCCGGAGATCGTGGAGCGGATGCTGACCATCGCCGGGCGTGAGGTGGATCCCGTCCTGCTCGACCGGCTCCTGGCCGAGAAGGTGGGCCGCTACCGGGAGGCGGTCCGCCTCACGCCCACCATCGACGCCGACGCGGTGGCCTTCGTGCGGACCGCGGCGGCCCAGGTGCCGCTGGGGCTCGTCTCCGGCGCGGTGCGGGCCGAGGTGTCGGCCTCGCTGGAGGCCGCCGGCCTCCAGGACGCCTTCCGGGTCGTGATCTGCGGGGACGAGGTCCAGCACGGCAAGCCCGACCCGGAGGGCTACCGGATGGCGCTGGACGCGATCGGCGCCGCCCCGGCCCTGCAGCCCGGCGAGGTGGTGGCCCTGGAGGACTCCCTCCCCGGGCTGGCGGCGGCGGCGGCCCTCGGGCTGCGGCGGGTCGCGGTCGCGGGGACCGTCCCGGTGACCGTCCTGTCCGCGCTGGCGGAGCAGGTCGTGTCCCGCCTCTCGCCAGCCCTCGCCGACCAGCTGCTGGCGGGGTGACGGCCGTGGACCGGCGCCCGGGGGGTCGGGCGGCGCTGCCGATCCATGTGCAGATCGAGGAGGCGATCGAGCGGCGGATCGCCTCCGGCGAGCTGGCCCCCGGCTGCCGGGTCCCGGCCGAGCGGGAGCTGGCGACCCAGCTGGGGGTCAGCCGGATGACGGTGCGCCAGGGACTGGCCTCGCTGGTGCGGCGCGGGCTCCTGATCCGCGCCGTCGGCCGGGGCACTTTCGTGGCCGAGCCCAAGCTCTCCCAGGACCTGACCGCCATGCTCGGCTTCAGCGATCAGATGCAGCGCCAGGGGGTGGTCCCCGGGGCCCAGGTGCTGCAGGCCCGCGAGTGCGCCGCGCACTCGCCGATGGCGGAGCAGATGGGCCTGCCCGCCGAGGCCCCGGTCTTCGAGGTGGTGCGGCTGCGGCTGGGGCGCGGGCAGCCGCTGGCCCTGGAGACCTCCTACTTCCCCGCCGGCCTCTTCCCGGGCCTGCTGGCGCACGACCTCACCGGGTCCACCTACCAGCTCCTGCGCGAGCGCTACGGCCGGGGTCCGGCCCGGGCCACGGTGCGGCTGGAGCCGGTGCCGGCCAGCCGCTTCGAGGCCACCCAGCTGCAGGTCCGCCCCGGGGCCCCGCTGATGCTGGTGGAGCGCGTCGCCCAGGCCCAGGACGGAACGGTGGTGGAGTACGCCCGCGACCTCCACCGCGGCGACCGCAGCCGCTTCCTGGTGGTGGTGGCCGACCTCGGCGCCGGCTCGCGGCCGGGCGGCTTCTCCCGGCTGGAGCGGGTGCTCAATGTCTAGGACCGCCGCCGACCTCGACGCCCTCCTGGCGGAGATCCCTGAGCTCCAGGGGTGGCCCCTTAGCGTGCGCGAGCTGTCCGGCGGGATCACCAACCGCAACTACCTGGTCAGCGCCGGAGCGGACCGGTACGTGGTCCGGGTCCCCGGGCGGGACTCGGAGCGGCTGGGCATCGACCGCCGCGCGGAGTGGGCGGCCAGCCTGGCGGCGGCCGCGGCCGGGGTGGGGCCCGAGGTGGTGCGCTTCCTGGAGCCGGCGGGATGCCTGGTCACCCGGTACATCGAGGGGGCGCCCCTGCAGCCGGAGGACATCGCCCGCCCCGAGACCATCGCCCGGGTGGCCCGGGCCCTGCGCCGCTTCCACCAGGGGCCGGCGCTGCCGTCGACCTTCTCCCCGTTCGCCGTCGCCACCAGCTACCTGGCCACCGCCCAGAGCCTGGGCCTGCCGGTGCCCCCGGCGGTGCTCTTCGCCATGGAGCGCGCCGAGGAGATGGCGCGCGCGGTGGCGCGGAGCGGCGCGGGCTCGCCCGCGGTTCCCTGCCACAACGACCTGCTGCTGGGCAACTTCATCGACGACGGGGAGCGGATCTGGATCGTCGACTGGGAGTACGCCGGCATGGGCAACCGCTTCTTCGACCTCGGCAACCTCTCCATCAACAACGACTTCGACGACGACCAGGACCGCCTCCTGCTGGAGCAGTCTCTCGATCAGCCCCGGCCAGGGGACCTGGCCCTGCTCAAGCTGATGCGCATCGCCTCCGACCTGCGCGAGGGGATGTGGGGCCTGGTCCAGAGCCGCCTCTCCGACCTCGACTTCGACTTCACCGGCTACAGCCAGCATCACCTTGAGCGTCTGCGCCAGGGCGCCAGCGACCCGCGCTACCCGCGCTGGCTGGAGGCCCTCGGGTCGCAGACCACAGCATCGGGAGCCTGAACCATGCGCGATCGAGCCCGGGCGGTCATCATCGGCGGTGGGGTGGGCGGGGCCAGCATCGCCTACCACCTGGCCCACGCGGGCTGGAGCGACGTGGTCCTGGTCGAGCGCGCCGAGCTCACCAGCGGCTCCACCTTCCACTCCGCGGGCCTGGTCGGTCAGCTGCGCTCGACCGTGCAGCTGACCGAGATGATGATGTACGGGGTCGAGCTCTACCGCCGCCTGGATGCGGAGACCGGCCGCTCACCGGGCTGGAGCGAGGTCGGCAGCCTGCGACTGGCGTCCACCCCGGCCCGCCTGGAGGAGTTGCGGCGCCAGGCCGGGTGGGCGGAGAGCTTCGGGTTGCCGCTGCAGCTGCTGAGCGCGGCCGAGGCCCAGGAGCGGTTCCCCCTCATGACCCTGGACGGCGTGCTGGGCGCGGCCTTCCTGCCCACCGACGGCTACCTGGACCCCAGCCAGCTGACCTTCGCCCTGGCCCAGGGCGCCCGGCAGCGCGGGGTGGCGATCGAGACCGGCACCCGGGTGCTGGGGATCGAGGTCGAGCGAGGGCACGTCCGGGCGGTGGTGACCGACCGCGGGCGGGTCGAGACCGAGGTGGTGGTGAACGCCGGCGGGATCTACGCGCCCGAGATCGGCCGGCTGGTCGGGGTGCGCGTGCCCATCGTCGCCATGGCCCACGAGTACCTGGTCACCGAGCCGTTCCGGGAGCGGCAGGGGCACCTGCCGACCCTGCGCGACCCCGACCTGCTGGTCTACTTCCGGGAGGAGGGGGGCGGGCTGATCATGGGCGGCTACGAGCGCCACCCGGCCCCCTTCGGGCTGGACGGCATCCCGGCGGACTTCAACAACCAGCTCCTGGAGGCCGACTGGCCCCGGTTCGAGGAGCTGAGCCGCAACGCCGTCCGCCGGGTGCCGGCCCTGGAGACCGCCGGGGTGATGCGGCTGATCAACGGCCCCGAGGCCTTCACCCCCGACGGGGAGTTCATCCTCGGCGAGTCCGAGGTCCGCGGCTTCTTCGTGGCCGCCGGCTTCTGCGCCCACGGGCTGGCGGGCGCGGGCGGCATCGGCCGGGTGATGGCCGAGTGGATCGTGGAGGGCGAGCCGCGCCAGGACCTCTGGCACATGGACATCCGCCGCTTCGGGGCGCAGTATCGCAGCCCGGCCTATACCCTCAGCCGGGTCCACGAGACCTACTCCACCTACTACGACATCCGCTACCCCAACCAGGAGCGCCTGGCGGGGCGGCCCCTGCGGATCCCCCCGGCCTATCCGCGTCACGTGGGGCTGGAGGCCGTCTTCGGCGAGAAGGCCGGCTGGGAGCGGGTGAACTGGTACGAGTCCAATGCCCACCTGGCGGCACAGGAGCCCAGCCCGGTGGGCTGGGCGGCGGAGGTCTGGTCGCCGGCGATCGCCGCCGAGCATCGCGCCACCCGGACCGCGGCCGGGCTCTTCGACGAGAGCTCCTTCGCCAAGATCGAGGTCGTGGGGCCGGGCGCCGCCACCTTCCTGCAGCAGCTCTGCGCCAACGACGTCGCCCGCCGGGTGGGGCAGATCACCTACACGCAGATGCTGAACCCGCGCGGGGGCATCGAGTCCGACTGCACGATCACCCGCCTGGCCGAGGATCGCTTCCGCATCGTCACCGGCACCGCCTTCCTGGCCCACGACCTGGGCTGGATCCGCCGCCACCTGCCGGACGACGGCCGGGTGGCCGTGCTGGACGTGACCTCCGCCCACGCCTGCCACGCTCTGTGGGGGCCGGCGGCGCGGGAGATCCTCGCCGGGCTGACCCCGGCCGACCTCTCCAACCGCGCCTTCCCCTACATGAGTGCCCGGGAGATCACCGTCGGTGACGTCCCCTGCCTGGCCCTGCGGGTGACCTACGTCGGCGAGTTGGGCTGGGAGCTCTACTGCCCCGCCGAGTTCGGCTCGCGGCTCTGGGACACCCTGGTCGAGGCCGGCCGGCCGCGGGGGCTGGTCCCGGGGGGCTACCGCGCCATTGACTCCCTGCGGTTGGAGAAGGGCTACCGGGTGTGGGGCAGCGACATCACCCCCGAGGACACGCCGGACGAGGCCGGGCTGGGCTTTGCCGTCCGGATCGACAAGCCGGGCGGCTTCATCGGCCGGGACGCCCTGGCCCGGGCCCGGGCGGCCGGGCCGCTCCGGCAGCTCGCCTGTCTGGCGCTGGCCGACCCGCGCCGGGTGGTCCTGGGCAACGAGCCGGTCCGGGTCGGTGGGCGGACCGTGGGCCGTGTGACCTCCGGCGGCTACGGGTACACCGTCGAGCGCAGCATCGCCTACGCCTACCTGCCCCGGGAGCAGGCGGCCCTCGGGGGCGCGGCGGAGATCGAGGTCTTCGGGAGTTGGATCCCGGCGGAGGTGGTGACCGAACCGCTCTGGGACCCAGAGGGCGCCCGGGTCCGGGGGGTGGAGCCCGCGGGCGTGCCGGTGACCTGAGGGTCGGCACCGCGATGACGCTGGTCGCCGACGAACGGGTGCTGGAGTTCATTCGGGCTCGGGGCGGCCGGCTCCACCTCGTGGTGCGGACCGGCCGCTGTTGCGGGGGAGGCCCGCGGCTCCTCACCGCCGCCACCACACCGCCTGCCGACGCCGGCCGCTACCGAGCGGTGGCGGGCGCGGGCATCGAGCTCCGGGTCTCGCCGCGGCTGGCCCCGCTGCCCGACGAGCTCCGCCTCCGCCTGCGCGGCCGCCACCGGCCCCGCATCGACATCCTCTGGGACGGGGCCGCCTGCCTGCTCCCGTGACGCCCTCCCCCCGGCGGCCGCGGTCCGCGCCACGGGCCGCCCGACGGGCCCGCTCAGCCCAGGAGGGGCGCCGCCGCCGCCGCCGCGGCCTCCTCGTCGTGGAGGGTCTGCAGCGCCGAGGGCGGCACGAACACCTGTAGCCGGTCCCCGGGCCGCGGCAGCTCGCGCTCCGGGTCGTAGACCACGTCCATGGAGCAGGCCTGTTCCTTGAGCCGCAGGCGCACCCGCACCGTGGCGCCGAGGAAGCCGACCTCATCGACGGTGCCGGTGAGGTGGTTGGCTCCGCCGTCGCTCGCGGCCGTGATCCGCTCCGGGCGCAGGAGGACCTGGACCGAGGCCCCGGCCGCGATCCCCGGCGGCAGGTGGCCCGTCTCCAGCGTCTGGCCGTCGATCGTCAGCAGGCCGCGGGACGGGTCCTGCACCGTGGCCTGCAGTCGGTTCATGGCACCGACGAAGGCTGCCACGAAGGCGGTGCTGGGGTGCCCGTAGATGTCGGCCGGCGTTCCGATCTGCTCCACCTGGCCGCGGTTCATCACCACCACTCGGTCGGCCAGGGCCAGCGCCTCCTCCTGGTCGTGGGTCACATAGACGGTGGTGATGCCGAGCTGGCGCTGAATGCGGCGGATCTCCTGGCGCAGGAAGAGCCGGATTCGGGCGTCGAGGGCCGACAGGGGCTCGTCCAGGAGCAGGACCTGCGGGCTGGGGGCCAGGGCCCGGGCCAGGGCCACGCGCTGCTGCTCGCCCCCCGACAGCTGGTGCGGGTAGCGGTCGCCCTTCTCGCCAAGGTCCACCATCTCCAGGAGCTCGCGGACCCGAGCCGCGATCTCGGCCCGGGGCCGGCGGGCGACCCGCAGCCCGAAGGCGACGTTGTCCGCCGCGGAGAGGTTGGGGAAGAGGGCGTAGGCCTGGAAGACCATGCCCATGCGGCGGCGCTGGGGAGGCCGGTGGGTGATGTCAACCCCGTCCAGGACCACGGTCCCGGCGGTGGGGCGCACGAAGCCACCGATGATGCGCAGCAGGGTGGTCTTGCCGCTGCCGCTGGGCCCGAGGATGGCCACCAGCTCGCTGCGCTCGATGCTGAGGTCGATGTCGTCGACCGCCCGATGCGCGCCGTAGGTCTGACGCACGCCCGACAGCTCCAGGTACGACACGAGTTCCTCCTAAATGGCGCGGGCGCAGGTGGCGTCTAGCGCGCCCCGCCGCCCTCCAGCATGCGGGTGCCGCCGCCGCTGACGATCTGCATCAGGCCGATGCAGGACCAGACCAGGGCAAAGCTCAGCACCACCAGGGCCGCCGCCGCGTGGGCGTGGGCGGCGCCCTCCAGTTCGGTGTAGACCCCAAGGGTGGAGAACCCCAGCAGGCTGGCGATGGTGTACTCGCCAAGGACGATGGCGAAGACCAGGAAGGCGCCGGCCAGGAGCCCGGCCCGGATGTTGGGCAGCACCACCCGCCACAGCACCGCCGGCCAGCCCGCCCCTAGGCTGAGGGCCGCCTCGGTGAGGGTGCGCACGTCGATGGCGCGCAGCCCGCTGTCCACCGCGCGGAACAGGAAGGGGAGGGAGAGGACGGTGTAGGCCCCGACCAGGAGCACCTGGAAGTTCGACAGCGGGCCGGCGTTGCCGCTGCCGTAGGCTCGGGCCAGCCCGATGGCCAGCACCACTCCCGGGACCACGAAGGGCAGCAGGCAGATGAACTCCACCACGCCGTGAGCCTGCGGCAGCCGGAGCCGCACCCAGTAGGCGGCCGGCACCACCACCAGCATTCCCAGGACGATGGTCAGCAGGGCCATGGTCACCGAGAATTGCAGGCTGCCCCAGAAGAGCGGATCGGAGACGATCTCCTGGTAGGGCGCCAGGGTGATGGCCTGGGAGCCGTGCTGCAGGCTGAACTGGACGGTCGCCGCCAGCGGCAGGACGAAGAAGATGACCGCCAGCCCCAGCACGGCCAGCGCGCCCGCGCTGGGGCGGGACCGCGCCCTCACGTGCCCCACCGTGCCGCTCGGCGCCGCAGGAGGGCGTAGAAGGCGAAGGTGATCGACATCACCACCACCATGCCCAGCGCCAGCGCCGAGCCCAGCCCCGGGTTGTAGACGACGTTCCCCGTCATCTCCTGCCCGATCAGCAGGGGGGCGAGGTTGATGAGCCCGGTGGTGAGGGCGTAGGCGGTGGCGTACGCGCCAAAGCTGTTGCCGAAGAGCAGGAGCATCCCCCCCAGGAGCGGCAGCCGCAGGATGGGGAAGGCCACCCGCCGCCAGTAGGTGAAGGGGCTGGCCCCCAGGCTGGCCGCCGCCTCGGGCCACTCCCGGCGCAGCCCCGTGATGGCGGGGGTGACGACCAGGAGCATGAGGGGGATCTGGAAGTAGAGGTAGGTGATGGCCAGGCCGGTGAAGCCGAACAGGGTGAAGCCGTGGGTGTAGGGGTCGTAGTGCAGCGAGTTCCGCATGAAGACGGTGAGCAGACCCAGGGGCCCGAGGGTCGAGGCGAAGGCGAACGCCAGCGGGACGCCGGCGAAGTTCGCCGCCACCCCTGAGAAGGTGAAGGCCACCGAGCGGAGGCGGCGGGGCAGGCCCCCGGACACCACCGCCCACGCCAGCAGGAACCCCGCGACGCCGCCACCGGCGGCGGTGATGGCGCTGAGGGTGATGCTGGTGCGGTAGGCGTCGATGTACTGGGGCGCCGTCAGCTGGCTCACGTTGGCCAGCGAGAAGCGCCCGCTGGGGCCGACCAGGCCCCGGATGACGAGGAGTGCCGTCGGGATCAGCAGGAAGACGACGGCGAAGGCCGCGAAGGGCAGGAGCCCGACCAGGACCAGCCCGCGACGGAGGCGCATCCGCACGCCTGCCGCCGAGGCGGCAGGCGCGCGGCTTGCCGCCTGCGTCATCGAGGCCCCCGCCCGGCCGCTGGTCCTAGGCGCCCAACACGATCTTGGACCACTGGGCGGTCATCACCGCGGCCGCCTTGCTGGACTGGGCCAGGGTGGGGAACTGGGCCGCGGCGTAGCCGGAGGCCGGGGGCAGCTTGGCCGCCAGGGCGGCCGGGATCTTGCCTCGCTGCGCCAGGTCCTGGTACCGAGCCGGGTGGGCGTACCCCGCCAGGTAGTCGAGCTGGCCGGCGTCGGAGTACACGAACTCCTCCCAGAGCCGGGCCGCGTACGGGTGGGTGGAGTAGGCGCTGACCGCCTGGCAGTAGAAGCCGCCCAAGACGCCGTGCTGCGGCAGCTGCACGGTGAACGGCGGGTTGCCGGCGAAGGTGTCGCGGTCACCGAGCAGCAGGTAGTCCCAGTCGATGGCGACGGGGGTGGTGCCGTGGCTGATGTTGGCCGGCGTCTCCTGGGCGGCGACGTAGTTGCCCCGGCGCTTGAGTTCGGCGAAGAAGTGGATGCCGGGCAGGATGTCGTCGAGCGAACCGCCGTTGGCCAGGGCGGCCGCCCAGACCGCCATGAACGCCGCCTGGGCCGAGAGGGGGTTGCCGTTGAGGCCGATCTTGTTGTGGTACTCGGGCCTCAGCAGGTCGGACCAGTCGGTGGGGACGGTCTTGACGACGTTGGTGTTGACGCCGAAGGCGATGACCCCGTAGTAGTCGCCGCACCAGTACCCCTGGGGGTCCTTCATGTTGGCCGGGATCGTGTCCCAGTGCGAGTTCTTGTAGGGGGCCCACAGGTGCTCCTGCATCCCGGCCACCGCGAACGAGGGTCCGACGTCGACCGCGTCCGGCTCCGGCCCGTTGCCGGTCTTGTAGAGCTTGACCGCGGTCAGCTCCTGCCCCGAGCTGTCGTCGGGGGCCTGGTTGTTGATGGGGATCCCGTAGCTCTGGGTGAAGCCCGCCAGGAGGGCCTTGTAGTTGGCCCAGTCCGGGGGCAGGGCGATGGTGGTGAGGTGCCCCTCCTTCTTGGCCCCGGCGATCAGCTTGGCCATGGGGACCGGGCCCGGCCCCTTGAGCAGGGCCGACGACCCACCGCTGGTGGTCGGGGTGGCGCCGCAGGCCGCCAGCAGGGAGGGGACCGCGGTGGCGCCCACCAGGCCCGCCCCCACGCCGAGGCCGCGCCCGATGAGCTGGCGCCGGCTCAGCATCGGGTTCCAGATCGAGGACTGTCGCAGGTCTCCGTCGGTGTCCACCGCGCTCCTCCCTGTCAGCTGCTGGGCCACTGGGCCTGGGCCCTTCCGGCATCCTCCGGCTCGCCCGGTTACGGCGGGGTTAACGGGCCGGACGGGTCGTCGCGACGCACGCGCGGCGTGGTCTCACGGGGTGCCGAATGGTCTAGCCCACGCTGTGTCGCTGCAGTCTAGGCCGGGGCCTGGGGTCTGTCAATCACCCGGGTGAGGGCCGGGTGATGGCGGCTCCCGGCCGCTCCAACCCGAGTGCCGCCAGGACCACCCCCAGGACCGCGGTCTGGGGCCAGACCTCCTGGTCGACGGCGGGCGCCAGGGTGGCCGGGAGCCCCAGCAGGGCCAGGCCGATGTCGACGTGCGCGGGCTGGTCGCCACCATGCCGGCCGGCCGTGTCCATCCCGTGGTCGGCGGTCACGATGACCGGCCGCGCGCTCCCGCCCGGTGCCGTCCACTGGTCGAGGAACGCGTCGAGCAGGTCGTCGGTGCGGGATACGGCGGCGGCGTGCTCGGCGCTGCCGGCCCCGAACCGGTGCCCGGCCCAGTCCACGCCCATGGGATGGACCAGGAGCAGGTCCGGCCGCTCCTGCGCCGCCAGGGCGGCGGCGTGCCCGTAGACCGTCGCGTCGGCGGTGTCCTCGGCCTCGTACAGGAAGGCGGCGCCCAAGGGGGCGGTGCCGGCGGGCTGGCGGCCCGGAGGGCGCGGGCCGGCGGGGCCGGGGCAGAGCTCCTCCCACCACCGGAAGGCGCTCACGGCCACCCGCCGCCGGGCGTCCCGCAGCGTGTCGAACAGTGTGCGGTGCTGCAGCCGACGCCGCGGGTGGTTGCCCCGGACGCCATGCACCGCCGGGTCCAGGCCGGTCACCAGCGACGCGTAGTTGGGCAGGGAGAGCGAGGGGCAGGCCGCCCGCGACCGCTGCCATCGCCCTCCCGACCGCTGCACCCGCTGGGCCAGGCGGGGCATGGCGCCCATCATCTCCCGGCGCCCCAGGCCGTCGACGACCACCAGGCAGAGCGCCGCCGCGGCCCTCAACTGCGCTTGATCACGATGATCGAGATCTTGTCCGCGGCCCGGTCGATGCAGTCGGCCGAGTTCTTCAGGTGGCGGTAGACCTCCCGGACCCGCAGGACCCGGAAGACGTCCTGGGTGGAGCCGTCCAGGACCTGGTGGACGGCCTGGTGGTAGTGGGTGTCGATGCGGTTCTCGGAGCGCTTGGCCCGGATCGCGTGCTCGGCGGCGATCGCCGGGTGGTCCAGCAGGCTGGCGATCGCGGCCTGGACGTGGCGGGCGCCGTCGCCCAGGATGCGGGCCATCTCGGCGAAGCCCGGCGGGGGCACGATCTCGAAGATGGTGAGCTCGATGATGGTCTCGTTGGCGGCGTCGAGGATGTCGTCGACGATCCCCGACAGCTCGAAGAGGTCCTCCCGGTCGAAGGGCGTGGCGTAGGTGTGCAGCAGCTCGTCGATCAGCACCCGCCGCAGCTCGTCGCCGGCCCGCTCGTTCTCCTTGATCGCCGTCAGGGTGGCGGCGGGCGCGCTGGGGTCGTTGCCGAACTGCTCCAGCAGCTGCAGGGTGCTGACGGCCAGCGCCGCCTGCTCGCCCAGCAGGCCGACGAAGCGCCGGTCGTTGGAGTGGAGGAGCGCCTTCAGCGATTGCCACAGGCTCACGGCCGGCCCCCCAGGTGCAGGCTGGCCAGCCGCAGCCCCAGGGCCAGGGCGAAGGCCAGGGGCGGGGTGATCAGCCAGCTGCCCAGCATCCCGCGCACCATGCCCCAGCGCACCGCCGACGCCCGCTCGCCCACCCCGACCCCCACCAGGGCCCCGTCGATGGCCTGGGTGGTGCTGACCGGGATGCCGCCCAGGGCCAGCGCCGCCACCACCGACCCCGCGGCGAACTGCTCCACCATCCCCTGCAGGGGCCGGACCCGCACCACCCCCGACCCCACCCGCCGCGCCAGCCGCCGGCCGCCCACCACCGTCCCGGTGAGGAAGCTGAGCACGGCGGCCCCGATCGGCAGGGCCCCGTTGAAGGCGATCCCCCCCCGGCTCGAGCCCATGACCTCCGCCACCCCCACCAGGCCGATGGTCTTCTCCAGGTCGTTGGCCCCGTAGGCCACCGCCTGGACCAGCCCGGCCACCACCTGGGCCCGGGCCAGGGCCAGCACCCGCCGGTGCGAGACCGTGCCCAGCAGCCGGTGCAGGGCCTGGAAGCCGAGGCCGGCCGCGAGCGCCGCCACCAGCACCGAGGCCACCATCCCCGCCCCCACCAGCTCCACGCTGCCCCAGTGGACCTGGCCGCCGCCGCCGGCGGCGACCGTCCAGCCGACCATGGCCCCCACCAGGGCCAGGGTCATGCTGGTGGGCAGGCGCCAGCGCCAGGAGAGCAGGACGACGGCCACCGCCACCAGCACGATGGCGATGTAGCCGCCCACCCCCTGGGCCTGCAGGTCCACGATCCGGGTCCCCACGGTGCGGGCCACCGCGGTCCCCAGCAGCAGCGGGCCCAGCGGGACCCCCACCGCCAGCAGGAGCAGGGCCAGGCCCGGCGTCAGGACCCGGCCCGCGGTCAGGGAGGCCAGCAGGTTGCCCCCGTCGTTGAAGCCGGCCGCGATGTTGTACAGGCAGGCCGTTCCCACCAGCACCCACCCGAGCGCCGTCACCTTCCCGGACCCTGGCGGAGACCCGCTCCGTGGAGACCACCGGATCTGGAGCACACCCACCGCGGCCGCCACCCGACTGTGAGCACAGCCAGCTTCATCCGGGCGAGGTCCAGCCATCCGACGCTAGCGCGGTCGATGGTGGCGTCGTCGTGGTGGCCGAAGGCCGCCACGGCCCAGGCACCGGTGGTGCTCCCGTCACGGCGCCGCCTGAGCCCACACCGATCGGGCGAGCCGCCCCCTCCCAGCCGCCCAGGCGGCGGCCCGGAGGAGCACCGGCGGGCGCTGCCTCACGGCAGCGCCCGCCGACAGGTCCGTCACCCTCCTGCCCGGGGCCGCGGGCGTCATGCCGATGGCGCCCTCTCCAGCAGCTGGGCGTAGTAGGGGATGGTCTTCGCGAGGCCCTCTCGCAGGTCGGTGGTGGCCTCCCATCCCAGGACCTCACGCGCCGTGGTGACTTCGGACTTGGTCTCGATCTTGACTTCCCCGGTGCGCATGGGGAGGTGCTCGATCTGCGACCGACTCCCGGTCAGTTCGATGATGAGCTCGACGACCCGATTCACCGGCGTGGCGATACCGGTCCCGATGTCCAGGACCTTGCCGACGACACTGGGGGCGGTGCACTTGAGGATGGCGTCCACCACGTCGTCAATGAAGACGAAGTCCGAGGACTGGGTGCCGTCGCCGAAGACGGCGATGGGTTCGTTCTTCAGCGCCGCCGTAATGGCGGAGGCGACGAGCTTCTGGCCCTCCTTGGGCCGCAGGGCGTTGGGATTGAGCACGGACCGCTCCCTGGGACCGTAGCAGTTGGCGATCAGCAGCCCCACCGTGGGCAGGCCGTAGGCGCGATGAAAGAGCTCGGTGAACTGAGTCTGGGCGATCTTGCTGATGATGTACGGGGTTTGCCACTCCGTCAGCAGTGGACGGGGCGGATGCACGTAGTACTGGACCCCGGCGTCCAGGGCGGCCTGGAGGACGTGGAGGGTGCCGATGATGTTGACCTCCACGGTTCGGACCTCTTGCCGGAACCGTGAGCTGGTGCCCATCAGGGCGGCGAAGTGGTAGACGACGTCCGCCTCCTTGACCAACCCCTCCACCGTCTCCTTGTCCCGAATGTCGCCCCGGACGAACTGCACCTTCGGATTGGCGTTGATGAGCGCGGTGGTCTCCGCGTACAGGGCGTGCTCCTCGACGTTGTCAAAGAGGACGACCCTCTTGCCCATCGCTGCCAGCCTCTCGGCGACATGCGACATGATGAATCCGGCCCCCCCGGTGATCAGCACCCGTTCCTCTGCCATGACCGTCTCCTCGTGGTTGGTTTGCGAATCCGACTTGCCAGGGTTCTCTAGACGGTCGCTGGCGCCGCGCCGCCCGTGCTGACCGGCTGCCGGCGCCCGAAGGACCGCGTCACCCAGGCGGCCACCGCCCCGAGGACGAGGACGACGACCAGACCCAGGAACACCAGGCGCCAGTTCTCGTGGGTGAGCGTCAGCACCGCGCCGATGACAATGCCCTGCAGCCCGGCCGCGGTGTAGTCGAAGAAGTCGACCAGGCCGTGCGCCGTCCCGACCAGCTTGCGGCCGCCGATGTCACTGGTGAGGGCGAAGACCGGGCCGGTCGCCCCCCAGGAGAAGAAGCCGGTCACCACCATGATCAGGAACATCGGGAACAACCCGATTTGGGTTATGGGGACCAGAGCGATGGTCAGCACCCCGCTGGCCCCGATCAGGAAGAAGATGGCGATCGTCTGCCAACGCTGGGAGGCGAAGAACCGGTCGGTCAGGTAGCCGGCCACCAGTGGGCCGAACGACATTCCCAGGGGAACGCCGAGGCTGGCCCAGACCACGCTGCTGAGGCTGAGCCCGGTCGTCGACGCGTAGTAGAGCGGAACCCAGGTGAGTAGCGTGTAGCGGCCAATGTAGCCGATGAAGCCGATCGAGCAGGCGAACCAGGCCACGGGGCGGCGGAGGAGCAGGAAGTAGGGCCGGAGCCACCGCTTCATGTCCTCATCCGTGATGGCCGCCTCGGTGGCGCGCACATGCTCCAGGGTCTCCACGAAGGGCTCGAGGCCCGCGTCCTGCGGTCGGTCGCGCACCAGGACGAAGAAGCCGATGGTGGTGACGAGCACGATCAGCAGCGGCCAGCGGAAGGCGGCCTGCCAGCCGAAGCTGGCGGCGACCCAGCCGGTGATGACATAGGTCGTCAGGGTGGAGAGGCCGGAGGAGGCCACGAAGAGGCCGTCCGCGAAACCCCGCGTTCGCCCCCGCCACCACTGCGCCACCAGCCGGTGGCAGGGGATCCAGGCCGAGGCCTGGACGTAGCCGTTGAGGGTGTAGGGGATGTACAGGCTGGGCAGGGAGGTGCCGAACGACGTGATCCAGTTCATGACCGTGGTCCCGATGCCCCCGATCAGGACGAACCGGCGGCTGCCGAACCTGTCCACCAGCCGGCCGTTGATCAGCTCGCCCACCGCGTAGCCCCAGAACATGAGGCCGGCTCCCAGCCCGAGCTCCGCATCGGTGAGATGCAGGCCGGCCTTCATCTCGGGAGCCGCCACCCCCCAGTTCAGGCGCCCAAGGTAGTAGAAGGAATAGACGGCCGACGCCACGATCAACATGCCCCACTTCCAGCGCGTGAAGCGCGGCGACTCGACCTGCTCGCCGGCGCCCACCCCGGAGGTCTGCAGACTGCTCACTGCCCGTCTCCTCTCCACTTGCCCCGCTGGCTTGCATTCCAGAGCTTGCCTATGGAGCCTGTCCCATAAGCTGCCTGGAACGACCGCCATGCTGGAGCCTATCCGTGCCAAAGGTCAAGGCGGTTGTTCCTACATCTGTGATAAGGTCCGCTTATGGTGTCCCCCAGGGCAGCCCCCGACTCCAAGGGCGACCACGGGAGGGGCGCTCCCCCACCGGCGAGTCGCGCCCGGGAGCTGGCCGGCTGGCCTCTGGGCGAGCGCGTCACCCTGCGCCAGTTCATGCTCTTCGCGGCCGTGGCCAAGGCGGGCAGCCTGGCCAAGGCGGCCCGCCTGGTGGGAGTCAGCGAACCGGCTGTCTCCCAGCAGATCAAGGCCCTGAGCGCCAGCGTCGGGCATCCCCTCATCGAGTACAACGGACGGCGGATGCTCCTCACGGAGGCGGGCGGGATCGTCCACGACTACGCGTCGCGGCTCCTGTCGCTGGTGGATGAGCTGGGCGAGGTGCTCGACGACCACGGAGGAGCCCGCAGCGGCTCGCTCAAGATCGGCGCCACCAGCAACATCAGCGTCTACTTCCTCCCCTCGCTCCTGGCTCGCTTCCGGGACGCCCACTCCGGCCTGCGGCCCAGCGTCTCGACGGCGTCACCGCGCCACCTGGAGGAGGAGCTCCTGGCTCGGTCGATCGACGTCGCCCTGCTGGAGACCCCGCCGGCCCACCCGGCCCTGGAGGTCATTCCCTGGCGCTCGGAACCCCTTGGGGTGATCGTCTCTCCGGTCCACCCCTGGGCCACTCGTTCCGATGTCACGCCTGCGGAGCTGACGCAGGTCGGATTCCTCACCGGCGAGCCCGGGTCGGGAACGCAACGGGCCCTCCGGGAGGGCATTGGCGACATCGCCGACCACTTCCCGGTGGCACTTCAGCTCGGTGCCACCGAGGCGGTGAAGCGCGGCGTCGAGGCCAATCTGGGCGTGTCCATCGTGATGCACCACTGCGTCCGGCAGGAACTGAACACCGGAGCCCTCCGCTGGGTGCCCATCGCTGGCTCCTCCCCCCACAAGACCCTGTGCATCGTCCGCGTCCGCGGACGGCACCAGTCGACGGCGGTCCGCGCCTTCATCGGCCTGGTCCTGGATTCGGAGCCGTAGGCACGGACCGCCTGCGGCGTGGCGCCTCGCCATACCCTGGACCGTTGGCGGACCGCCTCGGGGCCCGCGCCCCGGACGGGCGGTGACGGTGATCGCCGGCCTCACCCCTGGCTGCGGAAGGAGCCCGGCACCGCCGGCGACGGGGCGGGCCTGAGCGTCGGCGGGCTGGCAGCCGCCCTCGACCACCGGCCTCGCCTGGCCGCTGCCGATGTGATCGCGCCGACGGGCGGCGGCCCGGTCGCACGCTCCCCTCAAGGCAGGCGGTCGCGCCCAGAGGCCCCCGCTGGGAGCCGATCACCACCGAGGGGTCGGCCACACACGGCCCCGGGGAGGGCATCCGCGAGGGCCCGCCAGGGCGCAGCCGCTCCACCCGGGCCGCTCATCGGGGTCAGCGGAGCCCGAGCCCGCAGCCAGACGCCAAGGGACACCACGGCTGGGATGGCGGTCACCGGCCCGCCTGGCGCCGTCGCCGCGCTCCCCCGACCAAGTGCCGGCGGGCCCTTGGTCGGGGACGACGACCGCCGCCGCCGGGCCTCCCGGGGTCAGCGGGGGGGCGGCTCCCCCCAGCGGCGCCGGGGGCCGGGGCGCCGGCCCCCGGCCGGCCCCCTCACTGGTTCGTCGGGAAGCCCAGATGGATCCCACCGTGGCTGGGGTCCAGCCACCGGGAGGTCACCGCCTTGCCCCGGGTGAAGAAGTGGACCCCGTCGGTGCCGTGGGCGTGGCTGTCCCCGAAGAGCGAGGCCTTCCAGCCGCCGAAGGAGTAGTAGGCCATCGGCACCGGGATCGGCACGTTGATCCCGATCAGTCCCACCTCCACCTCCTCCTGGAAGCGCCGCGCCGCGCCGCCGTCGTTGGTGAAGATGGCGGTGCCGTTGCCCCAGGGGTTGGCGTTGATCAGGGCGACCCCCGCCTCGTAGGAGGGGACCCGCACCACCGAGAGCACCGGGCCGAAGATCTCGTCCCGGTAGAGCATCATCTCCGGCGTCACCCGGTCGAAGAGGCAGGGACCGAGCCAGAACCCGCCGGGGGCGCCGTCCACCGCCCAGCCCCGGCCGTCGACCACCAGCCGGGCCCCGGCCGCCTCCCCGCCCGCGACGTAGCCCGTCACCCGGTCGCGGTGGGCCCCGGTGACGAGCGGGCCCATCTCGGACCCCGGCCGGCTCCCATCCCCGACCGCCACCTTGCGGGTGCGCTCGGCGATGCGGTCGACCAGGTCATCGCCCACCGGGTCCACCGCGACCACGACCGAGATCGCCATGCAGCGCTCCCCGGCCGAGCCGTAGCCGGCGCTGACGGCGGCGTCGGCGGCCAGGTCGAGGTCGGCGTCGGGCAGCACCAGCATGTGGTTCTTGGCCCCCCCCAGGGCCTGCACCCGCTTGCCGTGGCTGGTGCCCTGCTGGTAGATGTGGTGGGCCACCGGGGTCGAGCCGACGAACGACACCGCCTGCACCCCCGGGTGCTCCAGGAGGCGGTCGACGGCGACCGCGTCTCCGTGGACCACGTTGAAGACCCCGGGCGGTAGCCCCGCCTCGGCCCAGAGCTCGGCAACGCGGACCGACACCGACGGGTCCTTCTCGCTCGGCTTGCAGACGACGGTGTTGCCGCAGGCGATGGCCAGGGGGTAGAACCACATCGGCACCATCGCCGGGAAGTTGAAGGGGGAGATGATGGCGCAGACCCCGACCGGCTGCCGGATGGAGTAGGCGTCGATCCGGGTCGAGACGTTGAGGCTGTAGGCGCCCTTGAGCAGGTGGGGGATGCCGCAGGCGAACTCCACCACCTCCAGGCCGCGCTGGACCTCGCCGAGCGCATCCTGCTGGACCTTGCCGTGCTCGGCGGTGATGAGGGCGGCGAGCTCCTCGCGTCGTCCGGCCACCAGGTCGCGGAAGGCGAACAGCGCCGACGCCCGGCGGGTCAACGAGGTGGCCCGCCACTCCGGCAGGGCCTGGGCGGCGGCGGCGACCGCGGCGTCGACGACCTCCGCCGTGGCGAGGTCGACCCGAGCCCGCTCCTCGCCGGTCGCCGGGTTGTACACCGGCCCGGTCCGCTCGGCGACGCCGTCCCAGGGTCGGCCCCCGATCCAGTGCCCGATCCGCTCCATCATGCCACCTCCTCATCCGCGACCACCGCTGCCCCCATCGTAGGCGGTCACCGGCCACCTCCAGGGTCAGGGCCCCGCGAGCAGGCGGGCGGGTGGCAAGGGCCGGCCGCCGGCTCGGCCTCCAGGGCACTTCCCTCCGGGACGTGCCCGCTGCGGTCATCGCCACCGGTCCGCGGGACGATGCCGCGGCCACGCCCCCAATCGCCCGGCCCCAGGGCTGGGGGCGCCGATCGCCGCCCACGGCGCGGCCCCCACCGCCGCGAGGGGCCCGGGGCCGATGCGTCCGCGGAGTGTCCCCAGCGCCGGGGCGGGCCCGGTGGCGCCAGTGGCCTCGGCTGGCACCCGCTCGGACCGCGAGACCCGGCGCCCGGGGGCCAGCACCCGGCCGATCCCGACAGCTCAGGCCATCGCCGCCGCGAGGTAGAGGGCCCCTGCCCACCGCACCAGCGCCACCCGCCCCGGCAGCAGCCCGGCCAGCACCCCGGCGGCGTCGGCGGTGAGCAGCCGAAGCTGCCGCACCCAGACGCGAGAGTCCCCAGGTCCGGCGGGAGCGGCGGGGACGCGGTGCCGGCGGGGCCACGTCCCGTAGGGTGGTGCGAGGGCGCGGCCGGATCGGGCTGCCCCGGAGAGTGCATGAAGAAGGCCACCGCGGGCTGCTTCTGGACCAGCTCTCACACCCATCCGGGAGGCCACGACGCCCCCCCAGCCTGCCACTTGACTGATCAACCCACTCGACGGCGCGGACGCGGATGTCCTGCGGTGCGTGCGCACACCTGCGCTCGGGGCCCTGACCGCGGCCGAGGCGGCCACCGTGATCGGGGCCGACCGCCACGAGCGCACCCCCGACCGCCAGGCCCACCGCAACGGCCACCGCCTCCGGACCCTGCCCGGGTGGGCCCGCTGCCGATCGGCATCCCCAGGCGGCGCCAGGGCTCCCTCACCCCCGCGCTCCTCGAGCCCGGCCCGGGGATCGCGCGGGCCGGTGGGCAGTGATCCGGGAGGCCGGCATCCCCGGGGTCAGCCCCGGAAGGTGGACGCCCTGGTCGCCGTCCGCGGCGGGGCCCGGTCTCGAAGAGCGAGGTGAGCCGGATCTGCGGGGACCGCCCAGGCCAGCGTGCGCACTGGCTCCCGAGCGCCGCGGCACGGCGCGTGAGGGCGCCCGCCCGGTGAAGCCCGCGCGACCGCCTGCGAGCCACGCCACTCGCCCGGTGAGGCCAAGCCTGCGCCAGGGCAGGGATCGTCTGCGAGCCTCGGCCGCCCTGCCCGCGTCCCCTACCGGGACCCGCCCGGTCCGGCAGGCCGGCCCGGGCGAGTCGGGCCCGATGACTCACAGCCACAGCCGGCCACCTGCAGCGTTCACGACTGTCCAGGCAGCCTCTCCACCGTTCCACCCATGTCCGCCAATGCGGGCCGCCATCGCGGCCTCGCTCCCAGGGTGCGAGACGGGGGGTCGTCCCCGCCAAGACGAGGGGACGGGGGAACCACCTGCCAGGCGCATTCGATGTCCAGGCAGCCCCCGGCCTGCCCCGGCAGTCGTGGCCATCGCGGGACGCTGCCCCCCTGGCCGGCCAGGCCCGGCCGCCAGTGGGGAGGGGGTCCCCCTCCCCACACCGGCGGGTCAGCCGACGAGAGCCTCCACCTTCTTGGCCAGCTTGCCCTCGATCTCCACGTTCCAGGCCATCTCCGCCACGTCGACGAGCAGGAAGAGCTCGGAGAGCAGCAGGGTCTCCACCGCGGCGACGCCCAGGTGTTCGACCCACTTGCCGACCCCGGTCCTCACCGTGAAGTCGTCGGGATCGCCCGAGATGAGAACGGAGAGCGCCCTGTCGGCGTCGATGATGCCGGCCAGAAAGCCTCCCTTCTTGGCCTGGATCGCGTAGCCATGCGGGCTCGCTGGTGACGACTGGACGGTGAAGCCCTCGGACTTGAAATAGGCCTCAATCTGGCTCTGGAGCCCGCCCAGATCTGTGTGCTTGCCCTGGAACTGCTGGATCTTCTCTCCGATCATGATGCCTCCTGGCTGGGCGCTCGATGCCACGACCGGGCCTCCGTGACAGACTCCACCCGGCCCCGACCTTCCGCCCGAGTGTAGGACTGCCGCCCGCACCCGGCCCCGGTGGAGATGGCTTCACGCCGGCGCGCTGGCCAGCCGACGGCCGCGTCGATCAGGCCGGGGCCCGACCGGGGCAGACGCGAGCATCACCTCTGACTGCACAACCTCCCTGCGGAGGGGCATCGAGGCTGCAGGGCACCCCATCCTGACCGGCAGCCGCGCTGGCCGAGATGGTGGAATCGGTGACCGGCAGACGCCCAGGGCCAGGGCACGGAGGTCCCCGGCCGAGGCGTCCAGGGGCCTGCCCGGGTGCTGGGCCGGCCAGGGCACGGGCTCCGCCAGAGCCCGCCACCGGCGGCCGTGCCCGGTGCCCGCCAGGAGTCGGGGGCGACCCCCGGGGCTCGTCGTCACGATCCACCGCCGGGGCGGCCGCGACATCGACCGCCCCGGCCGTGATCGCTGGTGGGGGCCGGGACCGTGCCGCTGACGGGCGGCGCGCTCGCCCCCGCGCCACCCGCCGGTCGGAGGCCCCCCCCGGTGGTCAGGATGGAACGAGCCGGACCACCCGCCCCGGTGACGATGACTGCCACCCCGGCCGCCACCTCGCCGCGCGGGGAGCCGGGAGCCTGGTCCAGCTCCAGGACGGACACCGGTCCGTTGACGGGTCGTGACCCAGCGCGGCCACCGCCACCGGCCCGGCCTTCCAGGCGGGGGCGGGTCCGGCCAAGGCATCCGGGTGGAGTCACCAGGGCACCGGGGTGCCCCGTCCCGAAGCCTCACCGCTCTGCAGGGCCGGCCTCGTGCCGCGCGCCAGCGGCTGGCGCCCGCCCGGACCGCGAGACCGGACGCCCGGGGACCAGCACCCAGCCGATCCCGGCAGCGCAGGCGACGGCGCCCATGAGGTAGACGACCCCTCCCCACCGCACCAGCGCCACCTGCCCCGCCAGCAGCCCGGCCAGCACCCCGGCGTAACCGGTGGTGAGCAGACCGAAGCTGGCGGCACCCAGGCGCGGGTTCCACAGGTCCCGCAGGAGAGGCAGAGGGGCGGTGCCGGCGGCGCCGCTGTACCGATGGAGCCAGACCAGGAAGGGCACGATCTTGTAGTACCGGCCCACGATGGCGAAGCCGAACCCGCCGACGACGGCGGCGTACCCGTAGGCCACCGTCCAGGCCGGCGGGACGCGCAGGCCCCAGGCCAGGGTCACCCCCAGCCCCCCGGCCACCAGGATCGAGGCGGCGCTGACCGCCACGTGGACCTGCTCCAGGGTGACGGGGCGCCGGCGCCGCCGGGCCCAGAGCCGGCCCAGGTCCCCCACGAAGACGGCCACCGAGGCCGCCAGCAGGATGGCGAAGAGGCGCACGCCGGGGACCATGGGACCGGCGATCAGGCTCACCACCAGCCCCGCCAAGGCCAGGTTCCACAGGCCGAGGTTGGCGAAAGCGAGCCGCCAGCGGGGGCGGTGGGCGAGCGCGAACAGCTCCATCAGCTTGTAGGAGACCCCCATCAGGGTGCAGCCCAGCCAGCCCGCCAGCCCGGCCTGGGCGTGGGCCGCCAGCATCGCCGGGGTGATGTCGAACCGCTGGAACTGCCAGTCCAGGGCCCAGGCGAGCCCGAAGCCGATGGTGACCAGGAGCCAGGCCAGCCCCGCCAGGACGTAGGCGGCCATGGGGTGCCAGATCCGCACCGAGCGGTAGCTGAGGAGCAGGTTGGCCGCGAAGTGGAGGATGCCGACAGCCGCCGCCGTGCCGAAGGCGGCCACTCCCGGGGTCCAGTTGAAGTAGAAGCTGGGCACGAAGCCGGCGACCCCGGCGGCGTACAGGTAGAAGTTCCACCGGCCCAGCCGCACGCTGCGGATCTCGGCGCCGAGGGCGACCGGGAGCAGCTGGTAGAGGGCGCCCATGATCGTCATCGTCACCCAGCCCAGCACCGCCAGGTGGGTCAGCGCGAACACCCGGGGATCGTCGTTGCCCTGGAGCAGCGCCGTAGCCCCGAGCGGGACGCCCGCGGCCAGGAGGACGAAGGCGACCATGCCGGCCCCGAAGTAGGGCATGGGCAGGCTGAGGGCCGGGGATCGCTGCGGGCGGATGCTCGGGGCGGGCATTTCGCTATTAGTCTAAGGCTTATCAGCTATAATCGGCCGGTGAGCACCGACGAGCGGGTCGACCCCAGGGCCCACCGGGCCCTGGCCGGCTGGAGCCGGGTGGCGCTCCTGACCGAGCTGCGCCAGCACGGGCAGCCCCTCAGCGCCCGGGAGCTGGCCGGGCGCACCGGGCTGCACGTCAACACGGTCCGCTTCCACCTGGAGGTCCTGGCCCAGGCGGGACTGGTGCGGGCCGAGCGGGACCACGGCCCGCACCGCGGCCGCCCGCGCCAGCTGTGGGCCGCGACCCCGGCGGCGCCGGACCGGGAGGGGGATGGCTACCGGGTCCTGGCCGAGCTGCTCGCCGGCTACCTGCGCTCGTCCGTCCCCGAGCCGGCGGCGGCGGCGCTGGCGGCCGGCGACCGCTTCGGGGCGGGCCTGGTGCTGGGCCCGCCCGCGCAGGCCGCCCTCTCGGAGACGGAGGCGGTGGACCGGGTGACCACCATGCTGGCCGAGCTGGGGTTCGCGCCCCAGGCGGTCCGGGTGGGCGGCGCCTGGCAGGTGCAGCTGCGCCACTGCCCCTTCCTCGACGTGGCCACCGCCAACACCACCGTGGTCTGCTCGGCCCACCTCGGGCTCCTCCGCGGGGCCCTGCGCGAGATGAGGGCCCCGCTGACGGCCACCCGGCTGGACGCCCTGGTGGAGCCGACGCTGTGCGTCGCCCACCTCGCCGGGTCCCCGGCGCCGGGGCCGGTGGGATGAGCGTGGGCGGCCTGGACGCGGCGGCGCTGCCGGGGGCCTCCGACGCGGCGATCCAGCAGGAGGCGTGGGAGCGGCTCCACGCCGTCTACGACCCCGAGCTCGGGATCGACGTGGCCAGCCTTGGGCTGATCTACGACCTGCGGGTCGACCGGGGCCAAGCGGCGGTGCGGATGACCCTCACCACCCCCGGCTGCCCGATGAGCGACAGCATGCCGGAGGCGGTGCGCCGAACCCTGGAGCTGATCCCCGGGGTGGCCGGCGTGACCGTGGACCTGGTGTTCGAGCCCCCCTGGGAGCCCGAGATGATGAGCGAGCCGGCCCGGCAGGCGCTGGGTTGGCGCTAGCGAGGGACATGCCGATGCAGCTGGACGTGCGACCGGTGCTGGCCGCCGGGGACGACCCCCTGGCGCTGATCCTGGCGGCCGCGGAGGGGCTGGAGCCGCAGGAGAGCCTGGAGCTGCTGGCCCCGCTGGACCCGGTCCCCCTCTACCACGTGCTCGGAGCCCGCGGCTTCGAGCACCAGACCGAGTCCCTCGGTGGCGGGGACTTCCGGGTCGTCTTCCGGCGGGCCGCCGGCCCCGGGGCCGGCTGAGGTGCCGGCCCCGGCAGCGGCCGCGATCACGGTGGGCCCGGCGGCCCGGTGGGCGGACCTGGGCCCGCCGCCGGGCGGGCCGCGCGTCCTCTTCGAGAACGACGCCGTCCGGGTGGTGCTGATCGTCCTGGAGCCGGGGCGCTCGCTGCCGGTGCACACCCCGCAGGCCACCCTGGCCCTGGCCGTCCTCGACGGCACCGGGGAGCTCCTGGTGGGGACCACGACCCACAGCGTGCGGGCCGGCGACATGGCCGTGGTCCCGGCGGGCGTCCGCCGCGGGCTGCGCCCGACCGGGGGGCGCCTGCTGGCGCTGGGCACGGCCACCCCTCCGCCCACGGCGGCGGACCACGCCCCCCCGCCGGAGGG
>JAKABB010000075.1 GCA_021802045.1 bacterium
CGCGCGACGGCCGGCGGGAGGGTGCTGGCCGCGGGGCGGGCGGGTAGCGCTCGGGCGGCCTCGCGCCGGCGCTCCCTAGCGGCCGGGCGGGGGGGCGGGAGCGGCGGGCCGGGCGAACTGGTACACCCCGTCCCGGCTGACCGACACCGCCACCAGCCCGGCGGCGAAGCAGCGGGTGAATGCCGCCGCCGAGGCGTCTCGCCACTGGGCCGCCAGCTCCGGGTGGTCCCGCCGCAGGGCCGGGTAGCCGGGCGGGATCGCCACGGCGGCGCTGGGGCCGGGTTCCGCCTCCGCCGCCTCGGGCCGGGGGGCCGCGGCCTCCCCCACCATCCGCAGGAGGGGCGGCGCGTCGGCCCCGGCGGTGGGTGGGCGGCCGACGGGGGCGGCCAGGTCCCAGGCCACCTCGAAGCGGTCGCCGCGGTCGCCGGCGTTCTGCCGGTCCGGCATGGTGCCGTAGAAGTCGCGCAGGAAGGCGGTGCCCACCGCGCCCAGGACGACCAGGTTGAGCCAGGCGTTCCGGACCAGCAGGGGGTCGTAGGTCCAGCGCATCTCGGTCAGGGACCGTTCCAGGCCGGCCGCGCGCTGGGCCAGCTTGAGGGCCCGGCCCACGCCCCGGCCCTGCCACCCCGGCAGCACCCCGACGACGTGGGAGTGCAGGTGGGGCCCGCCCCTGGTGCCGACGAAGCCCAGAGCGCCGCCCACCATTCCGCCGTCGGCGTCCCGGGCGGCCAGCGTGACTCCGCCCGCGTGCTGCAGCGCTCGGGCCAGGTGACTGGAGAACTCCGGCGCTCCCCAGACGGCGGTGGTGAGGCGCTCCAGCTCCTCCATGTCCTCCAGGGTCTCCAGCGCCACCAGCCGCACCCCGGAGCGCTGGGCGGCGGCGTGGGCCAGCTCCCACGCCGCCAGTTCCCCCGCCGCCGCCGGCCCCGCCGCCCCGGGCGGCAGCGGCCTCACCGCAGGACCTCATACTCCAGGGTCGTCTCCTGCAGCCGCCTCGGGTCGGGGGCCACGCCCAGGCCGGGGCCGGTCGGCACCGGCAGGGTCCCGTCCGGCGCGAGCCGGAAGGGCTCGGGGATGAGGTCCGCGTGAAAGTAGCGGTCGCTGGCCGACGTGTCCCCGGGCAGGGTGTTGTTGGGCAGCCCCGCCAGCGCCACATTGGCGGCACGGCCCAGGCCGGTCTCCAGCATGCCGCCCACCCAGGTGGGCCACCCGTGGGCCTGGCAGAGGTCATGGATCGCGGCCGCGACCAGGAAGCCGCCGACGCGACCGGGCTTCAGGTTGACGATGCGCCCGGCCCGGAGGGCCAGGGCGGTGTGCGCGGCCGCCAGGGAGTGCACGCTCTCGTCCAGGCAGACCGGGGTGCGGATGGCGGCCTGCAGGGCGGCGTGGTCGACGAAATCGTCGGTCGCCAGCGGCTGCTCGATCATCATCAGGTCATAGGCGTCCAGCTGCCGCAGCGTCTCCAGGTCCCGCAGCGAGTAGGCGCTGTTGGCGTCCAGCATGACCGGGCAGCTGGGGAACCGCTCCCGCACCGCGCGGGCCAGGGCGACGTCGTACCCGGGCCGGCACTTCAGCTTGATGCGCTGGTACCCCTGGGCCAGGTACCCCTCGATGAGGGCGAGGGTGGCGTCCAGCGACGGCTGGATGCCGATGCTGACCCCGCACCCCACCCGGTCCCTGGTGGCCCCCAGGATCTGCCCCAGGCTGCGCCCGCCCGCCTGCCCGGCCAGGTCCAGCAGGGCCATCTCCAGCGTGGTCCGGGCCATCTGGTGGCCGCGGACCCAGGCGGAGCCGGCCAGGTGGTCGGCCACGGTCCGCGCCGGGGCGCCGACGACGGGCGGGAGCAGGTGGCGCCGGAGCGTCTCCCGGGCGGTGAGCAGGGTCTCCGAGGAGTAGGCCGGAACGGTCTCCGCCACGCACTCCCCCCAGGCGCGCAATCCGTCGCCCCAGAGCTCCAGCAGGAGGGCGTGGCGCACCGTCTGGGTCCCGAAGCTGGTGGTGAAGGGGGAGACCAGGGGGAGCTCGACGGTGCGCAGGGCCGCGCCCTCGACGCGGACCGCCGGCAGGCCCTGGAGCCGCCGGCTGATCGCCTCGGGGAGCGGGCCGCCGGCGGGGGTCACCGGGGCCGGGGCGTCCTGGGTCGCGGGTCCGTCCGCTGTCGCGCTGTTCATGGGTCGCTCTCCCCGCGCCGCGGTGGGCGCTGGCGCCGGGGGCCGGCGGCCCCCCGGCCTCTGCCGCCGGCCTGGAGCCGGTCTCGAACCGACTGTACGGGGTCCGCCCGGCCCGTGGCCGCGGGGCCCCGCCGGGCACCCCATAACCGTCCTGGGCCCCGGGGCGTTCACCGGTCGATGGGAACGGCTGGGGGCGATGCCCGCGGGGGTCGCCGCTGGGGGCGGCGGGCGCGCCCGCCGCGGGCGTGGGCCCTGGCCGTGACCGTGGCCGCGCTGGCGGCCTCGGGCTGTGGCCCCGTGCCCGCCCCGCCCGCCCGGACGGCGTCGGGAGCCGGGCACGGTGCCTCCCACGCGGCCGCGCCCGCCGCCCACTTCCACTTCGAGTCGTCCAGCGGGATCCAGGTGCCCCCGGGCTTCCGGGCCGAGGTCTACGCCACCGGCCTGCAGCACCCGACCGCCATGGCGTACGGCCCGGATGGCCGGCTCTACGTGACCGAGCAGGGCGGCCGGGTCGTCGTCGTCCCGCCCGGCAGCACCCAGCCGCTGCCGTTCGCCGCCGGGTTCTCCACCCCCCTGGGCCTGGCCTGGATCGGCCGGCGCCTCTACGTCTCCGCCCAGGGGCAGATCGACGCCCTGACCCTGGCCCGGGGCCGCGGGGTGGACCGGACGGTGCTCGTCTCCGGCCTCCCGTACGGCGAGCACCAGCAGGACAACATCGTGGCGGGACCGGGGGGCTGGCTCTACGTCGGCAGCGGCTCCACCTGCGATGTCTGCCACGAGGCCAGCCCGCAGAGCGCCGCCATCCTGGCCCTGCGTCCCAACGGCACGGGGCTGCACGTGGTCGCCTCCGGCGTGCGCAATCCCTACGGGCTGGCGGTGCAGCCCGGCACCGGCCGCCTCTACGCCACCGTCAACGGGCAGGACAACCTGGGCACCGCCACCGACCCCGAGCCCGCCGACATGCTGGTCCACGTCCTCCCCGGCCACTGGTACGGATGGCCCACCTGCTGGCCGGACGCCACCCTGCTGGTCATGGAGGGGCGGTGCGCGGGGGTGACCCCGCCGGCGGTCTACCTGGGGCCCCACGCCTCCGCGGACGGGCTGGCCTTCTACACCGGCCGGTCGTTCCCCTCCAGCTACCGGGGCAACCTCTTCATCGCCGAGTGGGGCGAGTACGACTCCACCGGCGGACCCGGCCGGCGGCTGCTCCGGGTGGTGCTGCAGCCGGACGGGACCGCCCCCATCTCCGCGGTGTCGGTGTTCGCCCAGGGGTTCCAGCACCCGCTGGCGGTCATCGTCGACCCCAGGGGGGCGCTGCTGGTGGCCGACTGGGGCCGGGGCATCATCTACCGGATCCAGGCGGCCGGCGGCTGACGGGAGGGCCCGAGGCCCTTCCCGTACGATGCCCGAGACATGTCCTGCCGTCCCCGGCGCCGCCGTGGCTGAGATCGACCTGCTCCTGCTCTGCGATCATGCCGAGGTCGTCAACGGCAAGCTCTACGTCCTGGGCGGCGGCTGGACCCAGACGGTGCGGATCATCGCGCCTCCGGCGGCGGGCGCCCCCGCAACGGAGCTGCCCCCCACCCAGTTCGCGATCGCGGTCTCGCTCCTCATCGACTGGGAGGAGGCGGGCGGCGTCCTGCCGGTGCGGATCGGCATCGAGGACCAGGCCGGGCACGCCCTGCTGGCGGTGACGGGCCAGCTGACCGCGGGCCGGCCGCCCACCCCCACCCCGGGGCTGGCCCTGCGGTCCACCCTGGCCATGCCGGTGGCCCTGGTCTTCCCCCACCCCGGCGTCTACCGGGCGCGGGTCGACATCCCGGGGCAGGAGTCGTCCCGCACCACCCACTTCGAGGTGCTGGACCAGCCCGCGCCGCTGCCGGGCCCGGTCAACTGACCGGCGCCGCCGGCCCGGCGGCGCCGCTGGGGCCGGTCGTTGGCGGGGAGCCCCGGCGGGCGTGACGCCAGCGGCGCCCGGCGAGGTCCGCGTGTCTCGCTATCCTGGCTGACGGATGCTTCGGCGCGACGACCTGCGCAACGTGGCGATCGTCGCCCATGTCGACCATGGCAAGACGACGCTGGTCGACGCCATGCTGCGTCAGACCGGGGGCCTGCGCGCCAGCCAGGAGGCGACCGACCGCCTCTTGGACTCGGGCGACCTGGAGCGCGAGAAGGGCATCACCATCCTCGCCAAGCACACCGCGCTCCAGTACGGCTCGACCAAGATCACCATCGTCGACACCCCCGGGCATGCCGACTTCGGTGGGGAGGTGGAGCGGGGCCTGGCCATGGTCGACGGCGTCCTGCTGCTGGTGGACGCCTCCGAGGGCCCGCTGCCGCAGACGCGCTTCGTGCTGCGCAAGACCCTGGAGGCCCGCCTGGCGGTGGTGGTGGTGATCAACAAGGTGGACCGGGCCGACGCCCGCATCGCCGAGGTGGTCCACGAGGTCGAGGAGCTGTTCTTGGACCTCGACGCCGACGAGCACCAGATCGACTTCCCCGTGCTCTACGCCAACGCCCGGGCCGGCTGGGCCAGCCCCGACCCCGTGGCCCCGGGCACCGACCTGGTCCCCCTGTTCGAGGCCATCCTGGCCACCGTGCCCGCGCCGAGGTACGAACCCGAGCACCCCCTGCAGGCGCTGGTGACCAACCTGGACGCCTCGCCCTACGTGGGCCGCCTGGCCATCTGCCGGATCCACCAGGGGACCCTCCGGCGCGGGCAGACGGTGGCCTGGTGCCGGCTCGACGGCTCGGTGCAGCGCACCCGCATCACCGAGCTCTACGCCACCCGGGCCCTGGACCGGGTCGACGTCGACGCCGCCGGACCGGGCGAGATCGTGGCCGTCGCCGGCTTCGCCGACATCGGCATCGGCGAGACCCTGGCCGACGCCGAGGACCCCCGGCCCCTGCCGGCGCTCCTGGTCGACGAGCCCAGCCTGGCCATGACCGTGGGGATCAACACCGCGCCGCTGTCCGGCTCCGAGGGCACCAAGCTGACGGCGCGGCTGCTCAAGGCCCGCCTCGACGCCGAGCTGGTGGGCAACGTGTCGCTGCGGGTGGCCCCCACCGAGCGGCCCGACGCCTGGGAGGTGCAGGGCCGGGGGGAGCTGCAGCTGGCGGTGCTGGTGGAGACCATGCGGCGGGAGGGCTTCGAGCTCACCGTCGGCAAGCCCAAGGTGGTGACGCGCCAGATCGACGGCCGGCTGCACGAGCCCATGGAGCAGCTGGCGGTCGACGTGCCCGAGGAGTACCTGGGGGTGGTGACCCAGCTGCTGGCGCTGCGCCAGGGCCGCCTGGACGCCATCGTCAACCACGGCACCGGCTGGGTGCGCATGGACTACCGCGTGCCGGCACGCGGGCTGGTCGGCTTCCGCACCGAGTTCCTCATCGAGACCCGCGGGACCGGGGTCCTGCACAGCGTCTTCGACGGCTGGGAGCCCTGGCACGGCGAGCTGCGCACCCGCCGCAACGGCTCGATGGTGGCGGACCGGCGGGGGGTGGCCACCACCAGCGCCCTGATGGCGCTGCAGGAGCGGGGCACCATGCTGATCCCTCCCGGGACCACGGTCTACGAGGGCATGGTGGTGGGGGAGAACGCTCGGCCCGACGACATGGACGTCAACCCGGCCAAGGAGAAGAAGCCGACCAACGTGCGCTCCTCCACCGCCGAGGAGCTGGAGCGCCTGACCCCCCACCTCGAGCTCTCCCTGGAGCAGGCCCTGGAGTTCATCGGCGAGGACGAGTGCGTCGAGGTCACCCCCAAGGCCGTCCGCCTGCGCAAGGTGGTCCTCGACCAGGCCGTGCGGGGCCGGCAGCGCGGCCGGACCCGCCGCGCGGAGGGCGACTGACCGCCGGCTGCCGCGGCACCCTCGCCGGCCGGGCCGAGGGTGGGGATGACATCCGCCGCCCCAGGTGCGACGATGCGCCTCGGGTAGGAGGAGCACGATGTCACCACCTGCAAGGCCCAGGGTGCCGGGCCTGGGGCGGCTCGTCCGCCGCGTCACCGGTGGCAGCGGCCCCCTGCCCGGCAGCTCTCCGCGCTGGCCGCTGTGGGGCCGGATCACGGCGGTGGCGGTCGCCGCGGGGCTCCTGGTCGGGTTCGCGGCGATCCACCAGGGCCTGGCGGGCGCCGCCGTCCAGGACCGGGCAGCCGCGCGGGCGGCGGCCGGCCAGCTCCTGGCGGCGGCGATCCTGCCACGCTCCGCCGTGCCCCTGGCCGGACCGCCGGTGCCGGCGCTGCGGCAGTCGATGCAGCAGCCCGCCGGCGACAATCTCGTCCAGTCGACCCGGTTCTGGCGGATCCCGATCCCGCTGGGCGCCTTTCGGGCCTTCGCGCGGGCCCACCCGCCCGGCGGCCTCCAGTTCTTCACGGGGGGGGCGCTGTCGGGCCCGGGGTTGCCAACGACGTACGCCTTGGTCTGGGACCGCACCGCCCTGCCCAGCGGGCTCAGCAGCCTCGAGCTGATCTACAGCTTCGTGTCGCTCCGCGGCTCCGCCACCGGGCTGCGGATCGACGCCCAGGTGGTCTGGCGTCCCCAGCGGACCGCGGCCACCCGGGTGCCGGCGAACGATCGCCACGCGGTCCTGACCTGGCTGCTGTTCGGGGCCCAGCCCGGGCGGCGGGTGGTCGACATCGCCAGCTCCCGGACCCTCCACGGGCTGATCGCCACCATCAACCGGCTGCCGACCCTGGCCGTTGGCGCGCGGTCTTGCGCGCTGAGCCAGGACACCGTGTCCCTGCAGTTCTCCGTGCACCGCGGGGCACGGCCGAACGCCACCGCCACCGAGGTGCTGGGATGCGGCTGGGTGTCCCTGCGCACCGCCCGCGGGTCGGTCGACCTGCAACCGGGACCCCTGGTGACGATGGAGCGACAGCTCGCCGGCCTCACCGCCGCTCAGACGAACTGACAGGCGGCTGCCGGCGCCAACCCGGCGCCGGTACGCTTCCCACCTCCGCGGAGCGCGCCTCGCCTGGCGCCCCGCGACGGGCTCCAGGCAGCGGTCACCTGGTGGGGCCGGCGCCACCCCCCGGGGGCGCGGAGCGGCCCCAGCGCCGAAGCCGCGGGGCCCCGGCCCGCCCGCCGATCCGACCGAATCGAACCAGGGCGGCGGCCAGGAGGAGGCCGGCCATCACCGTGATCAGCATCTCCACAGATCCGCTGCCCGCGTCGAGGTTGAGATGGAAAACCCGCTCGATCCAGTCCATGTCGTGCCATCGCCCCCTGTTGCCCCAGTCCTCCGTCCCGTGCCGGTGCCGATCGTAGGGCCCCGGGACCGCCGGTGCAACGCGGCGGTCTCCGGCCCGGGCGCGCGTGGCGCGTGCACCTGGTGCAGGCCCGGTCGACGACTGGATCCAGCAGCGGGCCGTGGGTCCGGCGGCGCCCATCACCCCGGTCGTCGCCGCCGCCCCGTCCGCCGCCGGCGGGAGCCCGTCGCTCCGCCTCGCCGGCCGTCAGGCCAGCGGGTGGGCTACGGGGTGACGAAGAGGACCACGGTCCGGCGGCGCGGACGGGTGCCCGGATCCGGCCGCTCGGCGGCGACGGTGCCGCCGGGGAGGTAGGCGTCGGCCCGGTGACGCACGGCCACCCGGAAGCCCGCGCGCCGGACCGCCGCCGACGCGGTCCCGACATCGAGGTCGAGGACCCCCGGCACGACGCCGGGCCGCACCACCGGTGGGCCCGGGATGGCCGCATGGTGGACCGTCCCCAGCCGCGCCAGCGGGAACGGGCGATCCCGGCACGTGGAGAACGAGATCAAGCCGCTGCGATCGGTGTGGTGGCGGTTGACCGGCGCGGTGACGGTGAGCACGGTGCAGTGATACGCCCCGCCGAGGGCGGGCACCGTGGTCCAGTGCCCCCACAGCTCGATGACGAACACGGGGTACGGCCTGCCCCCGTACCCGAAGCCGGCGAGGCGGCCCAGGGCGGGGAGCGTGGTGCGGACCCAGGCCATCGAGCCCTGGGGATGGGGGTCGCCGTGGTCGAGCGCCGTGACCCAGGCGGTGGCGCGCACCCCGGGGGGGACGCCGGTGGACTGGGGCGACGGGCCGCAGCCACCCAGGGAGGCGATGAGGCCGCCCGCCACCAGGGCGACCTCCGGGCGGGTGAGGTGCATGCCTCAACGATGCGTGCGCAGTCGGTCCGGGTTCCATCGACAGACGACGGCGGGCGCGAGGGGCGCGTCCCCGGGGGTCGATGTCAGCCCAGGGCGCCGCGTGGGACCAGGAAAGCCGGCGCCGGGAACCCGGTCGACAGGCACTCGCCCGTCCGGTAGTCGAGCAGCACCAGGGCCGTGGTGGGCCCGCCGCCTCCCCCCGGCATCCGCACCGGGCCCACCACCACCCCCCAGACCCAGGCGTCCAACCCCAGGGGCCCCTCTCCGCCTCCCCAGAAGTCGCGGACGGGCCCGTCTCGGACCAGGAGCACATGGCCGGCGCGCGCGCCCGGAGAGGCGGAGGCGCGCAGGGCGGCGATGGCCTCCGCCTCCGTGATCCCCGTGGTTGGCCGGGTGGACGGCGGCTGGTCGATCACCTGCGGCCGGGGCGTGCCGGCCAGCAGGAACCACGCCGTGCCGTCCCAGCCCCAGGTGTCGGCGTGGGTGCCCCCGCTGCCGGCGGCCACTCCGCCGAACACGACGACGGCGTCGACTGTCGGGGCCAGGGCCATCGCCGCGCGTCCCCGTCGACCGGGTGGCTGCACCGGAAGCCGTGACCATCTGCGGCCGTCCCAGTGCCAGGTCCGGCCGAAGGCGTCCAGCTGGACCACCCCGGTGTCCCGCGGCTCGGTCGCCAGCAACGGCCGCGGCGACTCGTCGAAGCGGGTGGTGTTGCTCACCGCCGTGTCGACCCGGTGGTCCTCCGCCAGCAGGAGCTCCCAGGTGTCGCCGGCCCACCCCCAGGTGAGGAAGCGGCCGTCCGGGGTGCCGTCCATATCGTAGCGGCGGGTCTGGTACAGGATGACCCGCTGGCTGACGGGGTCGAAGGCCATCCCCGCACCGGCATCGAAGGGGCTGTCCTGGTAGATCGGCCACGGGCTGCCCGCCCCCGGCGGCCAGTCCGCCGCGAGGCCGCCGTCAGCCAGGGGAGCGTCGCGCGGACGCTGCCGGCGCCAGGTCCCGGCCTGGCGGACCCAGGTCGCGACGCGCGGGGCCCCCGGCGGGGGCGGGGGGTCGCCCAGGGCCCGGTGGCGGTCATCGGGCTGGGTCACCAGCAGCAGCTGGTGTCGCCCCGGATCGAACGCCATCAGGCTGTGGATGCCGCAGAGGGGCTCCAGGGTGCTGGGGCCGGGCGCCCACCGGCGTCCGTCCCATACCCAGCTGTCCGTCAGGGGCTGAAGCGGCGTGCGGAGGCTCCCGGTCGTCGCGATCCCACCGAAGCACACCAGCTCCCCGAGGCTCGCGTCGTAGGCCAGGCTGGCGCCGTGACGTGGCGTCGGCCCCCTCGTCCCGCCGATCGCCTCCCACCCGCCCTCCCGCCACAGCCAGGTGTCGCCGAGGGAGGCGTAGGCGGCGCCGCCGAACAGCAGCAGCTGGTCGCACCCGCCGTGGTACCCGAGCGCGGTGTCGGCGCGCGGCCCGGGCTCGGGCCGGCTGCGGCCGATCCCACCCCCCATGGCCCCAGCATGGTCGTCTCTCCGAGCGCGCGCAAGAGGCGGCGCTCGGGGTGGCGCCGTCCGGTGCCGGGCGTGGTGGGAGATGGTTCCCGGCGCGAGGTCGATGTGGCCACGGTCCTCTTGGCTCTGGCGCGGCGTGGTGGGTGAGATGGCGAACTCGGCTACTCCGCACCGCCTTGGGAGCGGGGGGATGAGCCGGACCGCGGACCAGGGCGCGCCGACGGCGCCTTGCCACTGTCGCTGGGCGTGCCGGGGCCTCCACGCCCCGGCGGTACGATTGCGCCATGATGCGGGACACGGACGAGATCCCCCGGACCGAGGCGGCGCGGATCGAGCGCCGCGACCGGCGGCGGCAGACGCGCATGGTGGTGCATGGCGGCAGCCTGCGCCGCATCCTCGGCGACCTGCAGGCTCGCGCGATCCGTCGGGTCAAGGAGCGACAGGGCCGCTCGGACGACGCCCCCAAGCCCGGCGCCTGACGCCCCCCGGCCGTGGGGCGGCCGGTCGTGACCGGCGACGCGTGGGTGCGGTGCGCGAGGGGGCGGCCTCTCCGGCGCGGCGACCGGGTTCGAGCTGACGGGCCGGTGGCCTCGCGGCGCGGCTCGCCGCGCTCGTGCGGGAGCCGCGAGAGTCTGCCGGGGCCGTGGCGCCCGCGCCGCCCGGCGCGGGGCCGCGGGCGGCCCGTCGAGAAGGGCTCGCCCGCGGCTCTTCCCGGATCGGCCCCTCCGGCGCCCGATGCCGGGCGGCATCCGTCAGGGCGCCAGGGTGGGCACCGTGGGTCGGACGGTCTGGAAGACGATGCCGCGGAACACCGGCGACACGGGCGGGACCTGATCGCCGCAGAACTCTCCCTGACCCGGCAGGGCCAGGGCAGCTCCCGCCCCCGGGGGGACCACGTCGAGGACGTCCCGGCTGCGCGCTCCCAAGGCTCCCCAGCAGGACCCGTTCAAGATCGCCGGCTCCATGTCCATGAAGAAGGACGCCACCGTGCCCGGGCGGAGGACCACCTCTGCCGTGGGGTTCTTCCACCCGTTGAGGGAGTACTCGGGAGCGACCGGCGCCCCCCATGCTGTCGGGGCGTGCCCCGACGGGGTGGAGACGGCCGCGGGGCCGGTTTCGGTCACCGTGGGGTATCCCGTCATGGAGCACGCTGTGGTCCCGGTGTTGGTGAAGACGAAGACGCCGTAGGAGAAGCCCATCGCCGTGGGCCCGTCTTGACTCGCGAGCGAGAGCTGCGTCGGTTGGCAGGCGGCGATCGCGGTGGAGGTGCCGGCATGGGGGGCGCCGGAGAGGGCTGGGGACGGCGTGGTTGAGGGAGAGCGGCTCGGCGACGGGCCGGCGGAGGCCGCGGGTGCGGGCATGGGGGAGGAACAGGCGGCCAGGGCCAGAGTCGTGGCGCCGAGCATTGCGGCGCACGTCCCCACGAGGGCGCCCCGCCCGATGCGACGGGCACCTGGCATGCGTGTCATCGCTCGCCCTCCGTCGGCCACCCGGACCGTGCAACGGCGGGCCACCCCTGGCGTTACGGTGACCGGGTACCCTCCCCGGGCGAAGCGCAGCAGCGGGGCGCCGACGTCCGCGCAGGCCTCACGCCCGGGCGTCCACCGGGGGCCGCGCCCCGGGGGCGTCCCGTATCCACTGAGCCCAGCCGGAACGCGCCGCCGGGCGCGCATCCCCCCTGTCGACGTCGGGCCCGACGGGCAGGGACTGCCCGATGACGGTGCCGGCCAGAACCTCCAGAGCGGCGAAAAGCGCGCTGTTCCCGCCGCGCCCGTCATCGTGGAGCATGACGCCCGCCGGTCCAGGTTGCAGCGGGAGGGCGATCTGGCCCCGATCCCGCCCCTGGACCGGCGGGCTGGGATGCAGTCGGAGCACGTCGACCAGATCCTCTTTCAAGCACGGGTCGTTCCAGCGCGCGACCGCGGCCCAGCCGCGCGCCCCCCCGTGATCGAGACGGCCACCTGGCGACCGCGGCGGAGGCTGAAGCACGCATGGGAACCAGCGGCCGCGGAAGGATAGTATCTGCCGATGGCCGCCGCAGCCGGGACCGACCATGAACGCCTGGCACCGCATCTGCTCCCGGCTGAGCGCGTGATCTGGACCGGCCGGCCAAGCCTCAGCCGCTGGCTTTCTCCAATCGACCTGTGGCTTGTGCCGTTCACACTGATGTGGGGTGCATTCGCGATCCTCTGGGAGGCCAGTGTGCTCGTCCTGGCGCGAGGTGGTGGCATCCTGTTCGCGCTGTGGGGCGTTCCGTTCGTGCTGATCGGCCAGTACATGATCTGGGGGCGGTTCCTGGTGCGTCGCTTCCGACGACGGCACACCACCTACGCGCTGACGGATCGGCGGGTGTTGGTGCTGTCACGCAGGTGGAGGGGCGGCGAACAGCTGCAAGCATCGTTCCTCAGTCAGATGCCAGCCATCAACCTTCGGCGGCGTTCAGACGGCAGCGGGACCATCCAGTTCGGTTCGGCGCCCGGCGTGTTTGGAATGTCGATGTGGGCCTCCCTCGCGGACGCAGGCTGGCCTGTCGCCGGATCGCTGGCACCGGACGTGCCGGTATTTTTCGACATAGCCGACGTCGCGGCCGTCTACCAACAGGCCACAGATCAGCGCAATGCGGCGAGCCTGGCGCATGCGTGAATGACACGGGCGCCGGTTCTGGACTCGAGGACGGTCCAGGGCTCAACCCCCTGAGGGCCTCTGGCGGACCCAAGTGGCCCTGCGGGTCGATGGGAGGTCTTCTTCAAAGCCCTGCGGGCGCTGCCCCGCTACCGGCCCCGCGGCAGCCCCTTCTCGTCCTGGCTCTACCAGATCGCCAACAACGCGATCCTGGACTATCACCGGGCCCACCGCCACCTGGAGGGGACCCTGGAGGATGCCTGGGAGCTGCCGGACCACGGCGCCGCGGTGGCCGACCAGGTCGTGGCCCGCGACCTCCTGGGCGAGGTCTGGGGGGCGATCGCGACCCTGCCGGAGCAGCAGCGGACGGCCATGACCCTGAAGTACCAG
>JAKABB010000076.1 GCA_021802045.1 bacterium
CTGCAGCGCCCGCCCGTCGGTGCGCAGGACGGCGGCGCTGACCGCGTTGGGGGTGGTGCGGAACACCCGGCGCACCTCGCGGGCGAACCGGGCCCCGTCGGGCTCCGAGCCGGGCCCCGCCAGCACCAGGGCCCGCGCGGGCGCGGCCAGGCGGGCGCTGCCACCGCCGCGCTCGGCCAGCGTCCGCAGGAACTCGGGGACCAGCAGCAGGCTGGTGGTGAAGAGGACATCGCCGCCGAACCGCCATGGGCTCGCCGTGGGGATGCGGTCGAGGCTGCCCACCCACCCCTGGAAGCGGGCCGCGGTGTTCTCGTCGGCGTGGGCCCGCAGGGCCGCCTCGCTGACGCCCGCCTGGGCCGCGGCGGGCTGGGAGACACCGCGCATGATCTCGCCCGGCAGAGCCTCGGCGACGAAGGCGCAGAGCCCGGCGGGGAGGTCGCGCAGCACCAGCTCCCGGGCCCGCCGGTGGGCCCGGACATCGCGCCCGGCCCGCACGCACCAGAGCAGCGCCGCCGGGTCCGGGACCGGGTTCTCGGCCCCGGGCGGCGCCGCCGTCGCCGCCGCCAGCCGCGGAGCCACCGCGGCCACGAAGCGGCCGATCTCCTCCGGCGCGGAGGCGCCGACGCGGCGGGTGGTCACCAGCAGGGTGGCCAAGGAGAGCGAGACCTCCCGGTCCTCCCGATGGGCCCGCAGCAGGAGCGACTCCGCCAGGGGCTCGAAGGCCCAGTCCGGGTAGCGGGCCCGCAGCTGTCGGGCCAGGCGCTCGGCGAAGGCGCGGCGGTCCGCGACCGGGATCGCGGCGACGGTGGGCGGTGGAGGTGGGCCGGCCGTGGTCCGGCTCCTCAGGCCGGCCCGGAGCGGCTGGCGGCGTAGTCGACCAGGACGTAGTCCCCAAGGCGGTCGGGGCTGATGAAGAAGGCCCGGCCCCGATTGAGGCGGGTCATCTGCTTGACGAACTGCACCAGCGGGGGGCTGCTCTCCAGCATGAAGGTGTTGATGACGATGCCCTCCCGGGTGCAGCGCCGCACCTCGGCCAGGGTCTTGTGCACGGTCTCGGGCTGGGGCGGGTAGTGGAAGCTCGCGCGGCTGCCCTCCATGTGGGAGGTGGGCTCGCCGTCGCTGACGATGATGACCTGCCGGGTGCCGCCCCGGTGGCGGGCCAGCAGGCGACGGGCCAGCATCAGCCCGTGTTCCATGTTGGTCCCCAAGGCGTACTCGCTGTAGGAGAGGTGGGCCAGCAGCCCCGGCGGGATCTCCCGGGCGTAGTCGGAAAACCCGATGACGCCGAGATGGTCCCTGGGGTACGCGGTCCGGATCAGGGTGTCGAGGGCCAGGGCGACCTTCTTGGCGGCGTAGAAGTACCCCCGCAGCGGCATGCTGCGGCTCATGTCCAGCAGCAGCACCGTGCTGGCCCGGCTGGCCTGCTCGCTGCGGTAGATCTCGAAGTCTTCGGGCGTCAGGGCCAGCGGCCGCCGCCCACCCTGGCGCTGCACCGCGTGCATGAGGGTGCGGGCCGTGTGGAGGTCGAAGGGGTCGCCGAACTGGTAGGGGCGGGTCTCCTCGGTGCGGTCGCCGCCCCCGCCCTCGGCGGCCGTCGGGTGACTGCCGAACCGCCCCGCCTGGAGGTGACGGAAGATGTCGCCCAGCGCCTTCTGCCCGATCCGCCGGACGCCCCGGGGGGTGAGCTCCAGCCGCTCCTCCTCGCGGCGCAGGTGCCCGGCGGCCTCCAGCTCTTGGATCAGGCCCTGGACCTGGTCCAGGGACCTCGCGGCCTCGGCCCCCAGCAGCTCGGCGAGCCGCTGGCGGACGGCTCCGGAGATGGGCTCCCCCTGGTACGCCTGCTGCAGGGCGCGCTCCACCTCCTCCAGGCCCTGGAGCTCGCCCATGAGCGACATCGCCCCGGGCAGGGAGAGCTCCTCCCCACCGACGAAGCGGTAGCGGCTGCCGAGCCGGCCCTGGGGGCTGAGCTGGGCCAGCAGGCCGGCCATCTGGTCCAGGGCGGCGCGCAGCCCGGGGTCGGCCATGACGCCCGTCAACAGGTCCTCCAGCTGCTGGCGCCGGTCGGGGTCGAGGGACTGGAGCAGGGACTCCATCTGGGCCATCTGGGCCTGCAGCTGGGCCAAGAACTCGTCGAAGGTGGCCGGGTGCTCGGGGAAGAGGTGCCCCCACCGCTCCATGAACGCCTGGTACTGGGGCGGGCGCCCCTCCAGGTGGTCGCCCAGCATCTGGTTCAACTCCTGCACCATCTGGCCCAGGCGGGCGACGTCGGCGGCGGTCATCGCCGCCATGGAGCGGCCAAGGTCGCGCAGGTGCGCGTCCACCAGCTGCTGCCGCAGCTCCTGCATCAGGGCGGCGAAGTCCCGTGCCGCCCTCTGGTCGAGGAACTCGTAGTCCTGCAGCGCCTGGATGGCCGAGCCGGGCTCCGCCGGCAGCCGGTCCAGCTGGGCGAGCCGGTCAGCGGCCATCCGCTGGCGGATCCGCTGGTCGGCGGCGCCGCCCCCAGCCTGCCGGCGCGCCTCGACGCCCCGGCGCTCCTGCTGGATGATGTTGTCGAGCCGCTCGCGGATGTCGGCGAAGAGACCGTCCAGGTTGAAGCGCTGGAGCTGGCGCTGGCGGCGGCGGCGGACCTGCTCCAAGAGCCGCTCCAGCCCCGGGACGCGCCGGCCGGTGGCGTCCCGGAACCCCTGCCCCAGCACCCGCCGCAGCGCGGACTCAAAGTCCCAGCCGTGGAAGACGTCCTCGGCCAGACGCTCGAAGAGCTCGTCAGCGTCGGGGCCCAGGATCTCCTGGGTGCCGTCCCACCTCGCGTAGCGGTGGCGCTGGGGCACCGTTCAGCCCCCGTAGACGATGCTGCCGTCGAGGTCGGTCCGGTTGAGCCGCTTGCTGAGGTGCAGGCCCTCCAGCACGAACTCCAGCGCCGCCGCCTCGGCCGCGGGCAGCTGCGGTTCGTCCAGCTTGACCAGCACCCGCTCCATGTCGCCGAGCTCGCGCGAGACGGCCAGGTAGGCGTCGAGCGGCATGGCCTCGCCCACCTCCAGGGTGAGGCCCCGCTCGAAGCGGGCCACCCACGCGGCGAACTCGGAAGCGGCGAAGTGGCGGCGGAAGACGTTGCCGCAGGCGCCGCGCACCAGCTTGTGGAAGAGCGCCTGCTCGTCGGCGTCCTCCCAGGACTCCAACTCGATCTTGCCGACGGTGCTGGCCCGCAGCGCCATGAGGTCGGTGACCCGCGGCGCCGCCTCCGCCTCGCCCAGGCGCACCGCCCGGCGCAGGGCGTTGCTGAGCAGGCTCTCGTAGTTGGCGATCGACAGCCGCACGGAGACCCCCGAACGCTGGTTGACCTGGGCGCTGCGGCGGGCCAGGTGGGTGATCTCCGCCACCACCTCGCGCATGTAGGCGGGGTGGTGGAGGCTGACCGGGACACCGCTGAAATCGGCGCGCTCGGCCTCCATGATGGCCATCTCCTGCGCCACCACCGCCGGGTAGTGGGTGCGGATCTGGGCCCCGAAGCGGTCCTTCAGCGGGGTGATGATCCGTCCCCGGTTGGTGTAGTCCTCGGGGTTGGCGGTGGCCACCACCACCACGTCCAGCGGCAGGCGGATGGTGAAGCCCCGCACCTGGACGTCCCGCTCCTCCATGACGTTGAGCAGCCCCACCTGGATCCGCTCGGACAGGTCGGGCAGCTCGTTGATGGCGAACAGCCCCCGGTTGACCCGGGGCAGCAGGCCGTAGTGGATCGTCAACTCGTCGGAGAGGTACCGGCCCTCGGCGACCCGGATCGGGTCGATCTCCCCGATGAGGTCGGCGATCGAGGTGTCGGGGGTGGCGAGCTTCTCGGCGAAGCGCCGCTCCCGCGGGACCCACGCGATCGGGGCCCGATCCCCGAGCTCGGCCACCTGGTCGCGCCCGTAGCGGCTGATGGGCCGGTAGGGGTCGTCGTTGACCTCGCTCCCGGCGATCACCGGGATCTGCTCGTCGAGCAGGGTCAGCAGGGCCCGGATGAGGCGGGACTTGGCCTGCCCGCGCTCGCCCAGGAAGATGAGGTCCTGCCCGGCCAGGATCGCGTTCTGGATCTGGGGGATGACGGTGTCGTCGTAGCCCACGATGCCGGCGAAGAGCGGCGCCCCCTGCCGCAGGGCGCGGATCAGGTTCTCACGCAGCTCCTCGCGGACGGTGCGGATACGGTGCTCGCTGCCCCGCAGCTCACCGATCGTGGACGGCAGGGACATCGGGGGCCTCTCCTCGCGGCCCGGTCAGGGGGACCGGGCCCGTCCGTCACTATAGCCCGGCCCCGGACCTACGCCGGCGCGGGTGCGAGCGCGGTCCTGAGGAAGGCCAGGGTCCGCTCCCAGCTGAGGGCCGCGGCCGCGGCCTGGTAGATCCCCGGCCGCTCGTCGTTGAAGAAGGCGTGGGCGGTGTCGGGGTAGGTGTGGAACTCGTGGGCGACCCCGGCGGCGGTCAGCCGAACCGCCAGCTCCTGAACCGCGGCCGGGCTGGCGAAGTCGTCGTGGTCGGCGAAGTGCCCCAGCACCCGGCCGCGGATGCGGCCCAGGTCGGCGTCGGCGCCCGGGAGGCCGTAGTAGTCGACGCAGGCCACCACCGCGGGGTGGAGGGTCGCGAGCTGGACCGCCAGGCCGCCGCCCATGCAGAAGCCGACGGTGCCGACGCCCTCCCCGCTGGTCTCCGGGAGACGCAGGAGTTCCTCGGCGGCTCCGACGAGCTCCCGTGCGGCCCGCGCCGCGTCGAGGGCCATCATCGCCTTGCCGGCCTCGTCGGGCTCCTCGAGGCCGACCTGCCGGCCGTGGTAGAGGTCCGGGGCCAGCACCGTGTAGCCGGCGGCCGCCAGCCGGTCCGCCACCGAGCGGATGTGGGGCACCAGGCCCCACCACTCCTGGACGAGCACCAGCCCCGGCCCGCTGCCGGCGGCGGCGGCCGCGAGGTACCCCGGCGCCGGGCCGTTCCCCTCACTGGTGAACTCGATCATGCGTCCGGCCACGGCTGCACCTCCGACAGGGTCGCCAAGGGGCAAGCCCTCTCCCTGGAAGGATAGGCGCGATCGTCCCGGAGTTCAAACCGCGGGTCGCGGTCAGGCCGCCGGTCGGTGGGGACGCACGTCCCGGAGCAGGAGACGGACCCGGCGGCGGCCCCGCCACTCGTCGGCCTCCAGCCCGAAGAGGCAGTCGATCCGGCGTCCGAGCGGGAGGTGGGGGCGCAGGTGGGGACGGTTGAAGGTCACCGCCTGGGCCCGGCCGGTGGCGTCCTGGAGGTCGACGCGCAGGTGGTCGCCGGCGGCGCCGAAGGCGGTCGTGCCCTCGACCCGGCAGTCCAGCGCCGCCAGCAGCGCCGGCGGGTTGCCGGTGCCGACCGGCTCCAGGGCGGCCAGCTCGTCGGCGCGCTCCAGGGTGCAGTCGCCGAGCGTGCAGACCGCGTCCACGGTGAAGGTGCGCTCCGGCGGGCCCGCGGGCCGGGCCGCGGCCACCACCTCCAGGAGCCGGGCCCGGAACGCCGCCGCGGCGGCGGGGTCGGGATCCAGGCTGTAGCCCCCGGCGGCGGCGTGGCCCCCGAAGCGCCGCAGGGTGGGGGCGCAGGCCTCCAGGAGGTCGACCACGTTCAGCCCCGGCACGCCGCGGGCCGACCCGCGCCACTCGTCCCCGGTCTCGCTGTGGACGAAGGCGGGGCGCCCGAACGCCTCCACCAGCCGTCCGGCCACCAGGCCCACCACCCCGGCGGCGAACGTCGGGTCCCCGAGGGCCACCGCCGCCGTCCGGTCGTCGAGCGCCTCCACCGCCGCCCGGGCCACGGCCATGGCCGACTGCAGGGAGGCCCGCCGCCGCCCGTTGAGCGCCTGCAGCTCGGTCGCGGCCCGCTCGCCCGCCGCCGCGTCGTCGGCCAGGCAGCAGGCCAGGGCGGTCCCGGCGTCCTCCATCCGGCCGGCGGCGTTGATCCGGGGGGCGATGGCGAAGGCCAGGTCGCTGCTGGTGGGCCCGGCCGGGCAGCCGGCCAGGCCGGCCAGCGCCCGCAGCCCGGGGGGCGGATCCCGCCGCCAGCGCGCCAGTCCGGCCCGCACCAGGGCCCGGTTCTCGTCGACCAGGGGCATCATGTCGGCCACGGTGCCCAGGGCCACCAGGCACAGCTGGGCCTCGGCGGTCCCGGCCGGGACCACCCCCGCCTGCTCCAGGGCGCTGGCCAGCTTGTACGCCACCCCGACCCCGGCCAACCCCTTGAACGGGTAGTCGTCGTCGGGCCGGCGCGGGTTGACCAGCGCCTCCGCCGGGGCCAGGGCGACCTCGCCGCCGGGGCCATGAGCCGGCAGGTGGTGGTCGGTGATGACCAGGCGCAGGCCCGCGGGCCGGCCGGCGGCGACCGCCACCGCGGTGGTGCCGCAGTCGACGGTGACCACGGTGGCGACCCCGGCGGCCGCCAGCTCGGCCAGCGCCTCCGCGTTCAGCCCGTAGCCCTCGGCCTCGCGGCTGGGGATGTAGGGGCGGACCTCGGCGCCCGCGGCCCGCAGGGTGCGCACCAGGAGGGCGCAGGCCGTGACCCCGTCCGCGTCGTAGTCGCCGTAGACCGCGAGCCGCTCCCCCCGGCCCACGCTGGCCCCGATGACCTCCACCGCCGCCGCCATGTCCCGCAGGGCGAAGGGGTCGTGGGCCACGGGGCCGCCGGCCAGGAACGGCCCCACCGCCGCCGCCGGCAGCCCGCGCGCGGCCAGCGCCCGGCCGAGCAGGGGGGGCGCGCCGGCCCCCGGCCCGGCCGCCGGCAGGAGCCACCGGCGAGCCGCGGGCTTCACCGGGGCCGCCCCCACGGGCACGGACCGGGGACGGACGGCGGCGCGGACCGACGGTATCCCACGAGGCCTCGGATTGTAGGGCCGCCCGCGGGCCGGCCCCGGACGGGCACACTGGGCCCGTGAGAGCGGACGGGGGCCCGGCGAGCGACGCGGCGGCGCGGGCCGAGCGGCGGCAGCGGACGGCCCAGGCCTCGACCGCGACCCTCCACACCCTGGGCTGGGTCCTGGTCGGCTTCTACAGCACCGACTACCTGCCGCCGCTGGCGGTGCGGGCGCTGGTCCCCGGCAGCGGCCCCTCGCTGCGCCTCTACCTCACCGGCTACTGCACCCTGGCGGCGGTGTGCCTGCTCTTGGGGCTGGCCTTCGGGTGGCGCTACCGGGCCGCCATCCAGCGCAGCCGCTTCCCCTGGCGCTGGGCCGTCTTCCCCACCGCCCTGGCCCTGCTCCTGATCCCCGCCCAGGGGCTCAACGAGTGGCTGACCCGGCTGGTGGAGGCCGTGTCCCTGGTCTCCGGCCTCAGCGCCGGGCGGGCGCTGCCGCTCACCTACGCGTCGGTCCGGGCCCGGCTCAGGCGGGAGGCCCGGGCGACAGGATCTCCGCCCGCAGCCCCTGGTGGTGGCGATCCACCCCGTTCAGCAGGGCCTCGTAGAAGGCGGTCCGCTCGCTGACGTCCTGAGGGGAGCCGGGCGCGGGACGGCTGTCCGCCCCCCGATGCATCCAGGGCGGGACCGCCATCGCCACCACGGTACGGCCGACGAGCATCTGGACCTCCTCGGGATGGCTCTCCTCGACCCGCACCGTGATGCGGACGACGTGCCCCGTCGACCCGGCGAGCGCCCAGCTGCGATCCCAGGAGCCCTGCCCGCCGCGGACCCGGTCGGCGCGGTTGTAGCGGATCGCCTGGTCGTTGATCACGTGCTGGTGGGTCCCGCGCATGCGCTCCAGCCGCTCGACCACCCCGGCGTCCAGGCCCCGGCCCACGGTGAGGACCAAGGTGGCGATGCGATTGTCCAGGTCCGGGGGCATGAAGGCCGTCCCCCGCTGGGCGGCCAGGGCCAGCACCTCGGCGACGCTGGCGTGGCGCAGGCAGTAGGGCCGGCCCTCGACCCGCCGCAGGTGGGCCGCGCAACCGGCGCGGTGGCACTCGATCCCGCGCCGGTCCCGGTAGGCGCAGCCGAAGGCCTCCGGGCTCTCGCAGCCCGGGTGGTCGCAGCCGCCGGCCACCACCTGTCCCGTCTCCACCGGGGCGGGGCGGGCCTTCGACCTGCCGCCACCCACACGCCACCGGGTCCGTCCCTGGCTCTGGCTCTCGCTCATGGTGTCTCCCGGCCGCCCCCTGATGGAGGACTCTGCAGGTGGCGAGCGTACCCGACCGCGAGGAGAATCGCCACCGGCCGCGCCCCCCGGGGCGGGGCGCCCGGGCCGGGGAGCGGGGACGGCTCAGCCCGCCGGGCCGCTCAGGACCGCGATCAGGCGCACCACGTCGAAGGCGGCCGGGTAGTCCGGAGCCGCGTAGCGGACCGTCCGGGGGCCCCGGCGCTCCATCCCGGGGACCAGCAGCGGCGGTTCCGCCATCGCCTCCTGGAGGAGGTCGACCTCCACCGTGACCGGGCCCGCCAGCAGCGGGGCCGGGGCCCCGGAGCGGGCCGCCAGCGCCGCCGGGACCGCGGTCTCGATGCGGCGGCAGGCCTCGGCCGGGTGCAGCGACTCCGTGGCCCGAGCCCCCAGGGCGCGCTTGACCTCGACCGTGGCCACGCCGGGGATCAGGTCGCGGGCCTCGGCGGCCACGGTGTCGTCGCCGCTGACCAGGACCGTGGGCACCCCGTGGAAGGCGCCCAGGGCGGCGTTGAGCCCGATCTCGCCCAGGGAGCGGCCGTTGCAGCGGACGTCGGCGATGCAGGGGTGGATGGTGTGCGAGAGCACCGACGTCGGGGTCCCGGCCCGGCCGTGGTAGCCGATGAAGATGGCCGCCCGCACGGTCTCGATGCCGGTGACCATGCCGTGGGGCCGGGGCCGGCCGCGCACCAGGGTCGCCCGCGGGTCGAGGTCGGCCGCCAGCAGGTTGCAGAAGGGCCCGTGGGCGTCGGCCACCACCGACTCGACGTCGGGAGCGAAGGCGCACGCGCCCCGGACGGCGGCGGAGGCCTCGGCGGTCATGAGCTGGCGGTTGCGCTCGTACTCCGGGGTGCCCGGCGCGACGTCGGCGCCGACCGCCACGCCGGCGATCCCCTCCATGTCGACCGAGATCAGCACCCGCACCGCGACACCCACCTCGGAGGAACGATCACCGAGCAGTACCTCACCATCCTCGCCCCCGCTGCAGCTCGCTCATGGTCGGCGTCATGCGAGTGATCGAAGATCACCTCGCCTTGCGAGCTCGCGTGACGCCAGATGATACGGGGGATCGCCTCCGGTGACCTGGGCTGGAAGGCGATGACGATCACCCGTACGTCAGCTCGTCGGCGGGATCCTCGACGGATGCCTTCGACGCGCCGGGCCAGGGCGGCCTGACGCTGGCGGCAAGCAAGTACCGGAGTTGCGCCCAGCGTCGACACTCGGTGTGCCGACGGCAAGATTCAGGGCAGCATCCGGCGCACAACGGCGCGAGGCTGGGCCGGCGAAGTCACTTCGGCGAACCCACCGGCGGCAAAGGTCGAGGGTGCTCCCATGTGGGTGTAGCTGCGCGGGCCGGGTTCGACGGGATAGCCCGCGACACCGGGAGCTCCGCTGGAGGCTGCACAGGCGACAGCGGCGGCAAGCAGCCGGGGGGCAAACCTTGGCGCCGGTATCGGGAGTCGACGAAGAAACAGGCGACCGACCACACGTCGATGTCGTCGAGGCGAGGGAGGCTGCACGGGCGCTCCAGGGCGTGGTGGCTGGTCCGGGGCCCGACCGAGCACCAGCCGACCGGCTCCCCGCAGTCGCAGGCGGGAACACTGACAGCGGTGCCGGCGGGTAGGCGGTCGCAGAGCGCCTGGCGGCGCTCCGCAGGCGTCGCGGCCTGGACCTCGGCAGCGGGCGTCCGCCAGCGCATGCAGGCGCACCAGGCGAACCGGCCGTGTCCGTGACGGCCCCCAACCTCGCAGAACCTGACCAAGTCGGCGAGGCGCTCTGGGGTCACCGGGGCGACGTCGAGCCCCTCCAGGCGGAACTCGCCCTCATCCATGGTGCGAAATGTCAACGGCACGGGCTCCGAGGGGGTGGCGGTGGCGCCACAAGTCCCGGAGCAGGAGGACCTCGGCCAGGTGGTGGATCGCCTCACGGTTCGCGTGGAGGGCGACCGCCGCCATGGGCTGGCTGGCCAGGAACGGCTGCCCATCGCCGCCCGGGACCCAGAGCGCTTCGTCGTCGAGGCCGCAGCCCCCCTCCACCCACCCGGAACAGGTCTCGGCGAGAAGGCCCAGCGCGCCCTCGGCGCTGGCGGGGTAGGTGGCGCTCCGGCAGTCGATGGCGGGGCCGGCGCAGGGCCAGGCGCAGCGCACGGCGAAGATGCCGATGGCCACATGGGCGAGGCGCCAGGCGATGGTGGTGAACGGCGGGGGATCGGGCTCCGGCCAGGCGAAGTCGGCCACCATCCCCCGAGCCCCGCCAGCCATGGGGCTCGCGGTCTCGGAGCGCGCTCGAATGCTCCAGCACCCCGGCACCGGCTCGAGGAATCACTCCTCGTCGGACATCCCGGCAAGCCGGGGCCGCAGATGCCCCTCGAAGTGGGAGGCCAGCCGGTCGACGAGCAGGTCGCGCATGCGGCCAGGGCTCTCCGGACCGGCGGTCGAGGGGCGCGTCATGGGGATCAGTCGGGGATCTGGGTAGTGAGGCAGAAGGGGTGCCCGGCGGGATCGATCATCACCCGCCAGCGCTCGGGGGTCGGCTGGTGCTCAGACTTGGCGGCCCCTGCTTCGAGTGCGGCCCCTTCGGCATCGTCGAGATCGGCAACGGCGAGGTCGAGGTGGGCCTGCTGAGGGACGGGCCCGTCGGGCCAGGTGGGGGGACGGTAACGCTCGACCCTCTGCATCGACAGCCAGACGCCGTCCAGCTTCACCGCCGCGAAGCTGTCAGTCTCGTAGGCGACCTCGGCGCCGAGCAGGCGGGCGTAGAACCGGGCCAGGGCAGGATCCCGTGGCACCCGTGCGGTCACTCCTTGACGGCGAGCAGTGAGTACAGGAGGGGAAGGTCGGCGGTGCCGGCCCGGAACCGGTAGGTGCCGTCCGCACACCGCTCCAGGGCGGGCCAGCGGGCGAAGAGGGTGAAGGGGAACTCATGGAGAAACGCCACCCGCAGTCCCCGGGCTGCCAGGACGGTCACCACCTCCCCCAGGGGATGCCCCATTCATTGGTGCGGTTGTGCGTCGTCGCCGCCTCCCGGTCGACGTAGCTGCCCGGTGTGTCCCAGACCAGCGGCTGGGAGGTGTGAAAATACCGAGTGCCGACGGTGAGATCCTCGTCGCCGAAGACATCGGTGAAGGGATGGAACTCCAAGACGTACAGTGCCCCACCCGGCCGCAAGAGCGTCACCACCACGTCCGCCCACGCCTCCAGGTCCGGTAGCCAGCACAGCGCGCCCTTGCCGGTGTAGACGATGTCGTAGCGCTCTCGGAGCAGGGCCGGGGCCTGGTATACGTCGCCGGCAACAAAGGTGGCGGGCTGGCCGATGGACGACGCCAGCTCCCGCGCCGCCTTCACCGCCGGCGCGGAGAAGTCGAGGCCGGTGACCAGCGCTCCCAGACGGGCCCAGGAGAGCGTGTCGAGGCCGACGTGGCACTGGAGATGGACCAAGGACCGGCCGCTCACCGGGCCCAGCTCGGCCACCTCGAAGTCCAGCAGGCTGGATCGACCGGCCCGGAAGCCCTCGACGTCGTAGAAGTCCGAGGCCAGGTGAATCGGCACGCGCTCGTCCCACCAGCGCCGGTTGGCCTCGCTCCAGTCCTGCGGCGTGTCGCCCACGGCCCGAGTATCGCAACCGGCCGCTCCCGCCGGACGGCCCGCCCGCGCGCGCCGGGCCCGTGGAGCCGGCCGCCACCCCGGCACCAGGTTCAGTGCCGGAAGTGCCGCCGTCCGGTGAGCACCAGGGCCACCCCGGCGGCATCCGCCGCCGCCAGCACCGCCGCGTCGGCCTTGGACCCGCCGGGATGGATGGCGGCGGTGACCCCGGCCCGCGCCGCCGCCTCCAGCCCGTCGGGCATGGGAAAGAAGGCGTCCGACGCCAACACGCTGCCCCGGGCCCGGTCGCCGGCCCGCTGGACGGCGAGCTCGACCGCCTCCACCCGGGACATCTGCCCCGCCCCGATGCCGACGGCGGCGCCGTCCCGGACCAGGACGATGGCGTTGGAGCGCACCGGGCGCACCGCGAACCAGGCCAGCTGGAGGGCGGCCCACTCCGCCTCCGTCGGGCGGCGCCGGCTGGCGATGGTCCAGGTCTGGGGGTCGTCGAGCCCGCGGTCGGCGGTCTGGACCAGGAGGCCCCCGTCGACGGCGCGCACGTCGAGCGCGGCCGCGGC
>JAKABB010000077.1 GCA_021802045.1 bacterium
CCGCGCCGCCATCGCCGCCGCCTCCGCGGCGGGGAGGCCCAGGCGCAGGGCCGCGAACGCCTCCCGCGAGGTGGAGCCCAGCTGGCGCTCGCCGGTCTCCACCCACCGGCGCCAGCGGGCCACGATGTCGATCGGGTCGAAGGTGCCCTTCCCGGCGGCGCTCGCCGCCAGCTCCAGCGCCAGCGCGGCCGGCGTCCCCAGGTCGGGGGCGGGGGGCAGGGCGCGCACCGATCCGTGGAGGCGGAGCACCTCCATCGGGCTGAGGCCGCGGGCCACGGCGCCGAGGGCGCTTCCCGCCACCAGGCCGAGGAGGGCGCCCTGGGCCCGGGCCGGCGCGTCGGGGACCGCGGCCAAGAGCTGCACCGGGTGATTATCTCGGTCGCCGGCGCGCGCTTTGCGTAGACTGGCCCCATGTCGACGCGTCCGATCCGCATCCTGACCGCCAAGGTCGGGCTGGATGGGCACGACCGTGGCGTGAAGGTGATCTCGCGGGCCCTGCGCGATGCGGGCATCGAGGTCATCTACACCGGGCTGCACCAGACCCCGGCCCAGGTGGTCGAGGCCGCCATCCAGGAGGACGTCGACGGGATCGGGATCTCGCTCCTCAGCGGTGCGCACATGACCCTCTTCCCCGAGGTCCTGCGCCTGCTGCGGGAGCGGGGCGCCGAGGACATCGTGGTCTTCGGCGGCGGGATCGTGCCCCCGGAGGACGCCGCCGCCCTGCAGGCCCAGGGGGTGGACGAGGTCTTCACCCCCGGCACCAGCATCGACCGCATCGTGCGCTACGTCCGGCGCCGCTTCGCCACCCCGGAGCCCGTCCCGGCCTAGGCCCGCCGGGCCGGCCAGGCCCGGTCCGTGTGATACCATCGCCCGGTTCCGCGACGGCGATGGAGCGCGCCCGACGGGGTGCCCCGCCGTCCCTGCGAGGAGTTGGCGATGGCCCTGACGCTCGATGTCGAGCCCCGCGAGGTGCACGGCCGCCGGGTGGGGGCCCTCCGCCGCGGCGGCCAGGTCCCCGGTGTGGTCTACGGCCATCGGGTGGCCGCGATCCTGGTGCAGTGCGGGGCTCGCGAGTTCGAGCGCCTGTACCGGCGGGCCGGACGTGCGCACCTGCTCCAGCTGCGGATCGCGGGGGAGCGCAAGCGCCGGCCCGTCCTGATCCGCGAGGTCCAGATCAACCCCCGGCACGCCACCGTGGTCCACGTGGACTTCCTCCAGGTCGACCTGCTCGAGCGGCTGGTGGTGGACGTGCCGGTGGTGCTGGTGGGCGAGGCCGCGGCCACCCGGCTGGGGACCGGCGAGGTGCTCCACGCCCTCCACGGCCTGGCCGTGAGCTGCCTGCCGACCGCGATCCCGGGCCAGATCGACGTCGATGTCAGCGCCCTGGCCGCGGTGGACGACGAGATCCGCCTCTCCGCGCTCACCCTGCCCGAGGGGGCGGAGCTGGCCTCGGGGGTCGACCCGGAGGAGCTGGTGGTCAAGATCCTGGCCTCGCGGGTGGCGGAGGCCGAGGAGGCGACGGCCGCGGCCGCCCCGGCGACCGGCGCGGCGGAGCCCACCGCCGCCGGGCCCACGGGGGCTCCCGCCTCAGACTGAGCCGTCCGGCCCGCCCTCCGGGGGAGGCGCCCCCGGCGCCCGTCCTGCGCGCCGCCGTTGGATGGCTGCCCGCAGGCGGTCCAGGTGCGCGGCCCGCTCCGGCTCGGCCCCGTGGGTGCCCGGCCGGTAGTACCGGTGGCCCGTCAGCTCCGGAGGGCGGTTGGGGTGGTCCACCACGGCCTCGGGGTCGTCGTGGGCGTACTGGTAGCCCTGCCCGAAGCCCATCTGGCGATCGTGGGCGGTGGCCGCGTTGCGCAGCCACAGGGGGACGGGCAGGGCGGGCGTGGCCCGGGCCTCGGCGGCCGCCGCGGCGTACGCCGTCTTGACCGAGTTGCTCTTCGGGGCCAGGGCCAGGTGGAGGGTGGCCTCGGTGAGGGGGAGGGCCGCCTCGGGCATGCCCAGGACGTGCGCCGCCTGGTGGGCCGCCGCCGCCAGGGGGAGGGCCCCCGGGTCGGCCAGGCCGACGTCCTCGGCGGCCAGGACCACCAGGCGGCGGGCCACGAAGAGCGGGTCCTCGCCCGCCTCCAGCATCCGGGCCAGCCAGTACAGGGCCGCGTCGGGGTCGCTGCTGCGCACCGACTTGATGAAGGCGGAGATGACCCAGAAGTGCTGGTCACCGGCGCGGTCGTGGAGCAGGGTCGGGGCCTGGAGGGCCCGGGTGACCGCCTCCGCGCCGATGGCGGTCCCGTCGGCGTGGTCCAGCGCGGCCAGCTCCAGGGCGTTGAGCGCCACCCGGGCGTCGCCGCCGGCGCTGGTCGTCAGCAGGGCCCGAGCCGCGGGGGAGAGGGTGAGGCGGCGGTGCCCCAGGCCGCGCTCGCCGTCGGCCAGCGCCCGGTCCAGGAGGGCGTCGATCGCCGCCGCCTCCAGGGGGGCCAGCACCGCCACCCGGCTGCGCGAGAGCAGGGCGCTGTTGACCTCGAAGCTGGGGTTCTCGGTGGTGGCCCCCACCAGCGTCAGGAGCCCGCTCTCGACGTGCGGGAGCAGGGCGTCCTGCTGGGCCCGGTTGAAGCGGTGGATCTCGTCGAGGAAGAGCAGGGTCCCCTGCCCGGCCCGGCGCCGGGCCCGGGCGGCCTCCACCACCTTGCGCAGGTCCGCCACCCCGGACGCCACCGCGCTCAGCGCCTCCAGGTGCTGGCCCGAGCCCTCGGCCAGGATCCGGGCCAGGGTGGTCTTGCCGCTGCCGGGCGGGCCCCAGAGGATCAGCGAGGGCACCCGTCGACGCTCGACGGCCAGGCGGAGCAGGCCCCCGGGGCCGGTCAGCCTCTCCTGGCCCACGACCTCGTCCAGGTGGGTCGGGCGCAGGCGGGTCGCCAGGGGGGCGTCCGGGGCGCCGGGACCGCGCTCCCCGGCCCACGGTCGGGGCGTCGCGGGGAGCACCCCCGCCGCCTCGCCGTCGAACAGTCCGGGCTCGTCCACCGGCGCGCCCTCTCCTGCTCTCCCGATCATCCGTCGGGCCCGGCGCGCGACGCCGTCGGGCCCCGGGCCCAGTATGCGTGGCCGGTCTGGCGGGGCGCCGAGGCCCAGGGCGCCGTCAGCCGGCGGGAGACCGCGGGCCGGGCCGGCCCCTCACACCTTGAGGACCGTCACTCCGGGCAGCTGGTCGAAGTCGTCGTCCTGGGTGACCACCACCGCGTCATGGGCCAGGGCGGTGGCGGCGATCAGGGTGTCGAGCACCCGGGGATTGCGCCCCGCCGCCCGCAGCTGAGCCACGAGCCCGGCGAAGGCCTCGGCCACGCGGTCGTCCACCGGGAGCGGGCGGTGGTCCCGGGTGGCGGCCTCGAGGGTGGCCAGGCGGCTCGCGCGCCGCGCCGGACCCTCCGCCACCAGCACGCCGATGCGCAGCTCCGCGACGGTGATCACCGAGACCGCCGTGGTGGCCTCGGCGGGGAGGCTGCCCAGCGGGCGCCCGGCCTCCCGGGCGATGAAGACCGAGGTGTCGAGCAGGACGTTCAGAGGTCGTTCACCCGGTCCGGCAGCAGGCGGGCGAGCTCCTCTGTCAGGCCCGGGTCCGCCGCCGAGCGACCAATCCGCCCCCAGACCTCCTGCGCGGGGACCCAGCTTCTTCTCCGATCGAGGGGGACCAGCGCGGCGACCGGGCGGCGGTCGACCGTCACGACGATGCGCTCGCCGGCCTCCACCCGCCGCAGCACGGCCGAGGTCGACGCCCGAAGCTCCCGCAACGCCACTTCGCTCACAGGCGGAGTATATCAGCTACGGGCATCGCCTCCACGGTGTGAAGGAGATCGCCGGAACGCCGCAACCCGCTCCACCGGCCGCGGCCAACCCTCTTGCGTCTCGCCTTCAGCCCTCGGCCCGGCGACGGCTCCCACCTGGGCCCGGACCCGTCGCGCCGGGCTGCCTGGCGTTGACCGGCACCGCCGGCGGCCCGTACACTCCGCCGCACATGGCCCTCTCGCCCCGCCTCGACCGGCCGGCCCTGAGCGGCGCGTGTCCTGAGTGCGTTAGCCGCGCCTGTCCGGCGCGCTGACCCCGCCGGGCCCGCGGGCCCCGCCGCCCGCTCCCCCGGCGCCATCCCTCTCCCAGGAGACCCATGCCCTCGCACACCATCGCCCGCACACCGTCGCCCGCCAGCACCGGCGCCGACCCGCCGCCGCCGTGGACCGCGGCGTCGCTGGAGGCCGACGCCCAGGCCCTGGCCGGCCGGTCCCCGTCCGAGGTCCTGGCCTGGGCCCTGGGCCGTTTCCCTGGGATCGCGCTGGTGGCCAGCCTGCAGGTGGAGTCGGTGGTGCTCATCGACATGGCGGTGGCCCTCGGGTACCAGCCGACCGTGATCACCCTGGACACCGGCCGGCTCCCGGAGGCCACCCACGAGATGATCGACCGGGTCCGCGACCGCTACGGGCTCCCCATCGAGGTCCACGGGCCCGACCCCGAGGCGGTGCGGCGGATGACGGGGCGGTTCGGGGTCAACGGCTTCTACCGGGCCCCCCGGCTGCGCCGGCTCTGCTGCGCCGTGCGCAAGGCCCAACCCCTGGCCCGGGCCCTGGAGGGGCACGACGCCTGGGTCACCGGGCTGCGCCGGGACCAGAGCCAGGCGCGCCGCCAGACGCCGCTGCTGACCATCGACCACGAGCACGGGGCGATCGCCAAGGTGGCCCCGCTGGCGGGCTGGACCCAGGAGGAGGTCCTGGCCTACGCCGCCGCCCATGACCTGCCGCGGCACCGGCTCTACGACCAGGGGTACACCTCGATCGGCTGCGCGCCCTGCACCCGCCCCACGCGTCCGGGCGAGGACCCGCGCGCCGGGCGGTGGTGGTGGGAGGGGGCGGACGTGGTCAAGGAATGCGGCCTGCACCGGCCGGCCGCCGCATCCAGCGTCACCGGGAGTGCGAGCAGATGAGTGGATTCGTGGTCTGGCTGACCGGTCTCTCCGGCGCCGGCAAGTCGACGATCGCCCAGCGGCTGCAGGCGGAGCTGGCCGAGCTGGGCCGCTCCTCGGAGATCCTCGACGGCGACGAGGTGCGCACCCACCTCTCCAAGGGGCTGGGCTTCAGCAAGGAGGACCGCGACACCAACATCCGCCGCATCGGCTTCGTGGCCCGCCTGCTGGCCCGCAACGGTGCGGTGGCCATCGCCGCCGCCATCTCCCCCTACCGCGAGACCCGGGACGAGGTCCGCCAGCAGACGGCCGACTTCGTGGAGGTCCACGTCCGCTGCTCGATGGACGAGCTGGTGCGGCGCGACGTCAAGGGGCTCTACCGGCGGGCGCTGGCCGGTGAGCTGCCCAACTTCACCGGGATCACCGCGCCCTACGAGGAGCCGCTGCACCCGGAGGTGGTGGTGGACACCGAGCGCGAGGCGGTGGAGGAGTCGGTGGGCAGGATCCTGCGCCACCTGGCCCGCCGAGGCTACTGCCGCCTGGCCCCCACCGAGCAGGCCCCGACCGGGGAGGCGCGGCGGGCCGCCGAGGCGGCGGCCCGGGAGCTGCCCCGGCTGGAGGTCGGCACCCGGGAGTGGTCCGACCTCACCATGCTGGCCCAGGGCGCGCTGGCGCCGCTGGACGGGTTCATGACCGCCGCCGAGTACGCCAGCGTCGTCGACTACGGCCGGTTGCCGGGGGGAGACCCCTTCACCCTGCCGGTGACCCTGCGGGTCGGTGCCGCCGACGCCCGGCGGCTGCGGGGCGCGGCCCGCGTGGCCCTGTGGTCGGACCACACCCTCATCGGCACCGTGGGGGTGACCGAGCTCTTCCCCACCAACCCGGAGCGCGAGGCGCTCGAGGTCTACGGCACCAGGGATCCGGCCCACCCCGGGGTGGCGGCGCTGGGCCAGGAGGGCCCGGTGGCGCTGGCGGGGCCGGTGGAGCTCCTGACGCCGCGGCCGGAGCTGTTCCCGGCCCACGCCCTCAGCCCGCGCCAGGTTCGGGCGGTGCGGCGGGAGCGGGGCTGGGCGACCATGGTCGGCTTCCAGACCCGCAACCCGGTGCACCGGGCCCACGAGTACCTGCAGAAGGTGGCCCTGGAGATGGTGGACGGGCTCCTGCTGCACCCCCTGGTGGGGGAGACCAAGCCGGACGACGTCCCGGCCCCGGTCCGCATGGCCTGCTACCAGGCCCTGCTCTCGCACTACTTCCCGGCCCAGCGGGTGCTGCTGGCCACCAACCCGGCCTGGATGCGCTACGCCGGGCCGCGGGAGGCCGTGTTCCACGCCCTGGTGCGGCGCAACTACGGCTGCACCCACTTCATCGTCGGCCGCGACCACGCCGGCGTCGGCCGCTACTACGACACCTACGCCGCCCACCGGATCTTCGACCAGTACCGGCCGGGCGAGCTGGGGATCGAGATCCTGCGCTTCGAGCACGCCTTCCACTGCCGGTCCTGCCAGGGGATGGCCTCCACTCGCAGCTGCCCCCACCCCGCCGGGGCCCACGACACCCTGAGCGGGACCCGGGTCCGCAGCCTGCTGGCCGGGGGCCAGCCCCTCCCGGAGCAGTTCACCCGCCCCGAGGTGGCCAGCGTGCTGGCCCGGGCCGCCGCCGGCTGAGCGGCGGGCGGCCGGGCGCCGCTCAGCCGGCCGGCCCGGTCAGGGCTGCGGGGTCGGGCCAGCGGGTCCGGGGGGGAGCGCCGCCAGGCGCGCCAGCAGCTCGGCGGCCAGGACCTCGGGCCCGTAGAGGCTGCCCTGGGCCAGCCGGCAGCCCAGCGCGTCCAGGGCGGCCGCCTGGGCCTCGGTCTCGACGCCGGTGGCGACCACGTCCATGCCCAGCTCGCTGGCCGCCGCCGCCAGGGCCCGCACCAGGGCCCGGGAGCTCCGGTCCCCCGGCAGCCGCCGGACCACCTCCGGGCTGACGGCGATGCGGCGGATGGGCAGGTCGAGGACGGTCGCCACCACCGACTGGGCCCGGGGCGAGTCGTCGAGCGTGACCAGCACCCCGCTGGCCGCCAGCGCGGCGAGGGTCCGCCGGAGCGCGGCCCGCCAGTGGGGGAGGAGCGCCGCCCGGGTGAGGCGGAGCACCAGGGCCTCCGGGGCCAGCCCGTGCCGGGCCAGCACCTGGAGCACGTGGCCGGGCAGGGCCGGGTCGACCAGCTCCAGCGGGGAGAGCTCGACCACCATCGCCAGGGCGCCGAGACGGCCGTCGAGGTCGCGCCACCGGCGCAGGTCGGCCAGCGCCTGGTCCAGCGTCCACTGGCCCAGGGCGGGGAGCAGCCCCGCCTCGGCCGCCGCCGCCGCCAGCTGCAGGGGGGGGATCGAGCCGAACGACCGGTGCTCCCAGCGGGGCACGGCCTTGACGCCGACCGGGTGGCGGTCCCGGAGGGCCACGATCGGCTGGTAGGCCAGCTGGAGCCCCTGGCGCCGGGGGTGGCGGAGCGCCGCCGCCAGGGCGCGGGCCACCCGCTGCTGGGTGACCTCGGCCGTGCCCAGGTCGGGGCCGTACAGCCGCCACTGCCCGCCGCCCCCGCGCTTGGCCGCGTACATGGCCAGGTCAGCCTGCCGCACCAGGCCCTCGGGGTCGGTCCCGCCGGCGGCGGCGAGGGCGATCCCGACGCTGGCGGTCAGGCTGACCGTGTGGCCCCCGGCCAGGATCGGGCGGCCCACGGTGTCCAGGATCCGGCCCGCGACCGCCTCGGTCTCGGCGGCGGTGGCCAGCCGCTCCAGGACGGCCACGAACTCGTCGCCCCCATGGCGGGCCAGCAGGTCCTGGGGGCGCAGCGCGCCCCTCAGCCTGCGGGCCACCGTGGACAGCACCTCGTCCCCGGCGTCGTGGCCCAGGCTGTCGTTGACCGCCTTGAACCCGTCGAGGTCGACGAAGAGCGCCGCCAGGCCTGGCCGGCGGGACCGGCCGCGCAGGTGGGCCAGCAGCCGGCGCCGGTTGGCCAGGCCGGTGAGGGCGTCGGTGCCCGCCTCCCGGCGGGAGGCGCTGACGGCCTGCTCCAGCTGGCGCCGCTCGCTGTGCCAGCGCTGCTGGATCTCGTCGTGGTAGGCGTCCAGGGTGGTGCCCAGGTCCCACTGCCAGCGGCGGCGCAGGACGTCCAGCGGGGGCAGGTCGAGGCCCTCGGCCTCCGCCTTGTGGTAGGCGGCGAACCAGCGGTTGTAGAGGACGGCGTACCAGGAGGGGGGCACGCCGGCCCGGATGTGGGCCCGGCCGACGTCGCGGCTGCGACGCAGGGTGGCGTCGCTGTCGGGGCGCCCGCTGATCAGCGTCCGCAGGTACTCGCCCATCTGCTGGCGGTGGCGCTCCAGGCCGGCGGCGTCCTCGAGCAGGCGCCGGGACGGGGGGTGGGCCGCCATCTGGGCCGTGGCGTCAGCGGCGAAGGCGGCGATCACGGCCGCCAGCGCGGCCTCCGCGTCCTCGAACCGGGCCTGGTCCTCGTCCGACCAGGCCAGGATCGGGGCCGGGGCGGGGGGCGGGGCGGGAGGGTCGCCGGCGCGCCGGCGCGCCGGGCCCTCGTCGGCGCGTCCGGGGGCGGTTGCCGTGGTCGACACACTGTCCCTCATGTGGTCCGCCGCCAGGACGCCGGGCGCGGTCGGGGCCGGGGAGACGGGCTGGCGAGTGGTGCCGCACCGGTCACCAGGGTGCCGGTCCAGTATGGGTCCACCCTTCGCGGCGGTGCCGATTCCGAGAGCGCGAGGCCGCTGCCGCCGCGCCCGCCCAGCCGCTACGCTGGCAGGCGTGGCTGGAGACGACGGGGGGCGCGGCGGGGGGCCCCCTGGCCCCGTGGCCGCCGGGGGCGCCGGGCCCTCGGTGGTGGTGCGCCAGCTGGAGAAGCGCTACGGGACGGTGGCGGCGGTCCGCGGGATCAGCCTGGAGGTCGCCGCCGGGGAGACGTTCGGCCTGCTGGGCCCCAACGGGGCCGGCAAGACCACCACCATCGGCATGCTCTGCACCCTGGTCCGCCCCAGCGCCGGCAGCGCCGAGGTGGCTGGCTTCGACGTGGTGCGGCAGCGCGACCAGGTGCGCCGACGCATCGGGCTGGTCTTCCAGGACCCGACCGTGGACGACTACCTGACCGCGGCCGAGAACCTGCGCTTCCACGCCGAGCTCTACGGCGTCCCCGCGGCCGAGGTCGGCCCGCGGATGCGCCAGGTGCTGGAGCTGGTCGACCTCTGGGAGCGGCGGGACAGCGTGGTGCGGGAGTTCTCGGGCGGGATGAAGCGCCGCCTGGAGATCGCCCGCGGCCTGCTCCACTCCCCGCGGGTGCTCTTCCTCGACGAGCCCACGGTGGGCCTGGACCCCCAGACCCGGGCCCACATCTGGGCCTACATCAACGAGCTCCGCCGCCGCGAGGCGGTCACCATCGTCATGACCACCCACTACATGGACGAGGCCGAGTACTGCCACCGCATCGGCATCATGGATGGCGGCAGCCTGGTGGTGGTGGACACGCCGGCGGCCCTCAAGGCCGCGGTGGGGGCCGACCGGGTCGAGCTGCGGACCGCGGACAACGCGCAGGCGGTGCGCGCCCTGGCCGAGCGGCTGGGGATCGCCGCCGTGGCCCAGGAGGGGCTGGTGCACTTCCAGGTGCCCGGCGGGGCGACCTTCATCCCGCGCCTCTTCGCCGAGCTGGGCGTCGAGATCCTGTCGGTGAGCGTGGCCCGTCCGAGCCTCGACGACGTCTTCATGAGCCACACCGGCCGGACCATCCGCGAGGCCGAGGCCTCGGCCGGCGATCGGCTGCGGGCGGCGCCGATGATTCGCGCCCACCGGCGCTGATGGGACCGCCACCGCTGGCCACGCCCGCGTCCCCTGTCGCCGCCGTCCGTGTCGCCGAGGGCAGTCTGCGCGCCGACCTGCGGGGGGTGCGGGTGGTCTGGCATCGCGAGCTGATCCGCTTCTTCCGCAATCGGCTGCGCATCGTGACCTCACTGGCCCAGCCCATCCTCTTCCTGTTCGTCCTCGGCACCGGACTGGCCAGCGCCATCGGCCGGGCCGGCGGCGGCCTGGACTTCCGCACCTTCATGTTCCCGGGGATCCTGGCCATGACCGTGCTCTTCACCTCGATCTTCTCGGCCATCTCCATCGTCTGGGACCGGGAGTTCGGCTTCCTGCGCGAGATGCTGGTGGCCCCGGTGCACCGGTGGTCCCTGGTGGTGGGCAAGTGCCTGGGGGGCGCGACGGTGGCCACCATCCAGGGGGCGATCATGCTGGCCCTGGGCGGCCTGGTGCACGTCCCCTACGACCCCCAGCTGATGGCGGTGCTGCTGGGCGAGATGGCCCTGACCGCGCTGGCGCTCACGGCCTTCGGGGTCTTCGTGGCCAGCCACCTGCGCCAGGTGGAGACCTTCCAGGTGGTGATGCAGTTCTTCGTGCTGCCGATGTTCTTCCTCTCCGGGGCGGTCTTCCCCCTCCACGGCCTGCCCGCCTGGCTGGGGGTCCTGACCAAGGTCGACCCCCTGACCTACGCCGTGGACCCCATGCGCCACGCCATCTTCGACCACGTGGCCATGGCGCCGGCGATCCGGGCCCGGCTCCTGCCCGGGGTCACCTGGGGGAGCTGGACGGTCCCCGTCGGCGTGGAGCTGGGGCTGGTGGCCCTGGCCGCGGCCGTCCTGCTCGCGGGCGCCATCGCGCGCTTCTCTGTGACCGAGTGACCGAGTAGGTCGCCGCCGGCCCCCAGCGCCTCACCGTTCCACCACGCCCAGGGCCATGCCCACGACAGCGCGCACGGCGGACCGACCGGCCTCCTCGCCGAATCGCGGGGCTACCCGCCAGCCCGGCCCCCCTGCCGCGCATCTGCCTCCCCGGGGCCCTTGCCCCATCGCTCCGGCTGCCGCTCGGCGAAGGACAACGCCGGGTGGGTCCCGGTCAGGTGGTGGAGCGTGCCCGTGAACCGCTCCGCCAGATCCGGGTCGGTCCGCTCCAGCGCGCCCCACGCCTGGGCCGCCAGCCGGCAGGCCCGCTCGCGCCCGCCCGCGTCGCCCAGGTCGCGCAGCGCCCGATCGAGCAACCGGACCAGCCGGGGCAGCGGTTCCATCAGCTGTGGCGCGCGATGCGCACCCGCCAGGTGGTGGGGCCGGCCTCCACCGCCTCCCAGCTGAAGGACTCCCCGCGGGTGGCCTCCAGCTGATAGCGCAGCGGCACCGGGTCGTGGTCGTTGACCAGGGTCACCGCCTGTCCGACCCCGAGGCCATCCAGCGTGGCGAAGATCAGCTGGTGCCGCCGGGCCGGGGACAGGGTGCGCACGTCCAGCACGTCCGGGGGCGGGGTGCCGGCGGCGGTCAGGGTGACCGTCCCCACCTCGTAGGCCACGTCGGCCGCCAGGTGGCGTCCGACGAAGCAGTGGTCGCGGGCCAGGGTCGCCAGCCGCTCGTAGTCCCCGGACCGCTCCGGCTCCGCGCCCAGCACCGTCGGGCTGACCACGATCCGGTTGATCCGGGCCCGCCCGGGACCGGTGGTCACCATCTCGGCGGCGGCCACCCGCAGCTGCGTCCAGGGCAGGCGGTCGCGGTGCAGCAGGCTGCCCAGGGTGGCCGTGTAGCAGGAGGCGACGGCGCTGGCCAGGAGCTCTTCGGGGCTGCTCCCTTCGCCATTGCCGCCCATCGATGCCGGTACCGACCAGGCCACCGGCTGCTGGCCGGTGTGGACCACGCCGACCGCGTCGGTCCCCCGGCCGGTCCACTCCGTCGTGACCTCGAACGTCAGGTTCGCCATGTGGTTCGCGTGCCTCCCCTCAGTCGGTGGGTGCGGTCTCGGTCGTCGCCGCCGCGCCGTCGGCCGCGCCCGGGTGGGCGCCGGTCAGCGCCCGCAGCAGGGCCGTGCGCTCGGCCGGCCCCAGCCGCTGCAGGTGGGGGAGGTACTCCGCCTCCTCCGTGCCGAGGTGGGTGTCCAGCAGCGTCTCCAGCCCGTAGAGGGCGTGCTGGGCCGCGGCCCGCCCCGCGGCGTCGAGGGGGCCGGCCCCCAGCCGGTCGATCTCCGCGGCCAGCTCGCGGATGCGGGTGTGCTCTCGGAGCATCGGACCGGTGCTTCCTCCGACCGCGCGCTGCACCCGCTCGACCGCCGGGTAGAGCCAGCGCTCCTCGGCGGCGGCGTGGGGCAGGAGCTCCTCGCGCAGGAAGCGTCCCGCCGCCCGCACCTCGCCCGCGGCCCGGGCGGGGTCGAGGTCCGGCAGCCGCGCGGCCAGGGTGGCCAGGGCGGCGATCGGTCCCGCCAGCGGCAGGTGCTCGCGGTGGAGCAGGGCCGCCAGGTCGGCCCCGGCCGGGCTGGCCGGCCAGTC
>JAKABB010000078.1 GCA_021802045.1 bacterium
GGCCAGTTCGGCGAGCGCCGGGCGGTCCGCGGCGGTCGCTGGGCCCACGGTCACGGTCCCCGGGCCCGCGGTGGCCGGCGCGCCGGCCGCGCTCATCGGGGGCCGCGTGGCGCCGGACCCGCCTCGGGCCACCCCGGGGGCAGGTGCTGCAGGGGGCCATGCCCGCCTCCCAGCCCGGGGGCGTTGGCGATGGCGGCGGTGACGTAGCGCTTGGCCTCGCGGATCGCCTCCAGCGGGGGCCGGCCCCGAGCCAGGTGGGCGGTGATGGCGGCCGAGAAGGTGCAGCCGGTGCCGTGGGTGTGGCGGGTCGGGATCCGCTCCCCCGGGAGCGTGGTGACCGCGCCCGCCTCGATGACCAGGTCGGTGGGCGGGCCGTCGGCGTGGCCGCCCTTGACCACCACGATCCTGGGGCCCATGGCCAGGATCCGGCGGCCGGCGGCGAGGGCGCTGGCCGGGTCGGTCACCGGCTGGTTGGCCAGCACCGCCGCCTCCGGCCAGTTGGGCGTCACCACCAGGGCCAGGGGCAGGAGCTGCTCGCAGAGGGCGGTGATGGCGTCCGCCTCGAGGAGGCGGTCCCCGCCCTTGGCGACCATCACCGGGTCGACGACCAGCTGCGGCCAGCGGTGCCGGCGCAGGGCCTCCGCCACCACCGCGATCCGGACCCGGTCGAAGAGCATGCCGGTCTTGACCGCTGCCGGTGGCAGGTCGTCCTGGAGGGCGGCGAACTGGGCCAGGACGAACTCCGGTGGGAGGGCGTGGACGGCGCGCACGCCCCAGGTGTTCTGAGCGGTCAGCGCGGTGAGGACGCTGGTGCCGTGGACGCCCAGGGCGGAGAAGGTCTTGAGGTCCGCCTGGATCCCGGCGCCGCCCCCGGAGTCGGAGCCGGCGACGGTGGCCGCGATCGGCCACGAGGGGGCCGCCGTCGGGCCAGACGTTCCCATCAGGTGGCGGGGGCCGGGCGGCGCCCCGCGGCGCCGGACGGGCCCTCCAGCCGGCGGGCGACCAGGTAGGCCAGGACCGCGACCGCGGTCCCCACCAACCCGCTGATGTCGGCGGGCTGGCCCTGGAAGAGGTGCTGGGCCAGCGGCGACACCCAGCCCCACTGCCCGGGCGGGGGCGGCTCGTTGTAGAAGAGGACGGTCGCCAGGGTGCCCACCAGGAAGGCCGCCATCATCGGCCAGCGCACCCCGCCCTGGAACCAGTAGCCGCGTGCCGCCACCAGCGCCGGGGCGTCCACCACCGGTCGCCGCCAGACGGAGTCCAGAACCACCACCGTGGCCCAGGCCGGGAACCACACGTAGGTCAGGGTGAGGAAGTCCACGTAGTTGCCCTGGAACCCCGTGCCGGCGAACAGCACCACCGCCCCCACCAGGCCGCCCACGACCCCGACCACCGTGGCCGCCGCCCAGCGTCGCAGCCGGATGCCGATGGCCAGGGCGCAGAGGGCGGCGGAGTAGACGTTGAGGTAGTTGGAGCTGAGCTCGGCCAGGATGATGAAGGCCGCGAACAGGTAGGCGAACCACACCGGCACCAGGTGCACGATCAGGGTGGGGAGGAGGACCTTGGGGGCCGCGGTCTGGATGGCGGCCCCCAGCAGGCCGCAGAGCACCAGGCTGGTGACGCTGCCCCCGCCGCTGGCCAGCGCCACCCGGCCGCCCCTGGTCCCCACCGGCAGGTAGCGCGAGTAGTCGCCGGCGTAGGTCACCCAGGAGACCATGAGGGCGAAGGTCAGGGTGAAGCCGAGGGCCATCGAGGCCAGGTGGGGCCCCGGGGCCAGCGGGCTGGCCAGGCCCAGGCGCCAGCGGGACGCGGTCAGGGCCGCCAGCGCCACGCAGACCAGGAGGAACAGGGGCGCCTGCACGCTCTGGAAGACGGCGATGGTGCGATGGCCGTAGACCGCGACCAGGAAGGAGACCCCCGCCACCACCAGCAGCAGCAGTGCCGGGACGAAGCCCGGGGTCCGGCCGAAGATGGGCAGGGCGCTGGTGGTGGTGACGGCGATGGCGCAGTCGTAGGCGAACCAGCCGATGGCGATCAGCATGGTCAGGAGGCCGCCGATGGCGGCGCCGCGCCGGCCGAAGACCATGCGCGACTGGACGATCTGGGGCGCGCCGCTGCGCACGCCGGTGATGCTGAGCAGGCCCAGGAAGACGCCGCCCGCGACCGCGCCCAGGACCAGCACCAGCGCCGAGTCCAGGAAGCCCAGCCCGGCCGCGGAGACCAGCAGCGCCCCCGCGAACAGCGAGAAGAAGTCGGCCAGCGCCCCGGCCCAGATGAAGAAGAGCTCGCGGGGCCGGCCGTGGCGCCGCTCCGCCGGCACCGGCTCCAGGCCCCGCAGCTCCACCCGCAGGAACTCGTCGTCCGGCCGCGCGCTCGCGCCGCCCACCATCCCGGTCATCGTCAGCCCTCCTTGCCCGTGCATCGGGGGACGACCCGATCGAGCTTCCCGACGCTGGTACGAACCAGATCCGGTGATCAGGGTTGGCGTCATCGCCTCTCAGCGCCCCGAGGGCGCACCCCTAGCCGTGGCAGGCCCCGCCTGCCACGGCGCAGTATACCGGTCCTCGGGCCGGGGCCCGGGGGCTCCCGTAGGATGGGGCGGTGAGCGCGCTGGCGGCCTACGACGCGGTCAACCTGCTGTCGGACCCGGTCTACGGTTACTGCCAGATCACCAAGCCGATCGGCGATGGCGCCAGCTCCGAGCAGGACCTGGTGGACCATCCCTTCCTGCAGCGGCTGCGCCGCATCCACCAGCTGCAGAGCGCCTGGTGGGTCTTCCACACCGCCGAGCACTCCCGCTTCCAGCACGTGGTGGGGGTGATGCACCTGGCCGGCCAGTTCGCCACCCAGCTCTACCCCAGCCTGGCCGCCTCCTGCGCCGACACGCCGTCGCCGCAGCTGGTGGAGGAGACGCTGCGGGTGGCGGGGCTCTGCCACGACGTCGGGCACGGCCCCTTCGGCCACTTCTTCGATCAGCAGGTGCTGCGCCGCCAGGGCCTGGACCACGAGGACATGGGCCGGGCCATGGTGCTGGGGCCGCTGGCCGACCCCATCGCCTCGCTGCGCCGCAGCCCGACCGGCGCCTTCGCTCCGGCGGAGGCGGTCGACCCCGCCGCGGTGGCCTGGGTGATGGCTCCCCGGGAGCTGGAGGGGTTCACGCCTCCGGCCTGGCTGCGGGCCCTGAAGCCGGTCCTGTGCGGGCTGGCCTCGGCGGACAACATGGACTACGTGCCCCGGGACGCCTACGTGTGCGGGATCGCGATCGGCCCCGTCGACGTGGCCCGCCTGCGCCACTACATGTTCGTCACCGACGGCACCCTGGTGCTGCACCAGCACGGGGCCGGGGCCCTGGGCATGTTCCTCAACTCCCGCCTCTACCTGTACAACCAGGTCTACTTCCACCGCACCGTGCGCCGCATCGACCTCCACCTGCGGGGGATCTTCGCCGACACCGTGGCCCGCCTCCTGCCCGAGGGGGACCCCCGCCAGCAGCTGCAGGCCTACCTGGGGCTGACGGACTGGTCGGTGCTGGAGCTGGTGGCCCGCCTGCAGCGGGCGCCGGTGGACGACACCGAGCGCCGGCTGGGCGAACGCTGGGCCCAGGTGACGACCCGCGAGCTGCCCTGGCGCCTGGCCTACGAGACCTACGAGGAGATCTCGCTCCCCCGCCCCGGCGCCCCAGCGCCGGGGGCCGCGGAGCTGGGGGACCGGATCCGGGCCGAGCTGCCCGCGCGGTGGCGGGGGGCCGGGATCGAGGTGGACCTGGCCACCACCGACCCCCGGCCGGTGAACCCGGTCGTCGACGCGGGGGTGCTGAGCCTGTTCGACCCCATCCGCCGGACCGTCCGGCGCGAGGGGGCGGTGGAGCTGCTCACCCGCCTGCTGCCGCTGCACACCACTCTGCTGCGGGTGTACACCGACAGCGCCGACGCCAGCACCGCGATCCGGGAGGCGGCGGAGCGGGTGCTCGGCCCCTCTCAGAGGGCGTCGGACTCCAGCTGACCGGCCATCCAGGCCACCGCGCTGGCGGGGTCCGGGTGGGCCTGCAGGCCGAGCGCGGCCCCCTCCCGGCCGTCCGGGGCGTGCAGCCGCCAGCTGCCGATGGCGGCCGTGGGCCGGCCGATCGAGAGCGCCAGGGCCAGCTCGCTGAGGGTGCCGGTGCCGCCCCCCACCGCGATGACGCCGGACGCGGCCCGGACCAGGAGCCAGTTCCGCCCCTCCCCGAGCCCGGTGGGCAGGGCCACCGAGAGGGCCCAGTGCCCGGCGGCCGGGTCGGTGCCCGGGAGCAGGCCGATGACCAGCCCGCCCGCCGCCCGCACCCCCTCGGCGACGGCCCCCATGACGCCGCCCCCGCCCCCGCAGAGCACCGTCCAGCCGCGCTCGGCGCAGAGCCGGCCCACCTCGCGCGCGGCGGCCAGGTCTGTCGGGCGGGGGGTGGAGCCGCCGCAGACCGCCACCAGGGGGCGGCGGGTCGCGGCCCCCTGGGTCGCCACCGGCCTCAGCGGACCGGCAGGCGGGGCCCGGAGGGCATGACCGGCCCGGCCTGGGCCCGGAAGTTGGCCTGACTGACCTGGGCGGCCAGCTGGGCCGCCACGTGCTGGAACACCGCCGCCTCGGGAGCCTCCGGCATGGCCGCCACCAAGGGCCGGCCGTCCCCACCGCCGGTCCGGATCCTGGGGTCGAGGGGGATCTCGCCCAGGAAGGGCAGGTTGCGGGTCTCGGCCAGGACGCGGCCGCCGCCGCGGCTGAAGATGTCGGTGCGCTCGCCGCAGTGGGGGCAGAGGAACCCGCTCATGTTCTCGATCACGCCCAGGATCGGCACCCGCAGCTGGGTGAACATGGCGATGCCCTTGGTGACGTCGGCGATGGAGACGTCCTGGGGGGTGGTGACGATGACCGCCCCGGTGAGGGGGATGGTCTGGGCCAGGCTCAGCTGGATGTCGCCGGTCCCGGGGGGGAGGTCGCAGACCAGGTAGTCGAGCTCACCCCAGGCGACCTCGAAGAGGAACTGCTGGAGGGCGTTGGCCAGCATCGGGCCCCGCCACACCACCGGCTTGTCGGGATCGATGATGGTCCCGATCGACATCACCTTGAGGCCGTCGGCCTGGAGGGGGACGATGCGCCCGTCGACGGACTCGGGCCGGTCCCGCAGCCCCAGCATGATGGGCACGTTGGGGCCGTAGATGTCGGTGTCCAGCAGGCCCACCCGGGCCCCGGTCCGCTGCAGCGCCAGGGCCAGGTTGACCGCCACCGTGGTCTTGCCGACCCCGCCCTTGCCGGCGCTGATGGCGACGATGTTGCGGACGCCCTCGACGTCGCGGCGGCCGGGCAGGCCCCGGGTGCGGGAGACGTTGGCGTCCCAGTCCAGCTGAACCGCCTGGATGCCGGGGACCACGCCCACCACCGCGGCGCGGATCTCCTGCTCGATGCGGTCCTTGAGCGGGCAGGCGGGGGTGGTCAGGACCACCCGCATGCGCGCCGTGGTGCCCTCGACGCGCAGGTTCTTCAGCATGCCCAGCTGCATCAGCGGACGGTGCAGCTCGGGGTCCTGGACGTGGGCCAGGGCGTCCTCGAGAGCGGCCAGGGTGGGTTGCTCGGGCATCGGGGGACCTCAGGCGACGGAGTGGACGGGGTGGCCTCATCGCGGCGCCATCTCCCCCGGCCATGATAGCGGCCGCCTTCGTGGACCGGCCCCGCCGCCCCAAGTGTTGCAATAGCGCGCAAGAGGTACCATGGGGCCATGGCGGGCCTGGAGACGCTGCGCGCCCAGGGCCGGCGGCTGACGCCCCAGCGGCGCCTGGTCTACCAGGCCCTGCTGGACCATCCCGGCCACGCCACCGCCGATGACCTCTGCTCCAGCATCGGCCGGCGGCTGCCCGGGGTGCAGCGGACCACCGTCTACCGGACGCTGGACCTGCTGGTGGAGCTGGGCCTGGCACGGACCGTGCGGCTGGGGCGCTCCACCTCCTACGAGCCGGTGCTGGCGGGGGCGGAGTCCCACCAGCACCTGATGTGCGACCAGTGCGGGGCCACGGCGGACGTGGGGTTCCCCGACCTGGCCGACCGGGTCCAGGACGCGGCGCGGGCGCTGGGCTTCGCCATCGACCGCATCGAGCTGGTGGGGCACGGGCGCTGCCTCGCCTGCACCGGGACCGCGGCCACCGCATAGGGCCAGCGGGGCCCTCAGCCGGCTCCGGCCGGCAGCGGCGCCCGGGCCGGGCCGCCGGCGGCCCAGACCAGGACCGCGGGCGCCGTAACCGTCATCAGGAAGTCCAGCGAGCCGTCGACCGCGTAGCCGAAGTGGACGTACTCCGGGGGGAGCAGGGTCCCACCGTGGACCAGGTAGTAGATGGCGGTCAGGGCCCCGGCCGCCGCCGCCGCCGCGGCCGCCGCCGTCCGCGCGCCCCGCGCCACCGGCACCCGGGCTCGGCCGCCGGCCAGGAGGAGGACCGCGAGCAGGAGGTAGGCGCCCCCGATCAGCAGCTCCGCGACCGTGATGGCGGCGGCCAGGCCGGCGGTGCGGGGTAGGCCGACCGTGGCCACCGCGCCGTCGAACCAGCGGTACGGGCCCGCTCTTGCCACCGCCCGGGTCGCGTCGGCGAAAGCCCGGGGCCACAGGGGGTCGGCGAGCTTGGTGACCGCGGAGACCAGCCACTCGTAGGCGAAGGTCACCACCACCAGGGCCGCCCCCAGGCGACCGCCCGGCCCCCAGCGTCCGGGCCGGGCGTCGAGCAGGGCCAGGCCGATCCCCAGCTCGAGCCCGGCCATGACCAGGTCGACCGGTACGCCCTCGTCCAGGAGGTCGGTCCCGCGCACGGGTGGCACCAGGCTGCCGGTGTGGTACCAGTTGAGGCAGAGGCTGAGCCCCGCCAGCAGCCAGAAGCCCATCGCCAGCCAGCGCCCGGACCGGCCCGGCCGCGGGCGCCAGATCACCCAGATGGCGGCCAGGCAGGCCAGCGCCACCATCAGGTCGAAGGCCAGCACGGCGTGGACCGCCAGGACCGGGTGGCGGCTGAACGCCCGCACCACCGCGGCGATCCAGCGGGGGGCGGTGGGCAGGTAGAGGTTCTGGGCCATGAGGAAGGCGGCCGGCCCGGGGGCGGTGTTGCGGGCCTGGGAGATGCCGATCATGGCCCAGAGGTATCCCAGCGCCGCCAGCACCAGGGTCCAGCCGGCCGCGGCCCCCCGGGGCCGGCCCGGGACGTCGGGGCTAGGTGGGGGCACGCAGGCCGGCGGTGAAGTCGGTGGCGCGGATCACGGCGGCCAGCGGCCGGTCGTCCAGCTCCAGCTCCAGGGCGGCGTCGTAGACGAAGGCGTAGACCTCGCGGAAGTCAGCGCCGCCGAAGCCCTGGACCCGGAGCTGGTGGGCCAGCGCCGGCTCCGCCTCCACCGCGGTCAGGGTTGTGGCCGCGGCCTGGAAGAGCGCCTCCAGGATGCGCAGCTCGGCCTCGAACTCCTCGATCAGCTGGAGCTCCCCGTGCTCCGTCTTGAGGCGGGAGATCTTCCGGCGCAGGTCCGCGATCTCCAGCCGGTACTCCTCCTCGGCCGCCAGCTCGCTCATGGCTCCATGGTGCCGCAGCGGGCGCCCGGCCGGCAGGCGCCGATCCCGCCGGCCCCGCCCGGTTCCTCCAGGCGGGGGACGCCCCGTCCGGAGGACGGATCCCTGCGCAGCGAGGCCCCCGCCTGGACCTCCTCCCAGGCCGGGGCTCAGCCGCGCGACTCGATGAAGCCGGCAGCGCCGCAGTCTCCGGCGAAGGCGAGGGCCTCCCGGACCCGCAGCCGGCGCATGAGGGTCAAGCCGGTGGCGTGCACCAGCGAGTAGGGGCGCTGATGGTGTCGTGCCAGCCAGCGCCAGGCCTTCGCCTCCGTGTCCTCGTCGACGTGCCCGGTCACAGCGAGGGGAGGCCGGCCGCCGCCGCGAGGAACCAGGCAGGCCTCGGGATGGCCGACCCGGCGTCGAAGGAAGGTCCACGTCTTGCCAAGGACAGGGTTGGGCGTGAGCAGCGATCCGCGGCCGCGCTCCCCCAGCTGCCGGGCCCAGTCGTGGTGCAGGTCCCGCCGGAACTGCAGGGCGACCCAGAAGGAGGTGTCGACGTACCGCACGTGCCGCACACCACCCCGTCGACATCGCCCGGCTCCGCGTCGTGGGCGGCGATCAGGTCCTGGAACGGGACGGCGGCCTCGGCCCGCCGTCCCCACCGCTCGCGCGCAGCCCCACGGATGAGGGCGGCCCTCGACGTTGGGCCGCGAGCGGCCGCCGGCGCCAGGAGGTCGTCAAGGTCATCGTCGATGGACGTCTGTAGGCGCCGTACATGCGCACTATCCGTCGCACCGCGATCGAACGGCCGATGCCAACCGGTCACCGCCGCGACGGACCGGGCCGGCCGTCCCGGGTCCGGCCGGCGCAGTCTCCGCCAGGCCCCGGCGGGGCCTGGCCCTCCCGATGGGGTTCACGCCGGCGCTCCGGCCTGGCCCAGGGCCAGCGGTCAGTGGAAGAGGGAGGTGGTGGCCACGGTGGGGGCGATCAGGATGGCGATGATGTTCACCACCTTGATCATGGGGTTGATGGCGGGGCCGGCGGTGTCCTTGTAAGGGTCCCCGACGGTGTCGCCGGTGATCGCGGCGGCGTGGGCCAGGGTCCCCTTGCCGCCGTGGTGTCCCTCTTCGATGTACTTCTTGGCGTTGTCCCAGGCCCCGCCGCCGGAGGTCATCTGGAGGGCGATGAAGAGCCCCACCACGATCGTCCCGATCAGCATCCCCCCCAGGGCCACCGGGCCCAGGATGAAGCCGACCAGGAGCGGCGCCACCACCGGGATCAGACCGGGGAGGATCATCTCCCGCTGGGCGGCGGCGGTGACGATGCTGACGCAGCGGCCGTAGAGGGGGCGGGCGCTGCCGTCCATGATCCCGGGGATCTCTTTGAACTGGCGACGGACCTCCTCCACCACCTTGCCGGCGGCGCGGCCCACCGACTGCATCGACAGCGAGGCGAAGAGCACCGGCAGGATGCCGCCGAAGAGCAGGCCCACCACCACCATGGGGTTGCCGAGGGCGAAGTTCAGGTGGTGGGGATGGGCGCCCCCGGACTGGGCCAGGGTCTGGGTGTAGCCGGAGAACAGCACCAGCGCCGCCAGGGCGGCGGAGCCGATGGCGTAGCCCTTGGTCACGGCCTTGGTGGTGTTGCCCACCGCGTCCAGGGGGTCGGTGATGTTGCGCACCGCCTCCGGCAGGTCGGCCATCTCCGCGATCCCCCCGGCGTTGTCGGTGATGGGGCCGTAGGCATCGATGGCGACCACGATGCCCACCATGCTGAGCAGGGCCATCGCCGCCACCGCGATGCCGTAGAGGCCGGCCAGGCTGTATGACAGCAGGATCCCCACCCCGATCAGCAGGACCGGGATCGCCGGCGCCTCCAGGCCCACCGCCAGGCCGGCGATGATGTTGGTGGCGTGCCCGGTCTCGGAGGCGCGGGCGATGCTGCGCACCGGCTGGAACTGGCTGCCGGTGAAGAACTCGGTCACGGCCACGATCAGGATGGTGATGACGATCCCGATCACGCCGGCCCAGAAGAGGGCGATCGGCTGGTGGTGCAGGACCCTGGCGGTGAGGACGCCGGCGTGGGCCAGCCCGATGGTGAGGAACAGGAAGCCGACCACCGCCAGGGCGGCGGCCGCGCCGAGGCCCCGGTAGAGGGCGCCCATGATCCAGGTGCCCTTGCCCATGCGCACGAAGAAGGTGCCGAAGATGCTGGCGATGATGCTGATGGCGCCGATGAGCAGGGGATAGACGATGAGGCCGAAGTTGTGGAACTGCAGCTCCCCCAGGAGCATGGCCGCCACCGCGGTCACGGTGTAGGTCTCGAAGAGGTCGGCGGCCATCCCGGCGCAGTCGCCGACGTTGTCGCCGACGTTGTCGGCGATGACCGCGGGGTTGCGGGGGTCGTCCTCGGGGATCCCGGCCTCGATCTTGCCCACCAGGTCGGCCCCGACGTCGGCGGCCTTGGTGTAGATGCCCCCGCCCAGGCGGGCGAAGACCGAGATCAGCGAGGCCCCGAAGGCCAGGCCCACGATGGCCTGGGGCTTGTCCAGGACCCAAAAGGCGATGGTCACCCCCAGGAGGCCGAGGCCGACCACGAACAACCCGGTCACGGCGCCGCCGTTGAAGGCCACCCGCAGGGCCGGGCCCAGCCCGCTCCGGGCCGCCTGGGCGGTGCGCAGGTTGCTGCGCACCGAAACGTTCATGCCAACGTAGCCGGCGGCGGCCGAGAGTCCGGCCCCGAAGAGGAACAGGAGCGCCGTCTTCCAGCCCAGGGCCGGGCTGATCAGCCCGCCCAGGGCCAGCAGCACGGCCAGGATCAGCCCGATGCCGGCGATGATCGTGTACTGGCGGTTGAGGTAGGCCGACGCCCCCTCCTGGATCGCCCGGCTGATCTCCTGCATGCGCTCGTTGCCCGGGGACCGGTGCAGGACCCAGTAGGCCAGGTAGCCCCCGTACGCGAGCGCCAGCAGGCCGCAGATGAGCACGGGAATCAGGACCGTTCGAGTCATGCTAGGTCTCTCCGTCCCCCAGTCCCCGTCGGGGGAGAGGGCTTCCGGTGGGCACGCGAAAACCGCGCGTGAGAATGGCGGCCGCAGTATACCGACTCCCCCTGGGCCTGGGGCTTCGGCCTTCGGTCGCCAACCCGGGGGGAGAGCCGCCAGAATGGCCCCGGCGGCGGGTGGCCGCCCGGCCGGTGGGCATGCGGGAGGCGCCATGGGGCACAGCTGGATCCTGGCGGTGGGCGACGAGATCCTGAGCGGCCACACCGCCGACACCAACTCCGCCTGGCTGGCCGCGCGGCTGGCCACCACCGCCCATCCCTGCGTCCGGATCGTGGTCGCCCCCGACGACGAGGAGGCCGTGGCCGCGGAGCTGCGGCGGGCCCGTCAGGCTCCGGGGGTGGACCGCATCTTCTGCTGCGGCGGCCTGGGGCCGACGCCGGACGACCGGACCCTGGCGGCGGTGGCAGGCGCCCTCGACCTGCCGCTGCGCGAGGACCCCCGGGCGCTGGCCCATGTGCGCCACGTGGTGGAGCGGATGCACGCCGCCGGGTGGACCGCCGACGCCACCATCAACGCCGGCAACCGCCGCATGACGCGCACCCCGGCGGGGTCGATCGTGCTGCGCAATCGCACCGGGATGGCCCCCGCGCTGGCGATCCCCGCGGCGGGCGACACCTGGGTGCTGGTGCTGCCCGGGGTGCCGCGCGAGCTGCGCACGGTGGTCGACGAGGAGATCCTGCCCCTGTACTGCGCCGGCGGGGCGGCCGTCACCTACCGCGCCCTGCGCTACGCCGGGGTGGGGGAGTCCAGCTTCTTCGAGGCCCTGCAGCAGCTGGCTGGCGCCTTCCCGCAGGTGCGCTTCGGCTCCTACCCGCAGGCCACCGCCGGCGACCTCCTCATCCGGGCCAGTGGGCCGGACCCGGACCAGGTGGCCCGGGCGCTGACCGCCCTCAGCCGGATGCGTCCCGGAGGCCGCCCGGCTGAGGGCGAGGGCTGACGGCGGTCAGCGGACTGCCGGCCTCAGCGCGCGACCCGGTGGTTCTCGAAGCAGTTGCTGCAGTAGACGGGGCGGTCGTACTTCGGGATGAAGGGCACCTGGGTGGTGGTCCCGCAGTCGGCGCAGGTGGTCTCGTGCATCTGGCGTGGCGGGCGCCCCCCGCCCCCGCTGGAGAACCCGCCGTAGTTGCCCCCGTTGGCGGCGTTGCGGGCGCTCTTGGCCAACTGGCGACACGGGAGGCACCGGCTGGGGGCGTTCTGCAGTCCCTTGGACTGGTAGAACTCCTGCTCTCCGGCCGTGAAAATGAAGTCGGCGCCGCACTCGCGGCAGGTCAGGGTCTTGTCTTCCAGGCTCAACCAGAGCGTCCTCCAAATCGCCTACGCCAAGACTGCCTGGTTGCGCTGGTGCTGCCGCCCGGGACTGGTCTGGCCGCGGGCCACTATATCAGGCAATTCAGTTTTTCACTAGGGTGGGCAAATGTCCCTGTGGCGGAGGCCTGACGGCGCTCAGGCGCCGGCCGCCGGCGGGGCGGCCCAGGTCCGCCACCACTCCTCGAAGAGCTCGGGCACGGCCGCGTCGGCGTCGGCCAGGAAGGCCGCCGGGTCCAGGGCCGGCAACGCCGGGGCCGCGGCCCCGGGCTGGCGCGCGAGGGCGGCGGCGGCGGCGGTGGC
>JAKABB010000079.1 GCA_021802045.1 bacterium
GGCACACGGGCGAGGTCGAGGCCCGCCCGGCGCGCCTGCCGGCGAACGGCGGGCAGGGCCGGCACGCTCGCGCCCTGAGGCGCTGGGGGCCCCGCCGGCGGGGGAGGGGCGGTCGGGGCTGGGGCGGTGGCCGGCGGGGTCGCGGCGGTGGTGCTGGCTGGGCCGGTGGGGTCCTCGATGCGCACCAGCGGCGTGCCGACGGGGACGACCGTGCCTTCGGAGACGAGCAGAGCGGCCACCGTGCCGGTGAAGGGGGAGGGGATCTCGACGGTGGCCTTGTCGGTCCCGACCACCACCAGCACCTCGTCGGAGCGGATGGTCGCGCCGGGGCGGACGCGCCACTCCACGACCTCGCCCTCGGTCACCCCCTCGCCCAGGTCCGGGAGCCGGAACTCGAGCACGTCAGTAGTCCAGCAGGAGATGGGCCCGCTCGACCACCGCCGCGCATCCCGGCAGGTAGTCGTCCTCGTTGCGGAGGAGCGGGAAGGGCATGTCGGCCCCGGCCACGCGCAGGACCGGGGCCAGCAGGCGGTCGGCGGCGTACTCCTGCAGCAGGGCGGCGATCTCGGCGCCCAGGCCGCAGTGGCGGGGGGCCTCGTGGATGACCAGCACCCGCCCGGTCTCGGTGGCGGCCTCGACCAGCGCGTCGCGGTCCAGGGGGTAGAGGCTGCGCAGGTCCAGGACGCCCACCGCGGCGCCGTCCTCGGCCAGGCGCTCCGCGGCGGCGACGGCCACCTCGACCATCGCCCCGTGGGCGACCAGGGTGAGGTCGCGGCCGGGGCGGACCGTGACCGCGCGGTCGAGCGGGGCCGGGGTCACGCGCTCGGGCACGGGCTGGCGGCCACGGCGGTACAGGCGCTTGGGCTCCATGAAGACCACCGGGTCCTCGCAGGCGATGGCGGCCAGGAGCAGGGGCCCGGCGCCCGCCGGGTCGGAGGGGGCGACCACCCGCAGGCCGGGCACGTGGCTGAAGAGCGTCTCGGGGGAGTCGGAGTGCAGCTCGGGGGCCCGGGTCCCGCCCCCGTAGGGCAGGCGGACCACCATGGGCAGCCCGTACCGGCCCGCCGTCCGCCAGCGGAAGCGGGCCGCGTGGGACACCAGCTGCTCGAAGGCGGGGTAGACGAAGGCGTCGAACTGGATCTCGACCACCGGGCGGAAGCCGGCCAGGCAGAGCCCGATGGCGGCGCCGACGAAGCCGGCTTCGCTCAGCGGGGTGTCGATGACGCGCTCGGCCCCGTGCCGCGCCTGCAGGCCGGCCGTGACCCGGAAGACGCCGCCGTTGCGTCCGATGTCCTCACCCAGGAGCAGCACCCGGGGGTCGTCGGCCAGGGCCTGGTCCAGGGTGCGGTTGATGGCGTCGACCAGGGTGGCCTCCGTCATCTCAGAGTCGCACCGGGCCGGCCAGGCCCTCCGGGCCCAGCGTCCAGGGCGTCGGATCGTGGACGGTGCCCGCCAACTCCGCCGCCGTCCAGGCCGGGACGGCCTCGATGGCCCGGCCCAGGTCACGGTGCTCGGTCGCCAGCTCCTCCCGGATCGCCTCCAGCTCGGCGGGGCTGGCGACCCCGGCGGCCACCAGGGCGGTGGTGGTGCGCGCCACCGGCTCCATGGGCTCCCAGGCTCGCGCCGCCGCCTGGTCGCGGTAGAGGCTGGGCTCGTCCGCGGTGCCGTGGGGCCCCAGGCGGTAGCAGACGGCCTCCACCAGCGTCGGCCCGCCCCCCGCCCGGGCCCGGGCGGCGGCCGCGCTCACCACCTGGTGGCAGGCCACCACGTCGAAGCCGTCCACCCGGACCCCGGGCATCCCGTACGCGGCCGCCTTGTCGGCGATCCGCGTCACTCGGGTCTGGGCGCTGATCGGGGTGCTGATGGCCCACTGGTTGTTGGTCACCACGATGATCGCCGGCGCCTCCATCACCGCCGCCAGGTTGCAGGCCTCGTGGAAGTCCCCCTCCGAGGTGGCCCCGTCCCCGGCGAAGCCCAGCGCCACCCACGTCTCCCCGCGCAGCCTGGCCCCCCACGCCGCCCCCACCGCGTGCGGGAGGTTGGTGGCGACCGGGACGCAGATGGGGGCCACCCGGGACCGGTGCACGTCGTGCCAGCCCCCCGGGTGCCCGCTCCACAGCAGCAGCGGCACCTCGGGGGCCACGCCGCGAAGCGTCACCACCGCGCCCTGGCGATAGGTGGGGAACACCCAGTCCCGGTCGGTCAGCGCCAGCACGCTGCCCGCCTGCACCGCCTCCTCGCCGCGGTAGGTGGCATAGGTCCCGATCCGGCCCTGGCGCTGGAGGGTGAGCGCCCGGTCGTCGAAGGCGCGCAGCCGGCAGAGGCCGCGGTAGAGGTCCAGGAGCCGGGGTTGCGGCACCTCCCGCAGCAGGCGGTCCCGCAGGGCCGCCGGGGCGCCGAGCACGGTGTGGGCGCCGGCCAGGAGCTGCGCGCCGGGCGCCGTCGGCTGGTCGGTCTGCGCCGCCTCGGTCAAGGGTCGATCCTCCAGCGCCCCTCCCCGAGCCCCCTACTGTACCGCCGCCGCGGCGCGCCTCCCCGCCGGTCGTCTGGCTACAGTGCATGGGGGGCAACGTGTCCCGCCGCTCGTCCCTGGCGCCGGGGGCGGGACCGGACGGACGGCCCCCGCTCGCCCCATGGATGCAATCCGGATCGGAGGTGGCCCGTGACCCTTGGCGTGCTTCTGATGGCCTACGGCACCCCCCGGCGGACCGAGGAGGTCGCCGCCTACTACACCCACATGCGCGGGGGCCGGCCACCGTCGCCCGAGCGCCTGGCCGAGCTGCAGCGGCGGTACGCTGCCATCGGTGGACAGTCGCCGCTCTTCCAGATCACGCAGGCCCAGGCCGCCGGGCTCCAGGCGGCGCTGGACGGGCGCCGGCCGGGTCGATTCCAGGTCGCCACCGGGATGAAGCACGCTGCCCCGTTCATCGAGGAGGCGGTCCCGGCGCTCCTGGCCCAGGGCGTGAGCGCGGTCGTCGGGCTGGTGCTGGCCCCCCACTACTCCGCCCTCAGCGTCGGCCAGTACCACCAGCGGGCGGCGGCGGCGGTGGACCGGGCGACCCCCGGTCTCCCCTACCTGCCGGTGCGCTCCTGGCACCTGGCCCCAGCCTTCCTGGACGTGCTCGCGACCCGGGTGGGCGACACCCTGGCCCAGCTGCCGGCACCGGAGCGGGAGGAGGCCCTGGTCGTCTTCAGCGCCCACAGCCTGCCGACGCGGACCCGGGCCATGGGCGACCCGTACCCGGACCAGGTCGCCGAGACGGGGGCGGCGGTCGCCGCGCGGGTGGGGCTGGCCCGCTGGACCACCGCCTGGCAGAGCGCCTCGACGACGGGGGAGCCGTGGCTGGGGCCGGACCTGCTGGAGGTCATCGGCGCCGCCCGGGAGCAGGGGCGCCCGGCGGTGGTCTCCTGCCCCTGCGGGTTCACCGCCGACCACCTGGAGATCCTGTACGACATCGACATCCAGGCCCAGGCCGCCGCTCGGCGCCTCGGCGTCCGCCTGCTGCGGACCCCGTCCCCCAACGCCGACCCGGACTTCTGCGGGGCCCTGGCCGATGTGGTGGAGCAGGCGGCCGCGTGAGTGGGTCGGGGCCGCCGGCCGCCCTTCGGGTGGCGGTGATCGGGGGCGGCATCACCGGGCTGGCGGCGGCGCTGGCCCTGGCCCGGCCCGGGGACGGGGACCAGCCGGTGGTGGTCGCCCTCCTGGAGGCCGAGGACCGGCTGGGGGGCAAGATCCGCACCGGCTCCATCGAGGATCGGGCCGTCGAGTGCGGGCCGGACGGTTTCCTGGCCCGGGTCCCCGAGGCGGCCGCCCTCTGCCGACGGCTCGGTCTCGGCGACGACCTGGTCGAGCCCGGCACCACCGCCGCCCGGGTCTGGGTGGGGGGGCGGCTGCGGGCGCTGCCGCCCGACCTGGTCCTGGGCGCCCCGGTCTTCCCCTGGCGGCTGTGGCGCGAGGGGGTGCTCTCGGCGGCCGGGATCGCGCGGGCGGCGGTCGAGCCCTGGGTGCGGGTGGCGCCCCCGGAGGCGGACGCGCCGCTGGGCGCCTTCGTGCGGGCCCGGCTGGGCCCGGAGGTCATGGAGCGGCTGGTCGACCCCCTGCTCGGCGGGATCTACGCCGGGGCGGCGGAGACCATGAGCGTGGCTGCGGTCGCCCCCCAGCTCCTGGAGGCGGTGCGCCAGCACGGGAGCCTGGTGCGCGGGCTGCGGGCGGCGCGCCGGACGGCGGCGCGCCGTGGCCCCGCCGGCCCGATCTTCCAGACCGTCCGGGGCGGGTTGGACCGCCTGGTCGGGGCGGCCGCGGCGGCGCTGCCGCTCGGCGCGGTGTACCTGGCGACGCCGGCCCGGGCGCTGGGCCTGACCGACGACGGGCTGGTCCGGGTGGAGACGTCCCGCGGCCCCCTGGTCGCGGACGGGGTGCTGGTGGCGACCCCGGCCTTCGAGGCCGCGCGGCTGCTGGCGGGCCTGGCCCCGGCGGCCGCGGCGGTGCTCGGGGGCATCGCCTACGCCCCGGTGGCGGTGGTGACCCTGGCCTACCCCGCGTCGGGGCTGCCGGGGCGGGCGCCCTTCAGCGGCTTCCTGGTGGCGCGCGGCGAGGGCCGCCTGATCACCGCCTGCACGGCCGTGGACCGCAAGTGGCCGCACCTGGCCACCGAGGGCACCGTGCTCCTGCGGGCGTCGGTCGGCGGCCCGCGGGCCGCGGAGGGGCTGGCGATGAGCGACGCGGCCCTGGTCACCGCCGTCCACCTGGAGCTGCGCCAGGCCCTCGGGCTGCGCCTTGGGCCGCGAGCGGTCAGCATCACCCGCTGGCCCCAGGCTCTGCCGCAGTACGCGGTGGGACACCTGGAGCGGCTGGCGGCGGCCGAGGCCGACCTGGCGCGGGTGCCGCGGCTGGCGGTGACCGGCGCCGCCTTCCGGGGCGTCGGCCTGCCCGCCTGCATCCGCCAGGGGACCGCGGCGGCGGTGGCCCTGCGGCGGCGGCTGGAGGTCCTGGGAGCCGGATCGGGCCGGCCGGGCGGCCCGGCGGTGGCGGCGGCCGGGTGAACCCGGGGCGGGACCGTGGTCGCCGCGCCGGCGGTCGATGTGCGACGCTGGGCCCGCACGATGTCCATTTCCTCCGGTGCGGCGGCTGACCGGCACGAGAGACCTGAGCTCGACCCGGCGGCCGCCCGGCCGACGCTCGGGCCCGAGGCCGAGGCCGCGGTGGCGACCCTGCTGCGCCTCTGCGGCGAGGCCCCCGACCGGGAGGGGCTGGCGGCGACCCCGCGGCGGGTGGCCGAGACCCTGGCGGCCCTCACCAGCGGCTACGGCCAGGACCTCGACGCCATCCTGCGCGGGGCGATCTTCGAGGAGCGCTACGACGAGATGGTGCTGGTCAAGGACATCGAGCTCTACAGCCTGTGCGAGCACCACCTGCTGCCCTTCCACGGGGTGGTCCATGTGGCCTACATCCCGCGGGGCCGGATCGTCGGCCTGGGCACGCTGCCCCGGGTGGTGGAGGTCTTCGCCCGCCGCCTGCAGGTGCAGGAGCGGCTGACCACCGAGATCGCCGAGACCCTGCAGCGCTACCTGGAGCCTCGGGGCGTGGCCGTGGTGATCGAGGCCAGCCAGCTGTGCATGAGCATGCGGGGCGTGGCCCAGCGCGGCAGCCGGACCGTCACCAGCTGCATGACCGGCATCTTCCGGCAGGACCCCAGGACCCGGGGCGAGCTGCTGAGCCTGATCCGCCCGACCGTCGGCCCGTGAGCGACGCCCTGGCCCTGGCCATCGCCGACGACGCCCGGCTGGCGGGCGTGGCGGCGGAGGCGGGTGAACCGCGCTACCGGGTGACGCAGATCCGCCAGGCGGCCTGGCGGGGCGGCGCCGCCGGCTTCGAAGCGATGACCCTCCTGCCCGCCGCCCTGCGGGACCACCTCGGCGCCCGTCTGCGGTTCGGCGTCCTGACGGAGGTGGCCACGCGCACCGCGGACCGGGGCCTCACCCACAAGCTCCTCCTGCGCGCCGCCGATGGGCAGACCGTGGAGACGGTGGCCATGACCTACCCCGCCCGGCCCCCGGCCCACCCCCGCCGGACGGTGTGCGTCAGCACCCAGGTGGGGTGCGCCGTGGGCTGTGCCTTCTGTGCCACCGGGCAGCTGGGACTGCGGCGCCATCTGACCGCGGCCGAGATCACCGATCAGGTCCTGATCGCGGGCCGCGCCTGGCATGGGGCGGGGCTGCCGCCTGCCAGCCACGTCGTCTACATGGGGATGGGCGAGCCGCTGCAGAACTACCAGCCGACCCTGGACTCGGTGCGGGCCCTGATCCGCTGGGGGGTGGCCGCCCGCCGGATCACGATCTCCACCAGCGGCATCGTGCCGGCCATCGACCGCCTGGCCACCGAGCGGCTGCCCCTGCGCCTGGCGATCTCTCTGCACGCGGTGGACGACGACCTGCGCACGCGCCTGGTCCCGATCAACGCCCGCTACCCCCTGGCCGACTGCCTCGCCGCCGGCGTCCGCTACGCCGCCGCCAGTGGCCGCCGGCTCAGCCTGGAGTACGTGCTCATCGCCGGGGTCAACGACCGCCCGCAGGACGCGCTCGGCCTGCGCCGGCTGGCGGAGCAGACGGGGGCGCACGTCAACCTGATCCCCATGAACCGCATCCCCGGCAGTGACCTCGCGACCCCGTCGCCGCCCCAGGTCCGGCAGTTCGCGGCCGCCGTCGGGGGGCGAGCCTCGGTGCGATTCTCCCGGGGCGACCAGGCCGCCGCGGCCTGCGGCCAGCTGCGGGCGGAGCTCGTCCCCCGGCCGGCGCAGCTGGCCCGCGCCGCGCGCCGCCTGCGCCTCCCGGTGGGGTGACGGCGGCGGGCGGGGCCCCGCGCTGTGCTACGCTCGGGGCGTCTTCGGGGCAGGGTGCGAATCCCGACCGGCGGTGACAGCCCGCGAGCCCGGCGGCCAGGGGTGACCCAGGCGGCGGGGCAGGACTCGGTGGAACTCCGAGGCCGACAGTATGGTCCTGGCCAGCGGTGGTGGTCGGGGCCGAGTCTGGATGGGAGAGGACAGGTCGGACCGGGCGTCCCGGTCGGCGTGGGCTCCCTGCCGCGTCGACGGAGGACCCCATGCCCGACCCGCCCGTCGCCGTGGCGCCGCTGGTGCGCGACCCGATGGCGCACGCCCTGCAGCTGGCCCGCCGCTCCGACCACCGCCAGAGCCCCAATCCCATGGTCGGCGCGGTGCTGGTGGCCGACGGACGGGTGGTGGGCGAGGGCTTCCACCAGCGGGCCGGGGGTCCCCACGCCGAGGTCGCGGCCCTGGAGGCGGCCGGGGCCCGGGCTCGGGGCGCCGCCCTGCACGTGACCCTGGAGCCATGCGCCCACGCCGGGCGCACCGGGCCCTGCGTCGAGCGGCTGATCGCCGCCGGCGTGGGGTCGGTGCACGTCGCCACCCTGGACCCCAACCCACTCGTCGACGGCCGGGGGGTGGCGGCCCTGCGGGCCGCCGGGATCCCGGTCACCGTGGGGGCGCACGCCGCCGAGGCGCGCCGGCTGATCGCGCCCTTCGCCACCTGGATCACCACCGGCCTGCCCTTCGTGACCCTGAAGTTCGCCATGACCCTGGACGGCAAGCTGGCCACCGTCGACGGAGAGTCGCGCTGGATCACGGGGCCGGACGCCCGCGCAGCGGCCCACGCCCTGCGCCATCAGCACGACGCCATCCTGGTGGGGTCGGGCACGGTCCTGGCCGACGATCCGCTGCTGACCACGCGCCTCCCGGACCGCCCTGGACGCCAGCCGCGGCGGGTGGTGGCCGACGGCCGCCTGCGGGTGCCGCCCACCGCCCGCGCGCTGCGCGTCGATGGGCCCCCGCCGGTGGTGCTCACCGTCCGCGAGGCTCCCCGCGACCGGCGGGCCGCCCTGGAGGCCGCCGGGGTCGAGGTGCTGACCTGCGCCGGGCCGGAGGGCCACCCGGACCTGCGCGACGGTCTGGCCCAGCTCGCGGCCCGGGGCGTCACCAGCTGCCTGGTGGAGGGGGGCAGCACCCTGCTGGGCGCGGCGCTGGTGGCGGGGCTGGCCAACCGGGTGGTGGCCTTCCTGGCCCCCCTGCTGGTGGGCGGCGCGACCGCCCCCGACGCCATCGGGGGCCCGGGCATCGGCCCGCTGGGGGCTGCGGTCCGGCTGCGGGAGTGGACCGTGGAGCGGTGCGGCGAGGACCTGTGCATCACGGGGGAGGTGTGAATGTTCGCGGGAATCGTGGAGGCGCTGGGGGTGGTGCGGCAGGGCCTGGCCGGTTCGGCCGGCGGCCTGTCGCTGCAGGTGCCCGACGGGCTGCGCCAGCGGCTGCGCGTCGGCGACAGCCTGGCGGTGAACGGCTGCTGCCTGACGGTGGTCCAGCTGGACCCGCGGGGCGTCGTCGCCGACGTCATGCCTGAGACGGCGCGGCGCACCACCCTGGCCGGGCTGGCGGCGGGGGCCGCCGTCAACTGCGAGGCGGCACTGGCCTTCGGGGCACCGGTGGGGGGCCATCTGCTCAGCGGCCACGTCGACGCGGTGGGCCGCATCGCCGCCCGCCGGCCCGAGGGCAACGCGGTCCGCCTGACCATCGCCGTCCCGCCGGCGGTGCTGCGCTACTGCGTGGCCCAGGGCTCGCTGGCCGTGGACGGCTGCTCGCTGACCCTGGCGGCGGTGGAGGCGGAGACGGTCGCCGTCGCCCTGATCCCCCACACCCTGGCGGTCACGGTGGCCGGGGCCTACGCCGTGGGGACGGAGGTCAACCTGGAGGCCGACCTCCTGGGCAAGTACGTGGAACGGCTGCTGGAGCCCCACCGGGCGGCCGCCGGCCGGGCCGGGAGCTGACGGGCATGCCTCTTAGCACCGTGGACGAGGCCCTGGCGGCGTTCGCCGCCGGGCGCTTCGTCATCATCGTCGACGACGAGGACCGGGAGAACGAGGGCGACCTGGCGCTCGCCGCCGAGTTCATCTCCCCCGAGGCGGTCAACCTCATGATGACCCACGCCCGGGGCCTGATCTGCGTCGCCGCGGAGGGGTCGCGGCTGGACGCGCTCGACCTGCCCCCCATGGTGACCGAGAACACCTCCCGCTTCGGCACCGCCTTCACGGTCACGGTCGACGCCGTGGGCCACGGGGTCTCGACCGGGATCAGCGCCCACGACCGCGCGGCGACCATCCGGCTGCTGGCCGACCCCGAGGCGACCGGAGCCGACTTCGCCCGTCCCGGGCACACCTTCCCCCTGCGGGCGCGGCCGGGCGGGGTGCTGGAGCGCGCGGGGCAGACCGAGGCGGTGGTGGACTTGGCCCGCCTGGCGGGGTGCGAGCCGGTCGGTGTCATCTGCGAGATCGCCAACCCGGATGGCACCATGGCCCGGCGGCCGGACCTGGAGCGGTTCAGCCAGGAGCGCGGCATCCCCATCCTGGCCATCACCGACCTCATCGCCTACCGTCGGCGCACCGAGCAGCTGGTGACCCGGGGGGCGACGACCCAGATCCCCACGGATCTGGGCCCCTGGGACGCGGTGGGGTACGCCGACCGGATCACCGGGGCGGTCCACCTGGCCCTGGTCTACGGGGGCCTGCCCCTGCGTGACCCGGTGCTGGTGCGGGTGCACAGCGAGTGCCTCACCGGGGATGTCTTCGGGTCGCGTCGCTGCGACTGCCAGGAGCAGCTGCACCAGGCCATGCGCCAGATCGCCGCCCTGGGGGCGGGCGTCGTGGTCTACCTGCGCCAGGAGGGCCGGGGCATCGGCCTCATGGACAAGCTGCGGGCCTACGCCCTCCAGGACCGGGGGTTGGACACCGTGGAGGCCAACTTGGAGCTGGGGCTGCCCGCGGACAGTCGCGACTACCAGATCGGCAGCCAGATCCTGGCCGACCTGGGGGCGCGGGGCCTGCGGGTCATGAGCAACAACCCCCGGAAGTACTACGGGCTGGAGGGACACGGGCTGACCATGGTCGAGCGGGTGCCCATCTCCATCCCCTCCAACCCCCACAATGCACGCTACCTGCGGGTCAAGCAGGAGAAGTTGGGGCACCTCCTCCAGGAGGAGGCGCCGCCCGCGGGCGACAGCATCCCCTCGGGCCGCGACCAGAGCGACGGGAGGCCGGCCGGATGACGACGCTGAGCGGTGGCATGGACGCCCGGGGCCTCCAGTTCACAGTGGTGCTGGCCCGCTTCAATGACCTGGTCGGGCACCGCCTGCTGGCGGGGGCCCTGCAGACCCTGCGGCGGCACGGGGCCGTCGAGGAGGCGGTCCGGGTGATCGAGGTCCCGGGCAGCTTCGAGCTGCCGCTGGTGGTCGAGGAGGTCGCCGCCCGTGGTGGCGTCGACGCCGTCATCGCCCTCGGGGCGGTCATCCGAGGCAGCACCCCCCACTTCGACTTCGTCGCCGCCGAGGCCGCCCGGGGCCTGGCCGGGACCGCCGTCCGCCACCGGGTACCGGTGGCCTTCGGGGTCCTGACCACGGACACCCTGGAGCAGGCCCTGGACCGGGCTGGGGGCAAGATGGGCAACAAGGGGCATGACGCCGCCGAGACGGCGATCGAGATGGCGACCCTGCTGCGGCGGCTGCGCGAGGGAGACCCGTTGTCCCCCGGGCCGGTGGAACGGGACGCCTAGGCCGACTTGGAGCTGGTGCGCAGGCAGCGGGTGCAGACCCGCATCCGCCGGGCCACCCGCTCGCCCTTGGGGGCGAGGTGGGCGACGACCAGGTTGGGCATGAAGCGCCGCAGGGTGTGGACCTTGGAGTGGCTGACGTTCTTGCCCGCCGCCGGTCCCTTCCCGCACAGCTCGCACCGCTTGGCCATGTTTCCTACCCCGGGGTGATGCATCTGGAGGCCGCCCGCGCCCTTGGGCCGCACCGCCCGCGGGCTGCGCCGGGACGGGCTGGGCGGGATCCGCGGCGGCGACCGGCCCCCTGCCGACCCGCCCCGCGCCCGGCCAGTGTAGCAGCGGGCCTCGATCGGGCGCCGCGCGCCCCGGCCCCCGCGTCCCCCGGTGGGGGAAGATGGGGCCAGCCATGAGCACGCCCGCCCGTTCCCGGTCGCTGAGGCCCCTGATCCAGACCCATCCCCAGGGCACCGTCCGCATCGCCCCGCGGGTGGTGGCCGCGATCGCGGCCACCACCGTCAGCGAGTGCTACGGGGTGGTGGGCATGGCCGGCCGCGGCCTGCGCGACGGCCTGGCGGAGCTGCTCAACCGCGAGCAGGTGGACCGCGGCATCGACCTCCGCGGCGGGGAGAGCGGCATCGTCCTGGACCTCTACATCATCGTGGAGCACGGGGTCCGGATCTCGGAGGTGGCGCACAACCTCATCAGCGCGGTGGGCTACGCCGTGGAGCACCACCTGGGGATCGCTGTGGCCGCGGTCAACGTCAACGTCCAGGGGATCCGCCGCGAGGAGCGTCCGGAGGCGGAGCGCGCCCATGGCGCTGGGTGAGCCCAGAGCCGGACGGTGGCCGGTCGCCCGCTGCGACGGCGCGCGCCTGGCCCGGGGGTTGGAGGGGGCCCTGGCGCGGCTGGGCGCGGCCCGAGATGACATCGACGACCTCAACGTCTTCCCGGTGCCGGACGGCGACACCGGCAGCAACATGTTCCTGACCCTCCAGGCGGCCTGCAGCGAGGTCCGGACCCTGCCCGGGGAGCCCGGCGTGGCGGAGGTGGCCGCCGCCGCCGCCCAGGGCTCGCTCATGGGCGCCCGCGGCAACTCCGGGGTGATCCTCTCCCAGATCCTGCGCGGATTCGCCCAGGGCTGCCGGTCGGCCGCGACCCTGGACGGGCCGGTGCTGGCCAGCGCCTTGGACGCCGCCGCCACCGTGGCCCACCGCGCCGTGCGCAAGCCCAAGAACGGCACCATCCTGTCGGTCATGCGGGACGCGGCCCAGGAGGCCGCCAACGTGGCCGAGGGCGGGGCGGCGCTCCCGGTGGTGCTGGTGGCCGCGACTCGCGAGGCCTGGGCCGCGGTCGAGCGCAGCCCGGAGCAGCTGGAGGTGCTGCGCCAGGCGGGGGTGGTGGATGCGGGCGGGTTCGGGCTGGCGGTGGTGCTGGAGGGCCTGGTGGAGGCGGTGGCCGGGCCGCGGGCGGCGGCGTCGCTGCGTCCGGAGGGCCTGGCCCGCCCGGCCCGTGGGCGCGCTCGGGACCGCCCCCACAGGCCGGG